>CAYGMF010000017.1:0-9761 GCA_964351075.1 uncultured bacterium
CCTACTTTTGACTGGCAAGTGACCAATTTAGAAAATTACATTCATCTAAGAGCTTTGAATTCAAAACCACTCTCTTTTAATGGGCAGCTATTTAACCTAAAAGGGCAAGGTTCAGGAATGGTCGGTGTTCCAGGGGATTGGACGCCGGCTTCAAGATTTGTGCGCATGTTCTATTTTAAATACTTTGCAGAGTGCCCAGTCACTAATCTTCAAGGGGTGAATTTAGCTTTCCACCTTTTAAATACTGTCGATATCCCATACGGCGATGTGGAGGAGAGAATAAACTCTAATCAAAACACGGACTTTACTCAATGGGTTGTTGTTAAGGACTTAACAAACCAGATTCTCTATATTCGAACTTATGATAATCAAAACATCTACAGAATTAGTCTTCAAACAGCTAAGTCTCAAACAGGCTCTTCTGGGGTCAGTATCCCGATCAGTCAGCCTGTAGACTACATAGATCTCTCTTTTTCTGGGCGCGGGACTTGTTTTAACTAGAAAAGTTTAGACTACAGAACTTTCTTCTTGGTTCAGTGCATTAATGAACTGCACAGCTTTATAGACCTTGTAATAGAGAAAACCACAAAGCATAAAGAAGCCATAGCCAACTAGAGTTGAAAAAATAACAAGAAAGTAAGAAGAGCCTGACTCGGCTATCCCTTTTAAAAGAGCGATCATTTTAGGAAGGCCTTTAAAAAAAGTGACGATATAAAATAAGAACTGGATTGCAAAGATTGCAAGCACCAGTTGAGCAGATTTCACTTCCAACTTTAGCCTCACCCTTATAAGAAGGGCGGATATCAGTGTATAAAGAGTGGCTGTGGCTACTGAGCTAAAGGAATAAACTCCTTTAAAAAGTGAAAAAAGTGTTAAAAAACTGAGAGCTAACGAGACCGCAATTGCCCAGTTGATTAAATTTGTCTGTGTTTTGATAAATAACTTTTTAGTATCCATATCTCTTCCTAATGAGGTTAAATTCTTTTTCTAAGACTGGTTGTATTGATAAACGAGAACCCTTTTTTAAAACCATCATTTTTTCAAGACCTTTAATATTTCTAAGATCATCAAGAGAAATGATAGAGGGGAATTTTTTAATAAATTTCACTTCCACCATATGCCAAATCGGCTTTTCTGGGCTCGCTTTAGGATCAAAGTATTTGCTTTTAGTGTCCCAAGCTGTAAAGTCTGGATAAGACTCTTTGGAAACTTCCATAAGTCCTACAATCCCCGAGGGCTTGGCATTAGAGTGGTAGTAAAATGCGAGATCTCCTTTCCTCATATCATCGCGCATAAAGTTTCTTGCTTGGTAATTGCGAACCCCTTCCCAGTGACTCGTTTTATCTTTTTGTAAGTCGTCAATAGAGTAAGCATTGGGCTCACATTTCATTAGCCAAAAGTTAGTCATAAGCAGGAACAAGAGTAAATGATTTTTGATCGAGGTAACTCTGTAGAATTAAGGTTGCACAAGCAGCATCAATGACCTTTGCTCTTTTTTTTCTCGAGAGCTTGGCAGACTTCATAACGCGCTCTGTTTGTGTGGTGGTAAGACGCTCATCCCAAGTTTTGATGGGAAGGTCTGTTTGCTTTTTAAGCTCTTCAATAAAATGTAAAACTTCATCAGCTGAAAAACCGAGTTTTCCATTTAAGCGATAAGGCATACCTACTACAATTTCCTCAATAGAGTAATCTTTCAATGCTTCAAGGAGATCTTTGACCGTCTCTTCTAACTTTTTTTTGTTCTGAATAGTTTTTATGGGAGATGCAATGATTTTAGAAGGATCTGAAAGAGCTACTCCGATCCTTGCAAGTCCAAAGTCTATTCCAACAATACGTTTCATTTTAAGACCTCTTCTTTTTACTTTTTTGAATCATAGCTTTTGCGAAATCTTTAAATAAAGGATGCGCTTCAGTTGGACGTGACTTGAATTCTGGGTGGAATTGAACACCTACCATCCAAGGGTGCCCTTTAACTTCTGCAATTTCGCAAAGCTTTTGTTTAACATAGGTCCCTGAAAACAAGAGTCCTGCTTTTTCAAAGTCTTCAACGTAATCATTGTTGACCTCATAGCGATGGCGATGTCTCTCTGAAATCTTTGTTTTGCCGTAAGCTTGGCGAGCTTTTGACTTTTCTTTTAATTTGCAAGGGTATGCGCCAAGCCGCATTGTTCCTCCAACATCTTGAACGCTTTTTTGTTCTGATAGAAGAGAAATAACGGGGTTTTTAGTAGTCGTATCTACCTCAGTAGAATTAGCCTTTTTAAGCCCTAAAATATTTCGAGCAAACTCAATCACTAAAATCTGCATCCCCAAACAAATCCCAAAGTAGGGGATATTATTTTCTCTACAGTATTTAGCAATCGCAATCTTTCCTTCAATGCCTCTCTCTCCAAATCCACCAGGAACTAAGTAGCCATCACACCCTTTTGCTTTATTAAAGTTCGTTTTGCTATCTAAAATATGGTCAGCTTCAAAACGCTTTATTTCGATGCGGTATCCGTGAGATAGAGCAGCATGCTCCAAAGATTCAAATACAGATTTGTAAGCGTCTTGATGCTGAACGTACTTTCCTACAATTCCAACCTTAATAGTCCCTTTGGGATTTAAAATAACAGAGACTATTTTCTTCCACTCTAAGAGGTTTGTTTTGCGATCTTCTAAATGAAGATGCTTGCAGATAAGGCCATCAATGTTTTGTTCTTTTAGCTTGATAGGGAGCTCATAGATTGAATGCTCGACATCTATAGCTTCAAAAACAGCTTCTTCAGCGACATCGCAAAATAAGCTGATTTTATCTCTTAGCTCTTTAGAAAGAGTGTACTCGCTACGACAAATAATAATGTTAGGTACAATTCCAATGCTTCGAAGCATTTGAACAGAGTGTTGAGTCGGTTTTGTTTTTATTTCTCCGGCAGCTTTAAGATAGGGTGTGTAGGTTAAATGAATAAAAACCGAGTCTTGTAAGTGCTCATGTCTAAATTGCCTTATAGCTTCTAAAAAGGGAAGAGATTCAATGTCTCCTACTGTCCCTCCAATCTCAACAAAAACAACGTCAATATCAGGCTCTTGTGTAGAGCAATCTAAAATACGCTTTTTAATTTCGTTGGTAACATGTGGGATAACTTGAACTGTTTTTCCAAGGTAATCGCCTTTTCTTTCTCTCTTGATAACGGTATCGTAAATTTGACCAGAAGTTGCATTAGAAGCTCTTGACAAAGGAGAATGTGTATAGCGATAATAGTGTCCTAAATCAAGATCGGTTTCAGCTCCATCATCCGTTACATAAACTTCACCGTGTTGAAAAGGATTCATCGTCCCAGGGTCCACATTTAAGTAGGGGTCAAGTTTCATCATAGCTACTTTAAAGCCTTTCTTTTCAAGTAACAATGCGATAGAGGCAGCGGTTAACCCTTTTCCTAATGAGGAAGAAACTCCTCCAGTAATGAAGATGTATTTTATTGACATAGACGTTTTTCCAGTTTTTTAATATCAGAGGGGAGGTCAACTCCAAATGAAGGTTTTGCTTCTAAAACGATCCCAATGGAATAACCTTCTTCTAAAGCTTTGAGTTGTTCGAGATCTTCCGTTTTTTGGAGCGGCGTTGAAGGGAGTTTCTCATAGATTTCTAAAAAGGACTTTCGAAAAGCGTAGACTCCTAGATGATGAAAAATTTTAGAAGGATCTTTTGTATAAGGAATTAGATTTCTTGAGAAGTAAAGTGCTCTTTGATTTCGGTCAAATACACATTTGACATTTGAGGGGTCTAAAGCTTCTTCTAAAGACTCAAAAGGAGCTGCAAGAGTTGCCATAGAGAGTTCAGGGTCCTTTTCTAATGCTAAAGAGAGACGATCAAAGCTATTAGGATTGATAAGAGGCTCATCTCCTTGAACATTCACAATAATTGTATCTTTAGAGACTCTAGGGTGGTTGGCAATAGCTTTATAGGTGCGATCGGTTCCATTGGGGCAATCTTTTGGAGTCATCACTACATCAGCCCCTATTTGCAACGCATGCTCTTCAATTCGCTTGTCGTCAGTAGCTATAATAATGTCATCTGTAAGCTTAGATTTGCAGGCGTTTTCAAAGGTGTGCTGAAGGAGTGTTTTCCCTTTTATCATAGCTAGCATTTTGCCGGGAAAACGAGAGCTTGCGTATCTCGCTGGAATGACAATTAAATGTTTGAACGGCTTCATGTTATCAGACCTTGAAAAGTTTTATATAGAATAGCTCATCGAGCAAAAATGATCAATAAATAATTGACGTACTTGTTATTCTTTTTTTTAATCTAAAATAACAGCTTTAAGGCTGTTGCGATCAGTTATTAGAGATGCTTTTAAAATTAAAAGTACTAAAGCTCTTAGCCATTATAGTAGGAGTAGTATGTGTTTAGCAAATAGTCAATTCGCCGCTTCAAAGAGTCTTTTCTAGCTTTTTCAATATCTGCATATTGGAGAGCTTTTGTCTTGAGAGCTTTTAACTTTTGATTTTCAAGTCCAGTCATCATTTTTCTTTTTTCGATCACTTGATGAAGCTCTTCTACACTTTTTGAAAGCTCTTCAAAATCACCAAAAACCATTTCATCGAAAGGGCCACCTATTTCCATTTTTTTGTCCTTATGTTTTTTTTAATGATACTCTGGCGCTTATTTTCATCAAGGAAAAATAAGCGTATATTTTTTTTAAATAATGAATTAGCTTAAGAAAAAGTGAATTGAGGGGATTAGAATGTTAGATATGCAAATTAAGCAACTTGTAGAGATGTATTATGCAATGGAGTTGCCTGAAATAAAAGAGAGCACCTCTGTTAAAGAGGTTAGAGCGCTTATGGGGCGATTTTCAAATTCTTCTCTTGAGCAATTAGTTCCGACTCAGTGTGAAATTAAAACACATAAAGTATCTACAACAATAGGTGAAATTGAAGTTCGAGGCTATTATCCAAAAGGGGAGCTCGCCCCTACTCCCATCCTGTTTTTTAGAGGAGCAGGCTTTGTCGTTGATAACCTAAAAGATTCAGATGGCTTTTGCAAGCGCTTAGCAGAAGCTTCTAATACATTTGTTCTCTCTGTAGACTATCCACTAGCTCCAGAATTCCCTTTTCCAACTTCCATAGAGGTCTCTTATGAAGTCTACTTATGGGCTGTAGAGCACGTAGAGTTTTCTAATCAAGACGCTTCAAAAATTATAGTCATGGGAGAGAGCTCAGGTGGATGCCTTGTTGGATGTTTAGCTCAGATGCTCAGAGATCGAAAAGGGCCTCAGATGGGTTATCAAATCCTTCTTTATCCAGTAACGGATTCTAATTTAGAGAGCAACTCTTACCAAAAGTTAGGGTCAGGCTACATCTTAACAAAAGCTAAAATGAGCTGGTACCTCTCTCAGTATCTCGCTAATAAAAAAGATCAAAAAGACCTTTATGCCTTTCCTATGAATCATCAAGACTTGACGCGCCTTCCTAAAACGCTCCTTATAACAGCTGAGTGTGATCCTCTATCAGATGAAGGAGTTCTCTATGGAGAAAAATTAAAGGAGGCGCAAAATGATTGTGAAGTCCTCTCATACCCTGGGATGATTCACGGTTTTCTGAAGTTTAGAGCGATCAAAAAAGTAGAGGAAGCTTTTTTACATTTAACAAACCGAATTAAGAGTTTCTTAAGATAAGCGCGTCTGCCAATTCTTGACGACTGAATGAATAGAGTCTTCAAGCTTGGAAGAAAGTCCCTTTTTAGTAATTCGATAGAATCGAGGGTCTTCTAATCCCCAACGACTACTTGTTCCTCCAACAATGTTGTAGAGTTCTTTTGTGACTTCAAAGTCGGCCAACTGAACAAGTCCTCCCATCGGATCCCAAAAGTAGTGTCCTTCTGAAAAGTTTAAGAAAAGAACAGAGTGTCCATAGCTCTCTTCTTTGTGGTTAGAATTTTTGCTGAGAATTCTTATAAAAAAAATGCCCTCGGGAAGTTGTTCTACTGTGTGGGCAAAATCATTAAAATCGATCTTCCCAAAATTATTAGTGGGGATAGAATCAGAAGCATAGTCTACTTTGTAATCTCTTAGAGCCACAATCGATTCTACCTTTGCTCGAGAGAAGTCAGGGGTTTTAACATTTACATCTTTTGTGATTGCATTTAGTGCTGCTTGCTCAGTCCTAAGAGCTAGGCTAGATTCTGTGCACTGCTCCGCTGCATTGCAAACACGTTGATGAAGATCATTTCCTTTAGAATAATTGAAGCGTTCAGCAAAATTTAAAGACTGAGCAGAACAGGTTCCACCCCAGCAATTCTCTTGGAGAAGGTTTTCTGTAAAAAGGACCCCTTTTGCAGCATGACTTTGCAGCTTCTTTAGCAAGGGAAGAGTTTCTTCTTGTTTAACAGCTCCGTGCCCCCAAGCTGAGGATGCGCCAAAAAGTCGCTTTGTTTCCTTGATATATGGAGCTTTTGCTGAAGAGTTGCGACTTAGTTTGTGAATCATTTTAAACCTTTATCCTATAAAAGCGGGGCCTGGTAATGAACCAATCACGTTTAAGTTCTTGAAAGTGTTTGCTGAAAAATGGACCTGTTTCACCTGTTGCTATTTCTGTAAGTCCGTAATTAGGGTCATAGAAGTAATCTCCCTCGATCTTATTTTTGACATATAAGGTGGTGTGTCCCCAACGCTCTTCTTTGAAGTTATTTGAAGGATTTAAAATGCGGACAATATAGAATCCTTCTGGAAGAGTTTCTACAGCCTTGTTGAAGAGCTCAGGGTTCCTTGTAATAGAATCAACAGAAAACTCTTCAGAAGCATAATCCAGTTCCATGTCATAATAGTTAGCTAAAGATTGAACTTTGGCTCTTTTAAAGTCCTCTACAACAGTAGAGGTGTCCTTTTCAATGGCGTTAAAAGCGATTTGCTCGGCTCTAAATGCTTCTTTAGACTTTGTGTAGTCTTTCATGACCGTTACAATCCGTTCATGAAAGTCTCGAATAGGGCTGTTGATAAGGTCTCTTGCAAAGGCGAAAGTCATAGCGGAGCACGTTCCACCATAAAGATAGTCCACAAGTCTATTTACATTAAACACAACTCCATTAGGCGCTCTCTCACTAATTATTTTAAAAGCGCGATTCATCGTCTCATAGTGAGTAGGGCCTATTTTGCCTTCCTGGCTACCTTTTAAAACCACCTTAGTTTCCTTCTTCTCTTTGATGCTTTGAGAAAAGGCATTGAAAGGCAAGTAATTTTGCAAGTGGCTTAGATAGCTAGTCATTGTATCCATCTCTAGTAATTTATTGTTTAAAATATGTCTTTTAATCTTCTATTTTAATTAACAATTATTAAGATTCTATAAATATAACGATCGTTTTTAGTAAAATTAATAATTGACGCTTTTAGGTAGATCTCTATTCACTTGCATTTGTAAATGAATTAGGTTATGGGTGAATTTTTAAAGCCTTAATTGCCTATGTCTTGTTCAAAATATTTTTTAACACTTTCTTTTTTAGCTATTTCGGCAGGGATTTGTCCTTTAAAATCTCTTGAGGCCCAAGATGTTGCGGTCTACACTGAGAAAAAGCACTTTAGAAATATAAATCAAAAGGCAGGAAGAGGGAAAAAGGGAAAACGTTTTGTTCTTATTCAGGAAGCGGCGACAGGCACTCTTGAAGAAGATCCAAAGCAGCCTGGTAGATATTTGCTCACCCTTAAGGAAATCAGCCCTCACATTCAGTTTTATAAGGCTCAGCCCAACCGGAGCTTTGGGATTATCTATATGAAGCAGTATGTCTGGTTTTGTAAAATTGGGCGCAATGCCTTTCTCAAGTGTAAAAGAGGAGCTCTTGGATATGTGAGCTTTTCAAGCTCTACTTCACCTGACTCTAAACCTGAAGTTTTAGAACTCTTTCAATCCAAATATGTCAAAAAAGAGAATCAATTGATTTATGAAGTAGCTCCAGTGGACTCTTTTACACTTAAAGCAAATCAGATGAAAGATGTGACGCTAGTTATAGATGTAGCTTTGAATTAATTAAAAATCTTGCTTAAAGCATTTTATTTCATTTTTTTAGAAAAACGGTTACTCAATGTTTGAGCTTCATCAGCTAAGGACTGAATCTTTTCAAGAAACTCTTCTTTAGAGACTTCTTCAGAGGGATAGTTTAAAGCCCCTAAAAAATGCAGTCCTATGTAAGCTATTTCAGGAAATTTTTCTTGAAGGGCATCATGCACAACCTGCAGGTTTAGTGGGCGATCATCCACAAAAACAACTTGCTTGGGGGTCCATTCAAAAGAAGAGAGAAACTCAACTAAAAGCTCGCCCTTATAGTTTTTTTTGTTTTCACCGTTCGTGAATAAGATTCCTTCTTCATAATGAGGGTGGCAATTCAAATTTGAGGACATCTTCTTATAGCTTTTACGAGGGACCTCGACAAAGGCTTTAGAAAAATCAAGCCCCAGACTCTTTAAGCTTTCTATTCTCTTCTTAATTAAGGACTCCTCTTTGATGGGAGCTGTTAAACTCGCTGTTAAGGCGATAACCTTGTAGTTTTCAGATTGTAGTTTCTGTATCCAAGATGCGCCCTCTTTTTCAATTAAATGGCTCCCGGTTATATGAAAGACCATTAAGTTAGCAAAGATATCTCTCTCTTGAGCTGAAAGCCCCATGAAAATAGGTTGAATGAGCTCTACATTCTCTTTAAAGTTCTTAAATTGAAAGGCCGGCTCTATTGGGTGTGTAAGGGTATAGTCGACATCGAAGACAAGTAAGGTCTCATCAGGTCTGTCTAATAAAGGTTGAATTTCCTTTAACGAGTGGATGGTTTGATAACTTTTCTCTTGCATATCCCTGCCTAGCTTGTCTTGCGATCTCATATTTTGCAATAATAGGTTGGCTCAAATAATACAAATAAAAATTTACGAAAGATTTTTCAATGCGAGAAAATGGTTTTTCTTATAACCTAACCCTTTTTATTCAAAATATTTAAACATTTGCTTTTAAGAGAGTTTAGGTGCTCTTTTTAATAAGAGGTTAAAGATTTCTGTATAAATCTTTAATTCAACTATATTAAGATCTCTTAAAGTTTAAACATCTTATTTTATGATTAAAAAAAGACTCCTTGTGATTCCTTTGGTTCTTGTCGTTCTAGTGCTATTTGGCGCTAAAATGAAAACCTTCTTGTCTATGAGTAAGCCAAAACCCTCCTTCTCTCTTTTTCTTCACCCCTCTACACTTTGTTTTACATCCTTTTTTGACCACTTAACAGATCAAAAAGGGTGTCCAAGCGTATGGGGAGATGGAGTCTTCTCTTATGGAGTTTGGGATTTAAGGTTAGATCCAGAGCTAGAGAAAAGCCATTTTTCAAAAAAAGAGGCCGATCGAAAAGTACTTGTTTCCATAAATCTAAAAGACCTCCTCCTAAGAGAAGTGAAAGAGTTGGAAAAGAAAAATAGACCTACTTTCTCAGGACTTGACTACCTGCGCTTTAGATCACTTGCTACTCTTGAAGAAAAACTGATCTGGGTCCTAGAAGATGACGTTCTTCTTAACGACTTTTGTCAGCAGGTTAAGATCGCTTGCCAATATGCCTCTAGAAAAGATGTCTTTGTATTTCATGGGGAGTACTTACTCGATCCTAATCTTTATGAAGAGGCACAAGTGCAAATCAAAGCCCTCTCCAAATTTTTAAACTGTCCTTCTAAAAAAGAAGACCTCCATTTGGATGAATACGTACAAGCATTATCGGCCTCTTTTGAAGTTGGTGGCTGGAAAGAGGTTTTCAATGAAGAGTTAGA
>CAYGMF010000017.1:9861-14296 GCA_964351075.1 uncultured bacterium
TATCGGCCTCTTTTGAAGTTGGTGGCTGGAAAGAGGTTTTCAATGAAGAGTTAGAGGCGCTCTTTTCAAAGAAATTAGGCTGTTATCAAACAAAACTCGGTTATTAAGTAGAACGCCCCTTGCAAAATAATAACACTTTTTTTAAAAGAAGCTTATCAATCAATTGATAGGAGCTTTTTATCATGTCTACCATAAATATATTAACCTGGGTTTTCTTAGGTATTGGTGTTGTTTCATTTTGTGTCGTTTTTGTGGATATCTGCATGGGACGCTACCAATATATGGGGATCATGAATATAGCATGGCCTATCACTGCTCTTTACTCAGGCCCCATAGGGCTTTTCATGTATTTCATGTTCGGGCGGGTCAACAAGATGAATATGGATGGAGAGCGAAAACCTAAAAGAGAGCGAAAAAAGCCTAAGTGGGTCAAAACCTATATTTCAGCAACCCACTGCGGCGCAGGATGCGCTCTTGCTGATATCATTTCTGAAATTACGATCTTCTGGGTAGGTATTCATATTCTAGGCCACACACTTTGGGCCTCGTTCTTTATAGACTTTGGTGCAGCTTTGTTATTTGGTTTCTTCTTTCAATACTTTAACATCAAACCTATGCGTCCTGATCTCACTTTTTTCCAAGCCTGCATTGAAACTGTAAAGGCTGACTTTTTCTCTTTAACAGCTTTTCAGCTCGGTATGTACGGATGGCTCTTAGCCGTTTACTATATCTACAATGGAACTGTGAATGCAGGAATGCCTCTTTATTGGTTTATGATGCAAATAGGTTTAACAATAGGTCTTTTGACCACTTTTCCTGTTAATGTCTGGTTAATTCGCGCAGGAATTAAAAAACCATGCGCTTAAAGCTTCACTTTCTAATTCCTTAGGACTTGCTTAAGTTTTTCACTCTCTATAAGATGCTTTTTTATTTTTTTTATATTTCCTATTACCTTGGAAATAAAATAAAGATTTGATTAAGATGGATGTATAATTTTTAACCTTAAAAAAAGGAAGGTGAGATATGGCTGCTATAAGTCCAGATAGACAATTTAATGCAGGCGCAATTAATCCTGTAGATAGTCAACCTAAATCAGGTGAAGCAAGTTCTCCTAAAAGAAATGTTTTGGTCAACTTCTCTAGAACTATGAGAAGTTTTTCTTTGGGCACACATCCTGATTTAAAAGCAGGGAAGAAGATTGATTTTCTTGCTACTTTTGTAAAAACGGGGAGTGTAATGAATGCGTTACCTGTAGTAGGGCCTAAAGACGGACAGCTCTTTGACAATCAAAAAAGGATTCCATTTAGTAGAGAGGATCAGGATGGGTTTTCACCAGCCTTTAGCGTTGGTGTACCGAGTACAAGTGCTGACGGTGCTTTTCTATTGGAAGGAAAGATTACACGTGAAAGTGGACTCGAAGAAAAGTGGGGAGAAGCAATTGAATTTACTCCTGTAAATGGAAGAGGCCTTTCTTCTGTCACAGTAAGACTAGATTTAGGTGGAGAGGATGTTGCACTTACGGGCGCTATAGATGCGACAGCTAGAGAGCGAATAGAGGACTGCTTGACTGCAACCGCAGGGTATGCATCTGAAGCTAAAACAGCTGCTTATGATAGAAGTGTCGATTGTTGGGACTCAATTACTCAGACAGCTTCTTCAGCTTGGGCGAGTGCAAGAGAGAGACTGACTGGCCAGGTAGTTGTACCTGATCCAAAAGACGACGTTAAGTAATTCAACTCATTGAATTTAAAACTCAGAAAGCTCTCTGGATTTATTCCAGAGGGCTTTTTTTTTGCTACTTTAAAATCTTCTTAGGTTTAAAATAGATCCAAATAAAAAAGGAGAAAGAGATTATGGCAACTTTACCAGTATGTTTAACCATTCGACCTGAAAATCCCGTTATAACAGAGAAAATAAAATTCAGTGTGCATCATTCTGGAGACTCCAGGGTTACAGCTGAAGGCATTTGGTGTCCACCAGGAGGTGCTACTACGCGAGGAGTAGATTTAAAGGCTTCAATAGATCCAGATCAGCCTGTTGTACCCACTTTTACAGTTCGAGGTTATGATAAGATTGGACCTCCTGCCAAATCACGAAGACTCGAAGATATGACCGTTATTGCTGATAGGTATGCCTTTTTAAAAGTAGTATTAGAAGGGGGGATGAGTACCCATCTATCAGGAACATCTAGAATCGGGCTTAGCATGCGGATCACAGACCTCTGTGACGTTCTAAAAAAACAACACCCTAATTTTGAGCAGATAGAAAGATGTGTCGGTTGTTTTTCTACTCTTTTTGAAGAGAAACTTACGCTACCTCGAGGTGAATTTGTTGATGTCCAAAAAGGTCGTGCAAAAGATCTTTATGATAAACTTTCAGCTTGCACAGGCGTTGTTGAAGATGCGCCTGACTTAGGAGATGACTTTGCTAGTCTGCTCGCTACATTTCCTTTTTTAACTAAAGATCAACTAGAACAAGTATCCCAAGTACTGCAGCCTTATATGAAAGGAGATGCAGAGTGTGCAACAAACGCTAGAGCTATGTTAAGAGAGTTAACTCGAGTGTTTGAAATAGAGCACATTACCCCTCAGATGACAGCTCCTACTCTACGAGATAGAGTTGCAAGTGTTGCAAGTGCTGCTGCAAGTATTTTTACAAGAACGTTGGGTGCACTTAGAAGGGAAGAATAGCTTTATTCAAAGGTGTTGCTTGAGAAGTAACTCGCTGCAAAAAAACTTTCTCAAAGCGTTCTCTAAATTTAAAAAAATAATTGTTCTTAAACATTTTTAGCTGTACGATTTTACCTAAAAATAGGAGTTTGTATGAGTTGTATTGTAGGCCCAGGAAACATGAAAGAGGCTTATTGGTCAGATACAATAACAAATACCCTTTCTCTAGGTTTACTCGGAGGCGCTCTTTCAACAGCATCCGTTATGCTAAGAGATCTAGCTAAGAATAGAGTCGATGAAAAGTGGGTTTTAAGCCTTTTCGTAAAAGCTGAACCTATTGTAGATGCTCAAAAAACAGCGTATGTTGCAACAAGAGCATTAGCGTCTGCTGTGGGTGGAGGTTTAATGAGTACTTTAAATTGGAATGCGTGTTCTACTGCTTATCCGTTAGCAAGTATTGGTTTTGAATCCGCTACAGTGGGACTGCAAACCGCCTGTTTGGGCGCTCTATTCTTAATGAGTCTTAAAGGAACTGTAAATCAAGCAGACTGGGTTTATCTTTTTCGCACTCCTCCAGGTGAAAATCCTCATGTGCGAGCAACCATGATAAAAATAGTTTCGCTTATTGCTGCAGCTGTAGCTGTAGCAAACGCTGTAGAAAGAGTAACAAGTTTATTCGGGTTTCCTGTCTGCTAAAAAAGATTCTATTTGTTTTAAGCTTGAAAGCTCATAGTAGGGGATTTCAGGGTGCTTTTTTCTAAGCATTTGAATTCCGGGACCTTTTTTCTTTTCAAAGGTCCAAATGTATTTGATTAACTCCAAGGTAAAAACTTTTGAGGAGTCATCGGGAGTATCAGGATGGTCGTTTTTCTCAAAAATAAAACGCTTTAAACTCCTCCAAATGCACACTAGCCTTGAGACTTTTAAATAAACCACAGCTGTAGCTTTGCTGTATCTAGGTTCTAAAGATCTCAAACCACATCCTTCAATGATCCATGCCTCTTTACCAATGAGTTCATCATGTAACTTTGTGTATTCTTCTTTTTCTCTTTTTATGCCCCCCTGGAACAAAAATGAATCTGTCTAGATGATGAAGTGGAATATTGAGAAGCTTAGCAAGCTTTAAGGAAAACGTTGTTTTTCCAGAGCCAGGCATGCCCAGAACTATAATTCGTTTAGAAGTCATAGTCAAACTCACGTTCAGGGAAAGTGCTCATAGAAGTACTCATTCGCACATCGGTTAAATCGTCTATCTTTACATCGAGAAATTTTATAACTTTAGTAACCGTATTTTGAACGGCGGTGGGTTTGTCTTCTAAAATAATATGAGCCTCAAAATGTGCATTCGAGACTTCCCCTTCTAACACAACTGTATCTGTAATATGTCCAGGTAGAAGCCTGCCTTCTACAATCCGAGTTAGTTTGAAGTGAGTAAAATGAGGGCGGCTTTGATCATCTAAAGTATTAAATTTTGGATCTCTTTGTGTGCCATGGGTTGGGGCAAGCCAAGTTATCTTCCCAGAGGAGGGTATTTGGTGTGTAACCTCTTGCTTTCCGGACGTTATCGTCATTGTAAAGTCTGCACGGGTTTTATTTTCAATTCTCATTTAAGGCTCCTTTTATTCATGATTAAACAAGGCTTTTCTTGTGAATTCTTGTACAATTGGAATTTCAGATCCAGAAGAGAGGCGCGTGGCAAATAGTTTTGCAACTATTTCATTAAGGGGCCCTGGTTTATCACTAATATATTCTGATACTGCAGCGCA
>CAYGMF010000017.1:14396-17916 GCA_964351075.1 uncultured bacterium
CTATTTCATTAAGGGGCCCTGGTTTATCACTAATATATTCTGATACTGCAGCGCAAACTTCAAGCGGTGTAACTGTTGGAGTTGCATCATCGTCATAGCCCTCCTCAAAGTATGCTTCATAGTTTGCTTGAGGCAATAGGTTTTCTTCTGCATTTGTTTGAATCATTTTACAAAGGTTAAAGCCGGCTGATTGCTGTTTAATTTCTTCTATTTTACGAGTATGTTGCTTTTTATGTTCTACAGAACCTTCTATAGCTAAGGTTCCATCAGGGTTTGCTGTTTTGTATCTCCAGTCCGAAGATATTACGCCTGCATCATAGCTACTTGCTCGCAAGAAAGAACTTGCCAAATAGGAGGGTTGTCTATGTGCTTCAAGATAAAGTAGAGGGTCTACAAAATGACTTATATCAGTTTCTTTTGGGTCAGTGGTAGCCCATGTTGGATAAGCTGGAGCTTTCAACTTTCCTCGAGTGGAACCTATTATTGTTGTAAAAAGAGTAGCAGCACTATTCTTTGGTTTATTAACCCATATCGGAACTACCTGATCTCCTCCTGGCGCTAAAAATGCAAAAGTATGGGGCTTTCTAATTTCAGAGCCGCGCCTATCCATCCAGGTGTTCAATGCCGCCATTTGCTCATAAGGGGTTAAATTTCCAAGAATTCCTTTTTCTGATTTAAAGCCTCCACAAGTTCGAGGTCCATGGGTTAGTATCTCGACGGCCCTTCTCATCTCGATAGCTTCATCCAAAGGGGCATCAATGTTTTGATGTTGCTCCTCGCACACTGTATCCAATATCAGGCTCATCCCTCTTAAAAGGGGCGTTGAGGGGAGAGCTTCACTATCATCAATATCATCTTGTGCTACTCTTTGCGCATACGCTTGAATATCTGCATAAGTTCCTCTTGTAATCATCTTTTGGTCTCCATTCAAACACAATAGTAAAAAGAGTGACAAGTCTACAGAAATGCAAAATCTAAAGCAAATTGAAAAAGGAGTACCTTTTCTCTCCTAAAAGGTTGAAGTTTAAGCTTGAAAAATAGGCTTGACCTTTTTCTAAATTTTTGAAATCAGGTGAACTAGGGTGAAGTAGAATCTATAATCTTGAAATCAAAGAGAAGCAAAATGGCAAAATCAAAAAAATACAATACGATGAGGCCTAGCAAAATAGCCGGGTTCATCATTGCGATCCTCGGAATATGCGCCTTTGTATTTGGAACAATTGTTTCTACAAAGGTAAAGATGGGAGAGCAAAAAATCAATAAAAGTCAAAGAGGCGTTAATGCTGTAAGGGATGTGACTCGAATCGACCCTTTTATTAAAAGGATTGGAAAAATTGCAACGCAACCTGTTCAGCAGAAAATCAATGAGGGAAAGGTGACTGCAGGGAAGTACAAAAAGCTCGCTCTTTGGCTACGCATTGGGGGCATCGTCCTCTTTGCAGGCGGTAGTATTTTGGTCATTTATGGCTATGCTCGAAGCTCTAAACGTTAGCTAAAAATCTATAAGTACTTTATAAACAACTCTCTATAATATTTTAAAAAAAATAATAGAGGGTTGTTAGCTGTTGTAATTTAGATAGAAACTCTTTACAATTAACTCTTTAATTAATTTGGAGCATTCTATTTTAGTCCTATCCCTTTTATCTCTTAAAAAAAAATGGTTCTCAAATACCCGCAATGATCTTCTTTCAGGAACACTTGTTGCCTTAGCTCTGATTCCTGAAGCTATCGCTTTTTCGATTATTGCAGGGGTTGATCCAAAGGTTGGTCTTTACGCCTCTTTTTGTATAGCGGTCGTTATTGCATTTGTTGGAGGGCGCTCAGGGATGATTTCAGCTGCAACAGGAGCTATGGCACTTGTTATGGTCACCTTGGTTAAGGATCATGGACTTAATTATTTGTTCGCTGCAACCATTTTAACAGGACTACTACAGATTATTGCAGGGCTCCTTAAGTTTGGAAGCCTTATGCGCTTTGTTTCACGCTCCGTGGTCACAGGGTTCGTGAACGCTTTAGCCATTCTAATCTTCATGGCTCAATTGCCTGAATTTAGAAATGCAGGCTTACCCTTCTTTGGGTTGTTAGCTCTTGGCTTAGCTATTATTTATATTGTTCCTCGTTATATCAAGAGCATTCCTTCTCCTCTTATTTGTATTGTGGTTTTAACTTTTATAAGCATCTTTTTTAAACTCAACTTAAGAACAGTAGGGGATATGGGGCAATTGCCTAGTACACTCCCTGTTTTCTTAATCCCAAGTATTCCTTTTAATTTAGAGACGCTTACTATTATTTTTCCTTATGCAGTGACTTTGACTGCTGTGGGTTTATTAGAGTCTTTAATGACAGCGACTATTGTGGATGATCTAACGCACACATCAAGTAGCAAAAGCCGTGAGTGCACAGGGCAAGGGATTGCCAATGTCGTGTGTGGTTTTTTTGGTGGGATGGCTGGCTGTGGAATGATTGGTCAAACGGTCATCAATGTCAAAACAGGAGGTCGATCTCGCTTATCAACTCTTTGGGCAGGGCTCTTTTTACTCTTCCTTATTTTAGTTATGGCAAAATGGGTGCGACAAATTCCAATGGCTGCACTGGTAGCTGTTATGACGATGGTTTCTATTGGAACTTTCAACTGGTCTTCTCTTAAGAATATTAAAACGAATCCAAAGAGTTCTACACTTGTGATGTTAACAACAGTTATGACTGTTGTCTTTACACATAATTTAGCAATAGGTGTTTTAGTAGGTGTCTTGATGAGCGCCCTTTTCTTCTCTAAAAAGGTTGAAAAGTTAATGCAGGTTACAAATCTTTTTTCAGATGATAGAAAAGAGGTGACGTATAAAGTTACAGGGCAAGTCTTTTTTGCTTCAGCAGAAAGATTCGCTGCAGGTTTTAACTTTAATAAGTCCTACGACAAAGTGATTATTGATGTAAGTCATGCTCACTTTTGGGATGTCTCTGCTGTAGAAGCTATAGACAAAGTTGTCCTAAAATTTCAAAAAGCTGGAGCAATAGTTCAACTAACTGGAATGAATGAAGCTAGCTCTACAATAGTGGATCAACTCTCTATTCACAAAGACACAGAACTCTTTGATGCAAAAATTAAAGCTGTCTAAATCATAGACAGATTTTTAAACCTAATATAGTCTATTTGTTTTTTAAAGAGGCTAAAGAGATGACGGGCAATGACACAATAGGTGGATCTACAACTTGCTCCCTCTCTCCTCGATCACAGCAAGAAGTAGGTCTAAAAAGAGTTCCACCTAAAGTCCAACATTCAAACTTAAGGGTCATTAGACCTGAAAACTTATTGAGATCATGCGCTTATGTTACAACGGCTCCTCCAGTCGCTCTTGCTTCAGCAGCCTTGTCTGTTATGTCGGTATGCTTTGGTGGAGGCTGTTTCGTAGCGGGGATTGCATGTTGCCCTGAAGGTAGCCATGGTAGAAGGTGTGTTCTTGAGTTAGGAGTAGATGCTTGCTGTTCTTTCCCTTGCGAAGTAGTGACACGGGTGAATAAC
>CAYGMF010000017.1:18016-21329 GCA_964351075.1 uncultured bacterium
TTTTTCAGCTTCACTAGATAGGCAAACATAAGCCAAAGCTCCCAATGAAACGACACAAGAAAGTGTTCCTACCGCATAGGCGACTTCTTGCAAACAAGCTTTATATTCTGATTTTTTGTAATGATTCCATGCTCTTTGAGCACTATCAAGCCCTAAACAAGAGCTTATAAAGCTTGATGTAGAAGAGATACTTTCAACCATAGATCTGTCCTCTATCTATTTTGGAATAATTTTAGCAAAAATCAAACTTAATAAAAAGTATTAAAGCGACTTTCCAAAAAAAGTCTTGAAGTTTTTTTTATTCTTTCATAAACAATTTATAAAACAGGAAATGAATGAGTTTTGAGCCGCCCCCTATAAAGTTCTATTTATATCATGCACATAAGCAAGTTGACGCTTTTGAAGAAGAGGCGAGAATTTCTGCTGAGTTAGCTTCTAACGCAAGCCAAGTTCAAGATGAATTAGCTATTACAGCTGATCTGCTACACAAATCTATAGATCAATTTTCTTCATCCAGAATGGTTAAGAGCGTAAATGAAGAAAGGGATCAGAAGGTGAGTACACTTGTCACTCACATCCTTTCTGAAGGGAGAACAGTTCATTCGAAAATGCTTGAAAAAGCAGCTGATAGATTGCTCAACAAAGGTAGCTATTATGCAGAAGTAATAAGTCACTGGAGCGAGGTTGAAGAAAAAGGAATAGAGCCTTTTAGCCATGAACCTTGGGCTTTAAATGAATTACTTTTTTGGGTGAACCAAGACAATGCTTGGGCAATAGATCAGTTAGAGCAACTTACCAGTCATAAGGATCCTCTAGCAGCTCATGTTCTTTGGATTTTGGGTCATCAAGATCCCAAATATATCGAAGATTTGAAAGCGCTAGTAACAAAACGCGTGGATATTTTTCCTTGTCTAAAAGAGATCTTATGGGGAACTTTAGATCCTGCGGCTGATAAACAGCATGCAGAGGGAGCATTGAAGACTCTTTATCAATTAATTTCTAAAGGGGAGTCGGCAGATGCTTATGCCATTATTTTTGAGTATGTAGAGAATGTTTCAAATGTTAAGCCTATATGCTACTTTTTCATGGATTTGCTAGTGACAGAAGGAGACTATCCCCTTCTATTTTCCCTCCTATTCAATAAAATAAAAGCTCAGGATGAGTGGGCTATTCAATTATTAAATTTGTGGGTAAATCACTTTGAGACACACAGTGAAAAAATGAAAAAGAGCCCTTTTTGGATCTTTTTAGTCAAAGAGGCCTATGAAGACATGGAGGTGCAAATTATTCTAGTAGCCTCCTCAAAGATTCAGATGGGTTTAGTTGAGTATAAGTCTGTTGTTGAAGAAGCGTTGACTTCGCATCCAGCAAAGCCAGGGACAATTGCCTCAGAGCTCTACTTTCGCCTCAAATCTAATCACGAAAAGCTTGAGCGAATATTGAGAGATTTACAAAATAAATTTCCTCGAAAGTTTACCTGGACAGCTTCTTCTCCTTTTTTTCGCTACACTCTTATACATGCTCACCTATCACGAATTAAAAGGCTGATGTGTTTGTTACTAGGTGAAGGGCAAGCTGAGGTTTTAGATCCACCTATTAGTGATTCTTTTGAACGTCCAAAGTTTGCCTTAGTAGGCGCCAATCGGCATAACCAAGATGTTCTTGCGTTTATGGCAGAGATGTTTAATCAAATGGGCGTATCTACGATGTCCGTGATGAGCAAGAATGATAATTTTATAAAGCCTCCTGTAGAGCCTTTGGAAGGAGAGCATAGTACAAATCTGTGGATTCGAGATTACTTTTCACTTCACAAAGAAAGTGTTCGCTCCCCGCCCATCTTTTTTGTGTCTACGGAGCTGAGAGGCTCAGCTAAGGCTGAACGTTTAGCTCGCATGAAAGAGGTGGAAGGTGAAGATTTTGATATCCAAGGTTCTACAGTTTATGGCGCCATTGCTAAACAGCAGGAGCAAGTCTGTTTCTTCGATTACTGTACAACCTTATTCACTCAACAAAATAGATCTCCAAAAGAAAGACTTGTACAGTTCTTGTTTACAGAAGGAGGAAACGTTCTTAGAGGAAAAAGTGGAATAAAAAGTTACATCCTTTTTGGAAGGGATATATTAGGTTTAAATCGCCATCCTGTACAACACTTATTAGCTGAGCTTGGTCTATCCAAAAATGATACTGGACGATGGAGATTAGGAGCTCCTTACAACCCTAAAGATGCAACTTTTAAAGTTGAAGACCGAGATATGATGCGACTATTAGCAGAAGACTGGGGAGTGGATGAGGTTTATCCTATTGAGCAACCCGATTATCACTTAGATGTTGCGATGTGCCTTGCCGATGCTGAGAAAAAAGTTGTACTTCTAAGTGATAGTCTTGCAAGTGCAAAAGTTCTTAAAAAGCACTATACAAGCCCTAAGGTTATAAGGGAGCTAATGCACCACCAAGTTATGGAGGTTGAAGAGAAAATAAGGATGGTTTTTGAAGAAGCAGAATGTAGAAGTTACTTTGAGAGAAAAGCAAAAACGGATTTAGAAAAGGCTGGATTTACAGTTATTTCCGTGCCAGGCATGTTTTATGAATTAGAAAAAGAGAATCCAATGGACCACCAAGTCAATTTTTTTAATCTTATCTCTTGCTTAAATGACAAAGATGAAAAATGTATTTTTGCTCTGGGTGTGCCTCCTTTCTTAAAAGATCTTTGCAGGGAAACTTATGAAATATATATTCCTGATTTGAAGCATATTTATTTTGCTCCAATTAAGGGAAGTCAAAATCTTCTACGAAGAGGCGGGGGCTTGCATTGTATTACTCAGCTGGTATACTAACCCTAAAATAGGAATTATCTATGACACTATCTCCACAGCGATGTAATCAATTAACCATCCCTAGCAGTTCATGGGGAAACCTACATGATTTGAAGGTTACAGTTACCTCTCAAGGACCAAATAAATACTCTTTTATTGCTGAAAGGACAGAGAAAGATCTTTTAGGCCCTCTTACTATAGAAGGTACCTTTACCCAGTTAAACGATCGTAGTGCTCTAGAGGGGAAATATACATGCAAAACAGTTTCAAGTGATCCAGAAGAAGGGGAGTTCGTAGGCAGCTATGATAAAGATAAGGGTGAATGGCGACTACATCCTAGCGACTATACTTATGATGCGACATGGACTCTATCTCAGAAAATAGATTAAAAGCTCTCTATTACAAGGTTACTTTCCTGGAATATCTAGTTCATCTGTAGATTCAAAGAGCGTTCCTAAAGAAACAGTAGTCGTTAATGAAGGGGAGGGGAGACCTTCTGA
>CAYGMF010000017.1:21429-27047 GCA_964351075.1 uncultured bacterium
TTAAAGTTCCATCTTCAGTTTCATACTGGTAGCGCTCGTGTCCCGATTCCCTGATAGCATGTAGGGTGTAGCCGCTTCCCTCTATTGAGGTAATTCCATAGTGCATCGCTTGCCAAACTTTCCAATTAGAAGAGGGTGAAATTAAAGAGAAGTGAATTCTACCTCCCGGCTCTTGGAGAGGCGCTGCTGATTCAACGAATGTAGGAATTAAATTTCTTAAGGCTGGATCGTCATCACAAAAACCACCATCTACATCAGGGCAATTCCATTGGATGCGCCTAAAGGTTTTACCTGGATACGTGGTGTTCAATTTTGCAGCGTCAACTCCAAATTCAAATTGAACCCCAAGAGCTTCAAGTGAAGTTATTCTGGCTTTAGCTCCAGGCATATTATAACAATCTTTTCTGGATTTATATTCCGTAGCCAAAACTCTTTGAGGAAAGTCTCGCTCTTCGCGACTTGTTTTCCTCCCTACTCCATTCATACGTCTGTGTACTAGAGTCTCAGTAAAACTGAAATTACCATCTCCTATTATTAAAACATCACGTTCTACAGGATCAGGTTCTTTTTCAGGTGACCCTTCTATTTCAAGAACTTGGTATCTGTTGAATGGAATTCTAAGGGAGTTGTTGCAGGTAAGCATTTTATCCTCGTATTTTAAAAAGAGAGGAAATCAAGTATGTAGATCACTTTTTTTTATTACAAGATCTTTTGAAAAGTAGGGTGCGCTTGTAATTTAGAGTTATATGCATTAATATCTTACCCTTATAACTCTAAAAGAGGGAGTAACTCATGAGTCATGTACAACAACTATCACAAGATACTTTTAAAAATCTAAGTGAAGCTGCTCTTGAAGCTAGAGAACAAGCTTACGCGCCTTACTCTAATTTTTATGTGGGAGCTGCACTAATCACTGAAAATGGTGATATTTACAAAGGGTGTAATATCGAAAATGCCTCCTATGGTTTAACAAACTGCGCTGAGAGAACAGCTGTTTTTACAGCTACTGCTGAGACAAAGAGTAAGATACAAGCTATGGTTCTAGTCCTCAAAGGGGGAGGAACACCTTGCGGGGCTTGTCGTCAAGTTCTCAATGAGTTCAATCCACAAATGTTAATCTATTGCATTGACGTAGATGGAGAGTTGAAATATCAAACAACACTAGAAGAATTGTTGCCTAAAGCTTTCGGGCCTCACTCTCTTGAAAAATAGTCTTAGTAATAAAAAAACGGAAACTAAAATAGTTTCCGTTTAACGATGTAAAGCACGATTCTTTAGAAAGAATACGTAACTAATGCGCTTGAAGTGCTTGTTACTGCATTGAAACCTACAAGAAAAGTATCTAGACGTAAGCCGATATTCTTTGTAAATTGAAAGCGAAGTCCATAACCATGGCCGTAACTGATTGCCCAAGACTGCTCAGAAGAAGTAGAGTGACCTGGAGCTCTGGTTTTTATTTTATCATAACCAGCTACCAAGCCGAGCAATAAGTAAGGTGAAAAGAACCTGCTGATAGGCAGCGCTACAAGGGTTCTAGGACCAAATTCAATGAATTGGGCCCATGTTACACCAACATGCCCAAGATTTAGTGTGTCGACATCAAAAGTTTCTTTTATTGTTGTCTTTGATTTTGAGATAGTCTCTCGGTAAAAGACCTCAAAAGAAACTATTTGATTGAGCTGATACCCAAAAAAGCCAAGCAAGGACATCTCAGGCGAGTTTTGCTTGATGCTAGTTGTGTTAACATCACGAAGGGTTGCAATCTCTATTCCCGATCTTGATTTGGACCTAAGAGACAAAGGAGTTCCTATGCTCCATCCAAAACCTACGTAAAAGGCTGGGTTAATAGCTTCTTGAATCTTAAACAAACTGGGGTTTGTTTCAGTGCGGTGTTTATTACCTTGTTTATTACCTTTTGCTCTAGCTATGTAATTATAGTCCTGCCTGTAATCTTCTGACAGAGCTTGAACGGGGTTATAGTCCTCATCTTGAGATTGAACTGGGCTGGAAATCATAAAGAGCAGTGCAGAAATAACGCACATACTTAATCTAAATCGCATAAATCACCTCTTGTGAAAGTTAAAAAGAGTTCTTATATGCTATTTTAATTTTAAAAAGACAAGAAAAATAAAATCTAGATTTTAAAAATTGGAAATTCTTTCCATTTGGTTGTGTATTCGCAGCTCATATGATTTCTTCTATAGGCCCAAGGTTTTGATAAACCCTCTGATGCAAAAAAAAGGGTATTTTGACCGTATTTATAATTGACCTCATCTAAAGTGTTCATCAGTTTTAGATGCTTTGGATCTTCCTTTTCGAAAAGAGAGAGTTGAGTTTCTTTAGAGGGGACGAGGTCATTGAGATAGATTCCCGCTTTGAGATACCTACCATTTTTGTAGAGCTTTTTTAATAGATGCAATGCTGCATCTATGTAAACTAAAGTAGAATTGCTTTCATGACTTAAATGAACAGACTCATAAAGCGACTCTTCATTAAGTTTTAGATAAAGAGAGAGAAGGCGCGCCCTGTATCCCGTGCGCCTGATTTTTTCAGCAGCTTTAGAAGAATAGTGGCTAACTGCTTCTTTTAGGTGAATCAAACTGGTAATTGGAGAGCCAAAGCTTTTAGAATAAATTAGAGACTTTCTTTTTGAGTCTGTAACTTCAGGTAGGGAGCAAGTTACACCTTTAAGCTCTAAATGGGTTCTAAGGCCAGAAAGCCCCATTTTCCTTTTTATCCAGTCCTCAGATGCATTTTTAAAACCATATGCAGTATGAATGTTATGGATGCTCAACTTTTTAGAGAAACCACGTCCAATGCCCCAAACTTCTTGGATGGGAACCCGCTTTAATACTGCATCCAGTTCCTTAGGATTCATTAAAGAGTAAAAGCCTGTTTCTTCTTTTTTACAAATATAATTAGCAAGTTTAGCTAAAGTTTTAGTGGGGGCTATTCCAATCGATACAGGGATAGAGGTCCACTTGTATATTTTTTTTCTAAGAGCTATAAAGTCAGCTTCTGTTTGAATAGTGATGGGAATAAAGGCTTCATCTATTGAATAAACTTCTAAATCAGGGGAAAAGTCTCCAATAATACTCATCACCCTATCAGAGAAGTCTCCGTAGAGTTTGAAGTTAGAAGAAAAAGTCACGATATTATGTCGATCCACCAAATGCTTATATTTAAAGAGGGGAGCACCCATAGGAATGCCTAGATCTTTAACTTCTTTAGATCTTGCTATAAAACAACCATCATTATTCGATAGTACAGCCACAGGCACTTTGTTTAAATGAGGCTTAAAAACTCTTTCACAGGAGACGAAGAAGTTGTTACAATCAATTAGAGCATACCCTTTAAAAGGAGTGGATTGCATAAGTGACGATCCCCCAAACTTTAAAGTCCATGTCCTCTATAATTTCTAAGGGCTTATATGCTTTGTTTTCAGGGAGTAAAAAGAGTTTCTTTTTGATTCTCTTGATTCGTTTAACTGTAAACTCTCCATCAACAACAGCGACTATAATCTGACCATTTTTGACGGTTAAAGAGCGGTCTACAACAAGTAAATCTTCACTTAAAATCCCCGCATCTTTCATTGAATCCCCTTGAACTCTTACAAAAAAAGTAGCTGCTGGATGAGCGATTAACGCTTCATTTAAATCGATTTTTTTATCGATATAATCTTCAGCTGGGGAGGGGAATCCAGCAGAAATATTAGCTATAAAAAGAGGGAGCTTCTCTTTTTTTTGACTGTGAGTGGGATGTATTGAAACGACTTTCATGGCCCTTCCTTAAGAGATTTCACAAGTTTACTCAGTGCCCTTTTAATTACAATGACTAAGATCTTGTAGAAGAAGATTTCAAGCAAAAATCTAAAAACAGTTGTTTTTCTGAGGTTCCTGGAAATCTAGAGAGGCTTTAAGTCTTTTTTTTGTTTTTTTGAGAGATCCAGAGTCCGAGCGTATAACCGCCTACAAATAAAAGGAATCCACCTGCAACCGAGGCCCCTATATTCAAAAGACCCATTCCTATTTGGCTGTTGAGAAAAAAACTATTAGTGTCAAAGGAGAAGTCAGAGAAGGTTGTATACCCCGCTAAAAAACCTACGAAAATTAAGTTTTTAAAGAAAGGACTTAAGTTGTTTTTAAAAAGAGCAAATGCAGCTCCTATCAGAAAACATCCGCTCAAATTTACTACGAGAATTGGCAAAGGGAAAAGAGGAAAAGCTTTGGATTTCATCCCAAAAGCTATGAAGAAACGAGCCAAAGTGGCAACCCCTCCTCCAATCATAACTCCAGCAGATTCTTTATATAAGTTTCGCCTCATAACCCTCCTACAATTAGTCGCGCTATCATTCCGGCGCCTAAGCAAGAAATCAGAGTCCCCACTAGATAGAAAATGGCATTTGAAAACTTGCCTTCCATAAAATGCTCAAAAGCATCCCCAATGTAGCTTGAAAAGGTTGAAAAAGCACTTAGAAAACCAAGAAGAATAAGGGTCTGAAATATCGTATAGGAAGGCGAAGAAGAAGCATGTTGGAATAAAATAGCAAGTAGGGGAAAGAGAAAACAGGCCAAAACATTTACTGTAACTGTATGGTGAGGAAAGGGAAGTTGAATTTTTGATTTAGCATAATGCAACTTCACAAACTCAATGACAAGAAAGCGAACAAGGCTACCTAACGCTCCCGCAAGAAAGATATAAAGTAGATGCAGAGCAGAAAAGGAAAAGTAATTTAGCATTTTCATATTTTGATTAGATAAAAGTTAAAGTATAAATATACAAGAAAAAAATCTTATAAGACTCTTCTGTCGCTTTGAGCTGCACTTGTTAAGCAGAAAACCTATCACAAGCTTTGGGTATTTAAGCGTCTTACTTATGGGGCGCTTGATCCTCGAACTTTATCTGCAGGTGCCAAAATAGGAGAAGAGATAGGATAAGTACCGCTAGAAAAAAGGAGGGCATCACAATTGTTTTTTCACTAGGCAAGAGCGTTAAGATAATGATACTAATGGTCACAAAGAGCATCATAGTAAAGCTCATAACAGCAGAAGCTGTGGCTTTATCATCATAATCTGATAGTGCCATAATAGAGGCGTTACTTGTGAGGATGGGAATGCTCAAAAAAATAAAAAATAGAGGGGCAAGCAGAGAAAACAAGTTAATCCAATGCAAGATAAAGCTTATGAAAATAAAGAGAGTCCCTAGAATTAAAAATAAAAACGCTAATCTTAGCATTTTATAGGTAGAAAAAATACGATTCAGTTTCCCAGAAGAGAAGCCGCCTATTAATTGACCCGAATAAGGAATCAAAAAAAGTACTCCATAAAGGCTAGCTTTTACCCCCAGAGTTGAGATGGCTATAAAGGGAGAAGCTGTAGTTGCAACATAAACAAAAGCTCCACAGCATCCAAGGAGTATAGAGAACACTATAATCCTCCAAGAGCTAAAAGCTCTTAAGTAATTGATACAAAGGCTCTTTAATTTTAATGCGCCGTGATCAGGTGTTTGCATTGTTTCAGGAAGTATAAAAGCCGCTATGTACATTAAAACCCCGTAAAACGAGAGGAAATAAAAGCAGGCGATCCATGAAATATAGGTTGTAAAAAAGCCTCCAACTA
>CAYGMF010000018.1:0-19793 GCA_964351075.1 uncultured bacterium
GTTAAGATCCAAACCACTCGATCTACAAAGGTTCTAAAGAGCCTGAATATCGAAATAGGAATAAGGACGCTTAACCATCTTGCAAAAAGAACGACTGCAATTGCTATGAGACCAACTAGCACATGTCTTGAGGTGAAGTTTAAGATAAGGATCTCTAAACCTATTAAAACAAAGAGGACAGCATTTAAGACTTCATCAATCACTTCCCAAAAAACATCGAGGTATTTTCTGGACTCTTCTGTAATTGCTTTATGCCTTCCATAGTTCCCAATGACAATTCCAGCAACCACCATAGCGATAGGTCCTGAGGTTTTTAACGTAAGAGCAAGAGCGTAGCCTCCCGTCACAACAGATAGGGTCATTAAAACGAGTACAAAGTTGTCCTTGATGCCTCGCATTAAAAAGTAGGCGATCCAACCTAATATAAACCCTAAGACCCCCCCTCCAACAGACTCTTGCAAGAAAAGCAAAACAACTCGACTTGCTGCGATATCTGCATTAGTCACAATCTGCATGATCGTAATAAAAATGACGATACCCACGCCGTCGTTAAACAGAGATTCTCCTGCAATTTTAACTTGAAGAGCTATAGGAGCACTTACATTTTTAAGCATAGCCATGACAGCTATAGGGTCCGTTGGAGAGATCAAAGCTCCAAACAAAAAACAATAAACCCAAGGAACATGGAGGTTAAAAGAGTTGAAAATGACATACATGATCACCCCAACTATAAACGTTGAAGCAAGCGTACCCAAAATCGAGAGAACAAAGACGACCCACTTTTGCTTTTTCAACTCTGTTAAGTCAACATGAAGAGACCCTGCAAAAAGTAAAAAGCTAAGCATCCCTCCAATGAGGGTTTGGCTAAAGTGGATGTTTTTTAAAACTAGAATAGCTTGCTCTTCAAAAGGGAGACCGATTTTTTGAAGAACAATGAGAACGACAGAGAATAAAAGAGAAATCGCCATCACCCCAATTGTTGCAGGGAACTTAATGAAGCGATAGTTCAAGTAACTAAAAAGAGCTGTAATCGAAACGATAATGGCGATTAAGTTAAAAAGAGGCATCTTTCATCTAAAAGTATTAAAAGATCCTCTATAGCTTTTATCTAATATTTTAGGCAAATGATGAGAAAAATAAATATTTTTTTCAATTTCAGTTTATTTTATAACGACGAAATTACCATAATTAAAAATGGGCACCTATGCGTCACTTTAAACTCTGTTTTTTACTTCTTATTATTCTTACCTTTTCTGATTTATTGGCTAATGAACTTAAAGCTGCCCAAAACTTCTCGCAAAGTGAAGAATTAATATGCAGGCAGTTTAATAAGAGATACTCAGTAAAAAGTAATAGAGTCGCCAAAAGAAGCAGGACAAAACCAACCCTTTACTCTTCTTCGACGCAAGCATTCCAAACAAAAAAAAGTCTCTTTTTTCAAACCAATATCGGCGCAGGTTTTTTATATTTCAGTGGTTTACGGGGAAATTTAATGGGACAACCCAGTATCAATTTCATCACTATAAATGGATGGCGCGACGCCCCTTTAAAAGGTAGGCTGACCTATAATTCCACTCCTCTTTTTGAATATCTTTTGGGTTACAACTTTACTTCCTGGCTAAAGCTAGCTATCTCTTATCAACACCAAGGGGGCGTTACCATTCAGAGTAAAGCTCTTTTAGCTTATCCAGTAACAGCGCTATCCTTTTCACAAACGATACAATTCACTTCAAACCTCAGCTTGGATGCACTACTCGCTAAGGTTTATTTCGAACTTCCTTATGCATTTACTTTCAAAAGCCTAGCTACATCCCCTTATTTAGCCATAGGTGCAGGATCTGGATGGCAGAGTTGGACACGTGTTCAAATTAATTACATGCTAGGAAATACAGGTATTTTTCTCTACAGCCTTCCTCTACGACAAAAGATTTCAGCCAATGCAGTCTGGATGTTGGACCTAGGATTTCATATTCAAAGTGCATACCCCAACAGTAAATTTTCAGTCCTACTTGGATGTAAGTATAACCAATGGGGACAAGCAAGAAGCATAGGTAAAATGAGTCAGCAAGGAGCGCATAAACTAGCCCTCACTCAACCTCTAAGAATTAAAACAGTTTATCAGTTTGCTCCTTATCTTGGAGTGCAGTGGAGTTTTTCAAACACTTACACCTCTAAAGCTTCTAATACTTTAAAAGGAAAAAATCCGAACACCAGGCTTCCCTACTGGGCCAAAGTTAAAAGTTTTCAATCTCCAAAAGCACTTTGGACTCAGTTCAATACGGGTATAGGTTTTTTATATTTCAGCGGCTTGCGGGGTAATTTAATGGGACAACCTGTCCTCAATTTTGATCCTGTAACTGGATGGCGCGATGTCCCCTTAAAAGGCCGACTCTCCTATAACCGCACCCCTCTTTTTGAGTACCTTTTGGGATATCGATTCAATTCTTGGTTTAAACTAGCCCTCTCTTATCAATATCAAGGAGGGGTAACCATTCAAACTAAAGCGCTTTTTGCTAATCCTGTTAACAATGATAGTAAAACCAATATGGCCCAATTTACTTCAAACCTAAGTTTGAATGCCCTACTTTTTAAACTCTACCTCGAACTACCCTATGCCTTTATTTTCAAAAACTTTGCTACAAATCCTTATTTAGCCGTAGGTGTAGGACCTGGATGGCAGAGTTGGACACGCATTCAAACACATTATATGCTTAACAATGTCGATTATGAGTCATACCCCCTTCCTCTACGTCAAAAAATTTCTGCCAATGCCGTTTGGATGATTGACCTTGGATTTAGAATCCAAAGAGCTTATCCAGGCAGTAAATTTTCAGTTCTACTCGGATGTAAGTATAACCAATGGGGACAGGCAAGAAGCATGGGCGGCATGAACCAGCAAGGGGCGCACAAGCTAGCAATAACTCAACCATTGAGAATTAAAACGGTTTATCAGTTTGCTCCCTATCTTGGAGTGCAGTGGGATTTCCCTCACACCTACATTTCTAACTATTCTTATACTTTACAAGGCAAACGTCCTAATCCATGGCTTCCCTACTGGGGAAAAATTAGAGATTTTCAATCTCCAAAAGCACTTTGGACTCAGTTCAATACGGGTATAGGTTTTTTATATTTCAGCGGCTTGCGGGGTAATTTAATGGGACAACCTGTCCTCAATTTTGATCCTGTAACTGGATGGCGCGATGTCCCCTTAAAAGGCCGACTCTCCTATAACCGCACCCCTCTTTTTGAGTACCTTTTGGGATATCGATTCAATTCTTGGTTTAAACTAGCTCTCTCTTATCAATATCAAGGTGGGATTACCATTCAAAGTAAAGCTCTTTCAGCCTACCTACCAACATATAATGCAGAAACGGTACAATTCACTTCTAACCTCAGCTTAAATGCACTACTCGCTAAGGTTTATTTAGAGCTTCCTTATACACTCATTTTTAGAAGCGTGGCTACTTCTCCTTATTTAGCTGCAGGTATAGGACCTGGATGGCAGAGTTGGACAGCTATTCAAGTAGACTATATGGGTGGACTTAATGCTATTTTCTTCTCACTCCTTCCTCTGCGCCAAAAGATTTCTGCTAATGCAGTCTGGATGTTAGATGCAGGATTTAGAATTCAAAGTGCATACCCCAACAGTAAATTTTCAATCCTGCTCGGATGTAAGTATAACCAATGGGGACAAGCAAGAAACATTGGTGAAATGACTCAGCAAGGATCGCATAAACTAGCCCTCAGTCAACCTTTAAGAATTAAAACCGTTTACCAGTTTGCTCCCTATCTTGGAGTGCAGTGGAATTTTTAGATTAAGCTAGAGCTAAAGCATTGACAGGTTTTAAGACAGTCCCTACAAGGTCATACTCTAGAGCTTCTGTGATTTCAACGAGGTATTTTTTGCCAAAGGCATCGACTTTATCGTGTTGGTTTAAAATAACAATCCCGTCGATTTCTGGACTTTGCCCAAAGAATCTACCTTGCATTAAGAGTTCTGAATCTGGGTGATACCCTTCTACAAAGACTTCTAGTGTTTTACCCACCCATCTTTGATTTTGTTTGACTGATCCTTCTTTAAGGATCGTCATAAGTTTATCGTAGCGCTTTTCTTTTGTTTCTTCTGAGATTTGTTCATCCATTGAATAAGCGTAAGAGCCTTCTTCTTTGGAGAATTTAAAGACGCCTACATTGTCGAGTGGATGCTTTTGAACGAAAGAGCAGAGCTCTTCAAACTCTTCTTCTGTTTCAGATGGGAAACCGACCATTAGACTTGTTCTGATGACAACATCGGGTATTTTACTTTTCAAAAGCTCTATCACTTTGATAATGTCTTCTTCAGAAGTTTTGCGTCTCATCTTTTTCAAGATTCTTGAATTGATGTGCTGAATAGGCATATCTAAGTAAGGCAAGATGCGAGGATCACTTGCTATAAGATCGACAAGCTCTTCATCGATTTCATCGGGATAAATGTAGAGAAGTCTCAACCAAAAAGGATTGTCTATTTTTAAAAGCTCTTTTAAAAGAGCTTTTAAATTGCCATTTTCATGTCCTTGATCTTTTCCAAAATCTCCAAGATCTTGAGCAATTAAAATGACCTCTTGGACCCCTTGATTTAAAAGGAGTTTGAACTCTTTGACTGTTTGTTCAATCGACTTACTTTTAAGAGGGCCCTTGATTTTAGGGATGATACAAAAAGAGCATCTTTTGCGGCACCCTTCTGCTATTTTGAGGTAAGCGTAGTGCTGAGGAGTTGTAAGCGTTCTGGGGACTTCTCCATCGATTAAATAGCTTCTAGCAGATGTTACAAAGTCACTTGGATTTTCTTGCTCGATAGCTTTCAAAATGCTCTCTACATCGCCAGAGCCTATGATAGCATCAATCTCAGGATAAGCTTCTCTTATTTGATTTTGATGCGTTTGCGCCATGCAGCCGGTTACAATGACCTTAGCCCCTTTTTTCTTAAACTCAAAGAGCTCTTCGATCACTTCATTAGATTCATCACGTGAAGCTTTTAAAAAACCGCAGGTATTGACAATGAGGTAATCCGCCTCTTCAAGTAGAGGGGTAATTTCGTACCCAGATTTCATAAGAAGACCGAGCATTACCTCGCTGTCTACTAAGTTCCTTGGGCACCCTAAAGATGTGAAATTTATTTTGTTACCAGCCATAATAGGGAGAAATTTTACCTCAATCCACCTAAATAAATAAAGGTGTTTTATCAACTCCTTAATAATTAAAGACAAATTTAGAACAGCTCCTGCAATTCTGCATTTCAACTGCAAAATTGCACAAAAATTTGTCAAATTAAATATTTACTTTACAGAAAATCTTAATGATAATTTAATAATAGAGGTGTATAATTTATTGGATAAGCTTATTTATCTAAGGAGAAGAAGTGTCAATTACAAGTTCAATGAATAGTTTAAGATCTAGTGGATATAATGTTTTATCAAAAATTGCTAGTAAAGTAAAAGAAAATCCTAAAACAACAGCTGGTATTGCAGCTCTTTCTACGGGTCTTTATTTAACCTACCACAATGCGGAAGCTATTCAAGCTTTGTTCGAAAGTTTTAAAAACTCTAATCAACCGGTAGTAAAAAGTACGTTTATACCTCTTAAGTCTAATGTTGAACAGTCTAATGTTGAACGTTTGGAATCATTTTTTAGAGAATATATCTTAGAGGCTATAGGCGGTGCATTGTCAATTACAGGAAAAGCTCTAGGATCTAGACAATTAGAAATCATGGGCCTAGGAGTTACAACATTTAGTATAGTTGACCGAATTGTAAATTAAGACTTCAACAACAACTAAAAGTTAGAGCTCGCCTTAACTACTTCAACAATGGGCTCTAGTGAGTCCATTAGCTTTTCAAAAGCTTCTAGAGATATTGTTTGAGCCGCATCTGATAGCGCTTTGTCGGGTTCTGGATGCACTTCGATCATAAGACCATCAGCTCCTGCTGCTACAGCTGCTCTTGCCATAGGGGCTACAAGCTGTCTGATTCCTGTTCCGTGACTTGGATCTACTATGACAGGGAGATGGCTTAAGTTTTTTAAAATTGGAACTGCTGCTATATCTAAAGTATTACGGGTATAGCTTTCAAAGGTTCTAATACCTCGCTCGCAAAGGATCACCCGCTCATTTCCACCACTTAAGATATATTCCGCTGACATTAAAAACTCTTGGTAAGTCGCTGCAAATCCTCTTTTAAGAAGAACGGGCGTTCTACTTTTGCCGAGCTTTTTCAAGAGGGAGAAGTTTTGCATGTTTCTTGCACCTACTTGAAGGATGTCTACATATTCTTCCATAAGGTCCAAATGCTCAGCGTCCATAATTTCAGAGACAGTAAGAAGGTTATATTGCCTTGCTGCTTGCTGCATAAGCTTTAACCCTTCTTCACCAAGTCCTTGAAAAGAATAGGGAGAAGATCTGGGTTTAAAAGCGCCCCCTCTTAAGATGGTCGCTCCTGCATTCGCTATAGATTCGGCTATTTCAAAGATCTGCTCTTCACCTTCAATTGAGCAAGGGCCTGCCATGACTGATATATGTCCTTCACCAATCGGAAGGCCATTCACCTCAAAAATTTTAGCTTCTCCTTGAAGATCTTTTCCAGCGAGTTTAAAGGACTGTTTAAAGCTGCTTATGCGATCGACATGGGGAAGCTTTTCAAATAAGGATTCATCGACAGTTTTATCAAGGCCGTTGATAATGGCAACATAGGTTTTTTCATCCGTTTTATGAATCGAATATCCAAAGCCCATCCACTCAAGTCTGTGAACGAGTTTATCTAAATCTTTAGGCTCTATGTCTTTTGCAAGTTCGAGTATCATAAAAACTCCTTATTAAGGTTTAAGTTTGCAAGCAAGCTCAGTAAGCCCTTTTAAAGAGCCCTTCTTTGCAATGAAATCCATAAATGCTGATCCTACGACAAAACCATCGGCACTATTTAGGATTTCTTTTGCATCCTTTTTGCTTTTAATTCCAAAACCGACAGCTACGGGTTTTGAGGTTACTTTTTTGATCTGTTTGATTTTTTTAGAAAGATCTTTAGGAAGAGTGGAGCGCATCCCTGTTGTCCCTTTTTGACAAGCATAGTAGATAAATCCGGTTGAGGCGTGGACTATTTTCATCAGCCTTAACTCAGATGTATTGGGAGTCACTAAAAAGATCGTATCGAGTTTCAAGGTTCTCATCATTTTCAAATAACTTGTCGCTTCTTCAACAGGTAGGTCCACCACTAAGACACCATCGGCTCCAGCTTTTTTAGCTTGAGACAAAAAGCCCTTTCCCCCTTTCAAGATAGGATTGTAGTAAGTCATAATAACTATGGGGATATCGCTTTTTTCACGAATCCCTCTTATTACTTTAAGGACATCTTGAGGGGTTGTTTTATTGTTGAGAGCTCTTGTTGTTGCTGCTTGAATTACAGGACCATCGGCTACTGGATCTGAGAAGGGAAGGCCGAGCTCCAAAATATCAACGCCCCCTTTTTCTAAAGCAAACGCTGCTTTTTTTGTAAACTCAAGGCTTGAGTCCCCTACTGTTAAATAACCAATAAAGAGATCTTCTTTTTCAAAAGCTTTAGAAATGCGTGTCATGTGTCCTCGCTTTAAAAACGGTCTCTAAATCTTTATCCCCTCTTCCAGAAAGATTGATAAGTACTATATCTGTTTCTTTAAAATCTAAGGCGCGCTCTTTAATGTAGGCTAATGCATGAGAAGACTCAAGCGCTGGGATAATTCCTTCTGCCTTTGAGAGAAGTTTAAACGCATTAAGAGCATCTTGATCTTTTGCTGCGTAAAATTCAGCTCTTTTGGTTTCATAGAGGTGAGAGAGCGCGGGGCTAATTGCTGGATAATCAAGTCCGGCGGATATGGAATGTGTTTGTGTGATCTGTCCCCATCGATCTTGTAGAAGATAGGTATAGGAGCCATGCAAAACACCAGGCGTGCCCCCTTGAAATCTCGCTGCATGCTTGTTATTCTTGAGCTCTTTGCCGCCAGCTTCTACTCCAATAAGTCTTACTTTCGTGTTTTTAATAAACGGATAAAAGATGCCCATTGCATTCGAGCCGCCGCCCACGCAAGCAATGACAACATCAGGATCTTGCCCTGTTATTTTTCTAATTTGTTTTTGAGCTTCTTGCCCTATTATTTTATGAAAGTCTATGACCATTTGTGGATAGGGGTGTGGGCCTAACGCTGAACCTAAACAATAATGCGTTTTTTCATAACTATGCGCCCAATCTCTCATTGCTTCATTGATGGCTTCCTTTAGCGTACGATCACCAAGAGAGACGCCGTGCACATGCGCTCCTAAAAGCGTCATTTTTTTGACGTTAACTTCCTGTCTTTTCATGTCTATTTCACCCATATAGACGTGGCATTCAAGTGAAAGTTTAGCGCAAGCTGTTGCCGTTGCCAGCCCGTGCTGTCCAGCTCCTGTCTCAGCAATCACCCGCGTTTTACCCATCTCTTTAGCAAGAAGACACTGACCTAATGCATTGTTAATTTTATGAGCGCCCGTATGAAGCAGGTCTTCTCTTTTTAAAAAAATGCGAGGGCCTTTAATTGCTTTAGAGAAGTTTGGGACAGGGGTTAGAGCAGTAGGTCTTCCGGTATATTGGTGTAAAAGATCGTGAAGTGTTTGTTTAAAAGACTTAAGGTTCAAAAAGTATTTTCTAGCTTCATCAAGCTCCATTAAGGGAGCAATTAAAAGCTCTGGAACATAGGCCCCTCCAAAGTCCCCAAAATAGGCTTGCTTATTCTGCATTGTGCACCTTCTTAATAAATTCACGTACTTTTTCAGGATCCTTTCGCACTTCATTTGGATAGGAGACGCCGCTTGCAACATCTAAACCATCTGGGTGAAAACGCTCATGAGCAGATAGCACCTCACTTGGAGAGAGACCTCCTGCTATAAAAAAAGGTCCCGTCTCTAATTGTTCAAAAGATTCCCAGTTAAATAGCTTTCCTGACCCTGGTTCTTGGCCATCATAGAGCCAGTATCCTTTGGGATTTTCGTATTCAATAGAGTCATAATTACCAGTAGAGTCCACACGAATAACTAGAAGCTTATTTAAATGCTCTAGAGGACTGAGTTCATTAAGAGTTTTAGGAGCTATAAGCTGCACCCATTTAAGCTCTAATTCTTTGAGCGTTTGTGCAATTTCTTGGATAGGCTCATCAAGAAAAACACCAACAACTTGAACTTCACTGTTTTTAATTTTTGATAAGATGTTTTTAGCATCTTCGATAGAAACAGTTCTCTTCGACTTTTTTGATAAAATAAGACCTATAAAATCAGCTTTAGCCTCTATTGCCATTAAAGCGTCTTCCAAAGATGTAATCCCACAAATTTTAGCTTTCATGTTTAACTGTTTCCAATTTTTGAAATGAGCCTCTCTGGATCTTCAGAGCTCACTAACATCTCGCCTATTAAGACTCCATCAAATCCCCACTCATGCATCGCATGAGCATCACCAACATCTAATATCCCAGACTCTGCGATCTTAACAGTTCCTTTTGGAATTTTTTGAATAAGTTTTCTTGAAATATTTAAATCAACTTCAAATGTTTTTAAGTTTCGATTATTCACGCCTATAATAGGCGCTTTTGCCTCAAGGGCAATATCAAGTTCTTCTTCATTATGCACTTCAACCAAGCAACAAAGCCCTACGCTATGCGCAACATCTAAAAACTCTTTAAGGCGCTCTTTTAAAATGGCTACAATTAAGAGAACAGCAGAGGCCCCCATCTCTTTAGTTTCTGCAATTTGATAGGGATGAATGATAAAATCTTTTCTTAGAATAGGCGGTGGATGAAGCAAGTTAAACCCTGAAACCACATCCTTTAGATCTTGAATGGATCCTCCGAAATACTTGGAGTCTGTTAAGACTGAAATGGCAGCAGCCCCAGCTTTACTATAGATATGTGCTAATTTGACAGGGTCCTCTATTGTAGCAAGCGCTCCTTTAGAAGGAGATTTTCTTTTAATCTCAGCGATTACTGAGAGTCCTGCTACTAAAAGAGCATCATGAAACTTATTCTTTCTTTTCGTACAAGTTCTCTCTAAAATTTTTTGAAGAGGACGCTTTGGATTTCGCTCTTCTTTTTTAAGAAGAGCTTCGACCTCTTTTTCTTTCTGTTCAACTATTTCATCTAAAATTGTGCTCATTTGACCGCCTTTAAATCGCGCGTTATTGCAATGCAATCTTCTAGTTTTTGATAGGCTGATCCATTTTCTAATTGCTTCCTAGCAAGGTCTACACCTTCTTGAATAGTTCCCACAACTCCTCTAATAAAAAGAGCCGCGCCCGCATTCAAAACGAGTGTATCTGCCCAAGCACCTTTCTTACCTTTTAAAACTTCTTTAAGTTCTTTTGCATTGGAAGCTGCATCGGATCCTTTTAGATCTTGAAGCGTGCACTTTTTAATACCCAAATCTTTAGGATCAAGGTGCTTTGTTTGCACTCCTTTTTTAGTAACGAGTTTTATAAGAGCTGGTCCTATGGGCGTGAGCTCATCTATATTATGAGAGCAAACGACCATTCCAACTTTCCCTTGTTTAAAAAGAGCGCCTGCCACTAAATCTAGAAGCTCTGGCTTATAGACTCCGATTAATTGATAATGCGCTCTTGCAGGATTTAAAAGTGGTCCCGCTAAATTAAGAAGAGTTCGAACGCCGAGTTTGGAACGTATTTCTCTAAGAGCTCTCCAAGTTGAGTGAAATAAAGCGGCAGGCATAAAGGTGATTCCGACTTCTTCTAAACAGGTGATAAAATCTGCTCTATCCAAATCAAATTCTATTCCTAAAGCTTCCAAAACGTCGACAGAGCCGCAGTTTGAAGAGATTGATCTATTGCCGTGCTTCGCAACTTTAACGCCACAAGCTGCTGTTAAAATAGCAGAGCCTGTTGAAATATTGAAGGTGTTTGCGTGGTCTCCTCCTGTCCCTACAATATCCAAAACAGGGAAAGAGCTTTTTAAAAGATCACACTTAGATTCAATAAATTCTAAAACCCAAAAGAGTTCATCTGGAGTAACTCCTTTTGCTTCCAAAAGAACTAGAAAAGCACCTACTTGAATGGGGTCTATTTCTTTAAGAGCATGGTCTAAAACATGGACCATTTCTTCTTGGTGAAGATCTTTTTTTTCGATGAGTTTTTTTAGAATATTTTGCATATCTTTTCCTAAAGCACATGAGCTTCCTTTAAAAAGTTACGGATAAGAGCTTCCCCTTCTTCCGTCAAAATAGACTCTGGGTGGAACTGAACACCCCAAAGAGGATATTTGACGTGCTTAAGTGCCATGATGAGATCATCTGCTGAATCCGCTTCAATCATTAATTCCTTAGGCAGCCTTTCTCTATCGACAATAAGTGAGTGGTAGCGCGCTGCATTGAAAGGGAGCTTAATTCCTTTAAATACTCCTTGTCTTCGATGAAAGACAAGAGATGCTTTTCCATGCACGCATGTATTGGCCCGCACTACACGCCCTCCAAAAGCTTCTGCTATAGCTTGCAGCCCCAAACAAACTCCTAATATGGGAACAGTGGGTGATAGTTTGCGAATGAGTTCAATACAAATCCCCGCCTGTTTAGGCTCTCCAGGTCCTGGTGAAATAATAATCGCTTTAGGACCCATTTTTTGAAGCTCTTTGACACTGACTTGATCATTGCGGATTACTTTAACTTTAGGAACAAGCTTTGCTAAAATTTGGTAGAGGTTGTAAGTAAAGCTATCGTAGTTATCTATTAAAATTAACATAACTCTCCCTCTTCTGCTCGCTCTATAGCTTCTAAAACAACACGTGCTTTGTTAAAAGTCTCTTCCGCCTCTTTTTCAGGAACAGAGTCGTAGACCACGCCTGCTCCTGCTCTAACGTAGGCTACACCTTCTCGAATATAAGCTGTGCGTATAGCGATGCAGCTGTCTAGCTGCCCTAGATTATCGATATAGCAAATGGTCCCACCGTAAATCCCTCTCTTTGATTTCTCTATGCTATCGATGATTTCCATCGCGCGTATTTTAGGAGCGCCTGACAAAGTGCCTGCTGGTAAAAATGCCCTTAAGGCATCGAGCGCATCGTACTTAGGGTCTATGCGGCCTGTTACTCTGGATGTGATGTGCATGACATGTGAAAGTCTTTGAATAGAGAGCATATCATGCACTTCTACTGAGCCAGGCATGGATATACTTCCAGTGTCATTGCGAGCTAAATCTATTAACATCATATGCTCTGCAATTTCTTTTTCGTCTGTTAAAAGAGCTTTTTCATTTAAAAGATCTTGTACTCCTATTCCCCGCTCAATAGTCCCTGCAATTGGCATTGTTTCAACGATTCCACTTCTTAAAGAAGCAAAGCGCTCAGGAGATGACCCTGTAATGATATAATCTTCATTATTGAGGTAAAACATAAAAGGGGAAGGATTGATAATCCTTAAAACTCGAAACACATCTAAAGGATCTGCATCGATTTTTCTAAAAAAGCTTCTCGATGGAACCACTTGAAAAATGTCTCCTGCTAAAATATGTTCTTTGCAAGCTTTGACAATTTTCTGATATTCGGCATCTGAACAATCGGTTTCAAATTCCTTCTTTTTAGCTTTTGGTTTTTCAAAGTCAATATCTACATCTTGCGAGTAAGTGAGTACGTCAGAGAGCATCTTTTTAAGGTGCTCAATCCCTTTTTGGTATTGTTCTTTTGGACTTCCTTTTTTTTCAGGAATGTAAATAAGCGTCATCATTTGATAGAGATGATCAAAAACTAAAATAGTTTTATAGAAACCAAAATAGATATCGGGTAGTTCATTTTTCCCTTTGTGTTTACAGGGAATTTTTTCATAAAGGCGTACAGCATCATAACTCATAAATCCGACAGCTCCTCCGGCTAGCGGAGGAAGATCTGGATTTTGGATTATTCTATTTTCTTGAATGATTTTTCGAATGACCCCTTCATAATGGGCGTCGACTTCTTCGACTTTTTCTTTTCTTGTGATCTTGGTCTTTTTGCCTTTCACTTCAATAGTAATTTCTGGATTAAAACCCAAAAAGGAGTAGCGCCCCACATCTTGCACATGTTCTCTAGACTCTAGAAGGAACCCTTTTTTATGCCCTTTTCTAAGCGCATAATAAGCCCTTATTGGGCTTACTAAATCGGAGGAGATGCGGACATAGATAGGCACTTTTAGAGGCTGCTCTGAGTGGCGGAGGTATTCTTCTTCTGATAATATTTTCATTTTATAATTTCACACAGCGATTCATTAAAAGAGCATCAGCAAGTACAAGAGCAGTCATCGACTCTATAATCGGCACTGCACGAACAGCAACGCAAGGGTCATGCCTTGAGCCCTCTGGGAGAGAGAATATCTTAGAGTTTCCCTTTATGTCTAATGTTTTCATGTCATGTCTGATACTAGAGGTAGGCTTAAAGGCTACACGGAAAACAAGAGGCATTCCACTAGAAATTCCTCCTAAAGTTCCTCCAGCATAGTTCGTCGCCGTTTTAATTTTATTATTGCGTTTGATAAAAAGGTCATTGTGTTCTGAGCCTCTAAGCTCAGCTGCATAAAAGCCTTCCCCAAATTCAATGCCTTTGGTAGCAGGAAGACTCATCATCGCTTTTGCAAGGTTAGCTTCAAGCTTTTCGTAAACAGGGTCTCCAAAGCCTACTGGCAAGTCGTCTACTCTTGATTCAATAATAGCGCCTAGCGAGTCCCCTTCTTTTTTAGCTTTTTCAATAGCCTTCATCATTGTTTTTGATTCTACTGGATCAGGACAAAAGATAGGGCTTGCATAGACTCTTTTAGAGATTTGCTTGTAACCCCCTTTTGGTGATTCTCCTTCGATCCCCCCTAACGCTTTAATATATGCAAAAGGATGTATTTTATAGTGAGCCAAAAGCTTTTTAGCAACAGCCCCAGCGGCTACTCGAGCGGCGGTTTCTCGAGCAGAAGATCTTCCTCCTCCTCGATAATCAAAGATCCCATATTTTTTAAGGTAGGTGTAGTTGGCATGGCCAGGCCTTAACAAGTTTTTGATCCCTTCATACTTTGAAGAGTCTGCATCTTTGTTATAGATGATGATCGCAATTGGAGCTCCGGTTGTTTTTCCTTCAAAAACACCTGAGACAATTTGAGCGGTGTCCTTTTCCTTTCTTGGCGTTGTATAAGCGTTGCGCCCTGGCGCTCTTAAATCGAGTTCATATTGCACCTCTTTTTCCGTGATCGGTAAAAGGGCTGGACAGCCATCGATCACAACTCCTATAGCTGCGCCATGTGACTCACCGAAAGTGGTAATTTTAAAAATACTTCCAAAACTATTGTGTGCCATATCAACCCCTTAAAAAAAATCCAAAGTATTTCTTTTGAGTTATTAAATCAATCTAGAAATAGCCAAAATATTTTTTTGAACAAAGAGTAGAATTTTAAAGAGTACTCTCGTTAGTATACCGCATGCGATAACTTCCTAACCTTCAAGTTAAGGAGCTCAAATGCCTTCCTCTGATGGTAGAATTTCACCTGAACTATCTTCATGCCTTGCATATTTAGATCTCTACATGAGTTGCCAAGACTCCAAAGAAAGCAGATTCCTTGAAGAAGCTATTATATCGTGTAGTTTTCCATGGAGGCAATTGGTAGATGAATCACAAAGAAGCCCCCCTTCAAAACAAAGATTAAAAGAGACGATAGCTTCTATTTACTTTGGAAATTTGGATGACACTCCAAAACCTTTATCTCACTGGCTATTTACTCTTGAGACTCAACAAGAGTTTGCATTCTTAAGGGATCTATCACCAACTCTTGATCTCAATACCAAAGATGCACATGGCAACTCTGCTCTACACTGCGCTGTATATAACAAGAACCCTGACGTAATACCCCACCTCTTAGCTCGAGGAGCAAATCCAAATCTTGCGAACCACGCTGGCGACTGCCCAATACACTTGGCTGTACATAGAGATACTATTGAAGCTCTAGAGGTACTAAAGACTTTGGCGAGCGACCCAAGAACAGATTTAGAGTGTGTAGACAGAGCAGGTTATACTCCACTGAAAAGAGCGGTTCTACGTAAGCAGTTTGGATGTGTCGTTGCTCTTACAGCTGCAGGTGCTCGAGTTGATAGCTCCCTCATTCAATTAGCTAGAAGCTCTCTAAGTGGTGATTACTTTGAAGGGGATATGATCCAGCACTTAATGCTTACGAAAATCAAGCAAAACATGAGCGATTGGAAACCTAAAGCTTTTGCTTTCACTGCCTCTTTAATAACCTCTAGCTGTGCATTCGTCGCTGGACTATATCTAACAGGAGTTCTTCAAGAAGGTGCTACTACCTATGAAGGCTCACTTCCTAATAGTTCTCAAAATTTTGAAGAGTATTTTGAGTAAGCTAGCAAAATAAGTGGAAATAGAGTTACCATCCTCTGTTTTTAATCTAAAAACAGAGGAACTAAATGACGACAGCTTCATCGGCCACAGGGCAACCTCAAGAAGGATTATTCCAAAGGACTCACCATAAAGCGACTAGAGAGCACGATAAAGGGTTAGATGCACTGACGCGAGTGAGTGAAGTGACAACAGCTTTATTAGATAACTTTGAAGGTTCTAGCTCAACGAGAGACTCTATGACTCCTCCTACTTTACTCGATCCAAAACTCTCTGAAAGAACAAGAGACCTCTCTTACTCTTTAGAGGCTCGAGAAACAGAGCCTAGTACATGTAAAGTCTGGTTATTAAGGACTATAGGATTAATAGGCATGACAGGCATGCTCATACAAAGCCAGGTATCTTATAGTTGCATGCAGTCAGCGGGGAATCAAACACAAACTTAATCGGACCTGCGCCATTATAAAGGTTTAAAGCAATAAAAAAGTGCCCTGTATCTAGAGCATTTAACCTTCTCCAAACTCCTTATCTACCAAAAGAAATCTCTTTATCAAACTCATTTTTAATTGGTTGTGTTTTTTTTTGATCTTTTCTGGAATTTTAAAACCCTTCTCGCTAAAACGAGAGTTTAAGGTCTTGATTAAAGGAGAAAGCCATGAGTACATCTGATCCATGTGATCTGTTCTATAAATGCTATCAGAAAGAAGGTATGTTCTCTGATGTAAGAGAGACAGACAACAACTACTTTGCGCAACCAATATTAGAGGGGCCTATTGGACCCCATATGACGTTTAATGGGCAGGAGATGATTGTCTGGTCTGTTAATGACTATTTAGGGCTTGCGGGTCACCCAGAACCTACTGCTAGAGCTAAAGAGGTCCTTGAACAGTTCGGAACTGCCTATCCAATGGGCGCTCGCATGATGAGTGGGTTTACTGAAAACCACCGCTCTCTAGAGGCAAAGCTTGCTAAGTTCACACAAAAAGAAGCTGCTCTTTTATTTAATTTTGGATACTTGGGGGTCTTAGGTGTCATTACAAGTGTGATGGGACCTAAAGACACTATTATTATTGACCATGACTCTCACGCTTGTATTGTAGATGGAGCAAAATTAGCTACGAATAAAAGAAGTCAGTTCCGAGTCTTTAGACATAATGACATGGAGCACTTAGAAAAGATCTTGAAGTCTGTCAATCAAAATAGAACAGGTGGAATCCTTATCGTAACAGATGGGATTTATGGAATGACTGGAGAAGTTGCTCCCCTAAAAGAGATTTGTGATTTAAAAGATAAATACAACGCTCGCATTCTTGTAGATGACGCTCATGGAATAGGGGTCATGGGAATGAATGGAAGAGGAACGGGTGAGCACTTAGGTGTTCAAGATCGCATTGACCTTTACTTCTCAACTTTTGCTAAGTGTTTTGCTGGAATCGGCGGCTTTGTTTCTGGAGACAAAGAGATCATAGAGCACATCACTTGGAATGCTAGACCTGTTACTTTCGCTAAAAACCTCCCTTTAATTTATTCTGAATCGGTCTCTTCTACCTTAGATGTCATCGAGCGTGAGCCAGAGAGAAGAGAGAAGGTTTGGGAAGTTGCCAGATACTTGCAGCGCCGCCTTAAAGAAGAGGGTTTTGATATTGGAAATACAACTTCCCCTATTACCCCTGTCTTTATGAGTGTCTCTGGTTTAGAAAAAACTTTAGGGGTCATTCGAGACCTTCGTGAAGAACACCATATTTTTGCATCAGGTGTGATGTATCCTGTTGTTCCAAGAGGTGTTTTACTACTTAGATTAGTTCCTACTTGCAAACATACCTTGGAAGATGTTAACAGAACTGTTAGTGCTTTAGTAGAAATTAAGAATAGGATTTCAAAAACGTTGTAATGACTGACGGGTATTCAGCTATAAGCCACTTGCAATGCAGTAAGTGCGATCGAACCTATCCAAGTGGCGAGTTACGTAATATCTGCGATTGCGGGCTCCCTCTTGTTGTTCAATATGATTTAGAGCTTGCTAAATCGCTCACTCATCCTAACAAAATAAAAGATCGATTAACTTCCATGTGGCGTTATCACGAGCTTTTACCTGTACAAGACCCTAAGAACGTTGTCTCTTTAGGAGAAGGTTTTTCCCCTCTTCTTCATCTTGAAACTTTAGGGAAAGAGGTCGGTCTAAAAAACCTCCATATTAAGTATGAGGGATCCAATGTTGGAGGGACTTTTAAAGCTAGGGGCGCTTCCTGCGGACTCTCTAAAGCAATTGAGCTAGGAGCTGAAAAAATAGCGATTGCGACCAATGGAAATGCGGGAGAGGCGTGGGCTATGTATGCAGCGCGTGGACAAATTCCTATTACAGTTATTATGCCGATAGATGCCCAAGAGATGACTCAAATTATCTGTGATTCTATGGGGGCATCGACCTATTTAATTCGTGGGATGATTTCAGATGCAGGAAAATTTATTGAACAAAATAAGCTTCAAGAGTCTTGGTTTGATGTTTCGACTTTAAAAGAGCCTTATCGCTTAGAGGGTAAAAAAACAATCACCTTTGAAATTATTGAGCAGATGAATTGGACTTTTCCCGATGTGATGCTCTTTCCAACAGGCGGCGGCATCTCTATAGCAGCTGCTTATAAAGCCTTTACTGAGTTAAAAGAGCTTGGCTGGGTAAAAGGTGAACTCCCTAGACTTATTGCTGTACAAGCAGAAGGGTGCGCCCCTCTTGAACACGCTTTTTTATCTAAAAGCCCCACTACAGATTTTTTTCATGGAGCTCACACAAAGGCAAATGGACTTCGTGTACCCAAACCTTTTTGTGACTTTATGGTTTTGGAGGCTATTTATAAGACTCATGGCCTTGCGATGTCTGTTTCAGACGATGAGATGATGGAAGGGATTCAAGAGATTGGTCGTCATGAAGGGCTCTTTTTATGCCCTGAAGCTGGAGCTTGCGTGATGGCTGTAAAAAAGTTAAAAGAGAAAAACCTCATCGATAAAGATGAAAAAATAGTCATTTTAGGAAGTGGTAGTGGCCTAAAATATAAAGATGTATTTCAAAAAAATGAACTTACGGTTTTAGATGCACCCACGTAAATTTTTTGATGGTAAAGTCATTTGGATCACAGGAGCCTCTGGTGGCTTAGGAAGAGAGCTTGCCTTGGTTCTCTCCAAGTTCAATGTAAAGCTCATTTTATCTGCAAGGCAAGACCTCAAACTAAAAGAGACGAAGAAGCTCTCTAATCTACCTGATCACCGCTGCCTTATTATCCCTCTTGACCTAACACAACTTAAAGAAGATCAAATTGAGATGATCAAAGACCGTGTTCTACTAAAGTTTGGCTCTTTAGATTTGCTTATTCATAATGCCTCACTGTCTCAACGCTCTTTTGCCCATGAGACACTTGACCCAGTAGAAAGGCGGATTATGGAAACCAATTTCTTTGGACCTGTTAAACTGACAAAGTGTGTACTTCCAACGCTCTTAAAAAGTGAGTCTCCTCAAATTGTCATTATGAGTAGTTTGGCAGGTAAATTTGGAGTTCCTCTTAGATCGACTTATTCAGCTGCAAAACATGCTCTGCACGGCTTTTTTGAATCTATGAAGCTTGAGCTAGATAAGAAAATCGATATTTCATTTTTTGTATTAAGCGGCGTAAAAACAGAAGCTGCCAAGCACGCTTTAAATGCGGATGGCAGCGTAAATGATCGTTTAGATATTTGGCACAGCCGCACGATGCCTGTAGAAGAGTGCGCACGCATTATTGTGAACAAAATCCCAAAGAGAGTAGATGAAGCGGTCATTGGTCCAGCAGGCAGATTAGGCGTCTTTTTGAAAAAGCACTTCCCCTATATCCATAGAAGGCTTTTGATTAGATTTTCCTCTAAAGAAATCAAAGCTCGGATGTAAACTACACTTTAACTAGCTTTATATAATTTTTGTTTAGGGGAACAAGAGTACGCTTCTTAAAAGAAACCCCATAGTTTAAAAAACGCGTATCTAATACAAATTTCTGAGCCTTATCTTCCTTTGGGCAACCCCGTAAACAGTTTGTTTTTTTTAACTCACATTCTCTCAAACAAGCCTCATACCCACTTTCAATGGTTAAATCAATACAATGCTTGATACATTCAGTATAAGCAGTTGAGCAAACAAACCTGCAATCTTCTGTTGAATACAAAAGGGGGATAATGGGAGCAAAATGTAGCGCTTGAAAAGCAGCAGGATTTTCTTGTATAAGCTGAGGCTTAAAAGCACTCGCATTCAGAAAGGATAGATTGGAGACTTGTGATAGTGTCATTTTGTAATCATCGAGTTAAACTTAGAGATATTAAAAAGTCGGATATATATTTAACATATCTGCGTTAAGCATTGTCCTAGCTACTAATCACCAGCATACGTC
>CAYGMF010000018.1:19893-26893 GCA_964351075.1 uncultured bacterium
TACCCAAATCACTTTTTCCTGAACCTATAGTACTCATTAGTATTTATCTCTCAATTAATTTGTTAAACTGGGAGAAGATTGTAGTCTAAGAATGATTAGATAGCAAGCCAACAAGGAGTAACCATCTAATTTCTAGAGGCTTTCTCATCTTTTTTAGTTTTCACCCAACCAAGGATATTGGCTATGACGTATAGAGTGGAGAACCAGAAGTAGCCAAGTATAATAGCTATTAAGAAGTAATAAGGGCCTAAAGCTGTCATGAAAGGAGCTGGTTCCATTAAATAAAATACATTTTCATTGAGAGCTAGGTTATAGAGATAAACAAATGCGCAGTAGACGAGGAAGGATCCAGCTCCTGTATAGATGGACCATCTTGAGAGCTTCTTTTTTTTCACATGAAAGTAGTAAATGGGGAGTATCAGTGGAATAATATGTTTAATCCAATAAGTCACCCAGAAAAAGGGAGTGGCTCGAAGCATCACTGCATAAGGGTTGTTTGGCATAAAGCAAATTAAAAAGCAGCCTGTCCAAGCAAAGAAGAAGGCAACGTCGAATATTTTTTGATTAAACTTAAAGAGCAAAAAGATCTGCATGAAGACCACAACGTTGCAGAGCCAAAGCACTTGAGCGGGTTGATTGGAGAGAATATGGACTAAACAAAAAGCCTGAGAGACGATTAGGATTGCCCCTAAAAGTTTTAATATCTTAACTTTAGCTATTGTGAGCACGGCAAGCAAAAAGGTCGTACCTAAGACAATTGCAGTGTAGAGAGGATCCATAAAATTCCTTAAACATAAAGTTCCTGGTTAAGGAATTTAAAAAGAATTGTCAAGAAAAATTATGAGGTTTGATCTGCAATTTTTAGAAGTTTATCAATGATTTCATTTTGCTCAAGAGAGCTGACATCTAAAGAGTAGTCTGCTATTTTTTTGTAAATAGGCTCTCTTTTTTGATACATTTTTTCAAAGGAAGCCTCAAAATTACTTTGATCCAGATAACTTGGAATTCTTCCTATAGAGAGAGCTCTTTTAGTTTGCTCTTTAGTTCTAATAAGGTAAATCAGCTTTCCGAGCTTTTTTAGATGCTCTTGACAAGAGGGTCTTATAACAGTGCCCCCTCCTACGGAGATGATGAAATTCGATACATTTAAGTTTAAAATGACCTCTTCTTCAAGAGCTCTGAAGCCCTCTTCTTTAAGCTCTGCGTGAATCTCATGGATTTCAAGTTTTGGATTGCCGGCTTTCTGATAAGCTTCTCGTATTAGATCATCTGTGTCCACAAAGGGCCACTTGAGACATTTAGCAAGCTCTTTTCCATACGTGGTTTTACCAACGCGTTTAAATCCATATAAGACAAGGTTCATTCGACTTCTATATCAGCTCCTAAGTGTTGTAAGTGCTCTACAAAAGAGGGGTAGCTCTTTTTGATACATTCGACATTTTGAACGATGGTTGAGCCTTCAGCTGCCAGCCCTGCAATTGTCAAAGACATTGCGATTCTGTGATCGTGATGACTCTCAACAGTGGCATCTTTAAGCTCTGATTTTTTGATGATTAATCCATCAGGAGTCTCTTCAATCTCGGCATTCATTTTTTTTAATTCGCGGCAGATGCACTCGATGCGATCCGATTCCTTTCGTCTTGCAATTGCTGCGTTTTTAATCACAGTCGTTCCTTCTGCTAGACAACCTAAAACAGCTAAAATCGTAATGGCATCAATGTAGTCATTAATGTCTAACTCTTGCCCTGTTAAGGGCTGAGTACCATCTATGAACATCTCTTTTTTTGAAGCGCTGTAGTCAAGTGTTGCTCCCATTTTTTCAAGAGCTTCGAAAAACTTTTTGTCTCCTTGGACATCGCTCATATCTATATTTTTTAGCGTCACGCAAGAGCGTGTAGCAAAAGCTGCAGCTGCTGGGAAGGCTGCTGAGGAGAAGTCTCCTGGAACGGTATAGTTAAAAGCTTTAAGGGAGTTCCTACCTTTGATCTTGTAGTGTCTATAGCGATCGTTCTCATATGGAATGCCCATCTTTTCAAACCAGCTGAGCGTGAGGTCTATCCAAGGCTTCTCTCCTGGTTTGGTAACATCTACCTTCGTTGTCCCCTCTAAAAAAGCGGCTAACATCAAGATGCCTGAGACTGGCTGCGAATCTTCTCCAGTTATACTCACCTCTCCTGCTTTTGCTGGACCTTGAATCGTAATGGGGGCGCAATCATTACCTTCTACGCTTTTGGCTTTAGCGCCTAACTTTCGTAGCGCTTTTAAAAGAGGTAATACAGGTCTATTTGTTCGGATAGATTCATCGCCTGTTAAAGTGGTGACCCCCTCTCCAAGAGCTGCTAAAGCTCCAATAAATCTTAAGATTTGCCCTGAATTCCCTGAGTCTATTTCTTCTTCAGGGGAGTTAAACTTTCCATCTGTTCCTTGAATTTCAACAGGGCCATCTGAATAGGTGATTTTAGCGCCCATCATTTGGCACGCTTTTAGGGCATTTTCAATATCAGGAGAATCTAGAAGTTTATCGAGCTTGCTTTTCCCTTTAGCCATAGCAGCAAAGATAATAGCTCTTATGGAATGGGACTTTGAAGTAGGAAGCTCAATTTCACCTTTGAGCTTAGAGGGTTTTACGAGTAAAGATTTCATGGCATATACTGGTTCATGAGTTTTGAAGTATTAGGTTTAACTTTTTTAAACCAAAATCTAACTTGCTCTTCTGCTTGAGAGACCCAAAATACTTTCCCTGTAAAAACAGTGCAGTTTTTTTTCTGTGCAATGCGAGCTAGCTTAGTCTTACAAAAAACAACATCTAAAACTGTTTTACCAGGGTAGATGACTCTTGACTCAAGAAGACAAGCTTTTGAATCTTTATTCCCAACAGAAGTTGCTTGCACCAAGATATCATAATCTTCTTTTTTTAAACATTTCAATGTTTCAAAAGGACGAAATGTCCCCTTCAGGGATCGAGCTAAAGCTTTAGCTTTAGAATCCGTTCTATTTGAAATTGTGATTTGAGCGCCTGCTTGCTTTAAAACAAAACCGACTCCCTTAGCTGTCCCTCCTGCTCCTAAAATCAAAACTTTTTTATTTCGCACTCCCTTTTTTTTGAAAAGTTTTAGAGCGCCTATTCCATCTGTGTTTAAAGCTATGATCTCTTTTTTATGAAAAAGGAGGGTATTGAGAGAAGATATTCCTTTTTGTTTTTTTGGACTTGATTTTACAAAAGGAAGCACTTTCTCTTTGAAAGGAATAGTCACCGATGCACCTAAAAAGCCAAGTTCTTGCATCAGAGGTATAGCTTTTTTGAGCTCTCCTTTTTCAAGCTCTATATTAACATAAAGGGCCTTGATCTTTTGCTTTTTGAACAACTGATTGTAAACTTGATACCCTGGACTTTGAGAAATCGGATTCCCTAAAAGAGCAAGTAGTTTAGTTTTTGAATTGAGCTTTGAGTAATTGTATAGGTTTTCTAGTTCTTTGACTGAGAACTGTCCGGGCGCTGTGTACCCTTTTTGATTAAGACTGGCGTAAGTAATAGGCTCTTTATAAATGGGACCTAAAAGGCGAGTTAAATAGCCTTTAGCGCCCATTGCTATTCCTATTACACCTGTGTGCTTTTTTACATGCGTAAGCATCTTTAAAGCATCTAAAGTAGATTTGGCTGTTCCTACGATTTTCACTTTCCATGGGCGCTGCTTTTTCATACTCAAAATAAGCTTGTCTATTTGCGTTGGCATCTTTTGAGTGTCATGAAAAGAGAGGATCAATTTCGTTTTAGGAGAGACTTTTTTCAAATAAGGGATTAAAGACAAATCCCTTTTAAATTCTAAATCCAGGTATTTAGGTTTTAGATCAATAATCTCTTTTAGAAGCTCTTTTCTTTTGGAAGGAGAAAAATCTTTTAACCCCCCTTCTTTTTTAGAGCGTAGTGTAAAGAGCGGTGAAAAATCGTGGTTTAATCGCTCTATTTGAGCACTTGTAAAAGTAGAAAGGCAATCGAGTCTAATTTCTAATAAGCCTGCTTGTTTTTGAGCAAGAGCCGCTTTCCGCGTAAGAGTTGCAAAGTTATTTTCTGCGATAGATATTACAATCATATTTCTTGAATAAATTGTAGAGCATTTAGAACAATATCTTTTTCAACAGGTGTGCAGTACTCGTCATTAAAAGATAAAACGTGCCCTATGTTATCAATTAGCACAAACCTAGGAAGTTGGTCTTTAGATTTTTTGTCGAGAATCATGTAATCATAAACTTGCTTAATATCAAACTTTTTACAAGTTACAAAGGGCTTTAAAAGTTTTACAATGCGATTAAAATAGGATCTTTTTAAAAGCTCGAGCTCACACGCCATGAAAGTCTCTGCAATAATCCCTATTGCAACGGCTGTCCCGTGCGCCATTTCATAGTTAAAGAACTTCTCTATTGCATGTCCAACGGTGTGGCCAAAGTTTAGGATCCGGCGTGTTCCCTTTTTCTCTTCAAAGTCACTTGAAATAACTTCAAGTTTAATCTCGCATGCTCTTTTAATAATATTCTTTAGGGGTTGATCGAGTTTAAAAAGAGTCTCTTTTGCTGCATCAATTTCATCAAAGAGTTGTTCATCTGAAGTTAAAGCCATTTTGATGACTTCAACAAGCCCTTCTTTAATCCCCTCTTCGGGCAAAGAGGCTAAAAAATCAAAATCAATGATGAGGGTTTCGGGAAGGTAGAAAGTACCGATTAAGTTTTTGCCATATGGAGTATTAACGCCTGTTTTCCCTCCAATGCTTGCATCCACCATACCGAGCAGCGAAGTGGGCATTAAAACAAGAGGCACTCCTCTACAATAAGTCGAGGCTACAAACCCTGCCAGATCGGTTGTTACACCTCCCCCTATTCCAATTATAGTGGTATCTCGCCCAAGGCTCTTCTTTTGCATTTCATCTTCTAGCTTTTCCTTAGTAGCTCGAGTCTTAGAAGCCTCTCCAGCTGGAAAAGTGAGCAAATAGACCTCTTTATAGGAACTTTGCAAGTAGTCTTGCACTTCCTTTCCATAGAGCTTAGCTATACGGTCATCAGCAATTAAAACAATTGCAGGGCTCTTACAAGCCTCTTCTAATAGGGCGGACTGTCTAAGACCCTCTCCCAAAACAATCGATGTATTTTGAAATGTCATTAAGTGTGTATTCATACTTAAAGAAATAGCGAAAAATGGCAATAATTACAATTGTTAAGTATTTTTTTAACTTTTTCACCTTTTAAGCAGCCCTTCTACTCTCTTCTTGTGAGGGGCTCATACCCCTATTACTTCTCCTATCAGAGAAACCTTTACTCTAAAACACCTAAATAGCTTATAATATGCAGCTTAAATTGGATTCCTTAGTCCGTAAAGTCTAAAAATCTATTGACAAAGAGCCTGATTTATGGTAGAATTTAGTAGAACATCGATTAACTTAAGGATAAATTGTGTCCATTTCAAGCATTCAGAACACTCCAGCTTCCATTGGAATAGCCCCTTTTCATCTACCACCTAAGAGATTTGCTTTTGAAAAGTGGCTGTGGTTTCCTATGTTTATATTTGTAGCAAATATCAGAGGTGCTTTTGGAACCCTGCCAGAGAAACCCTTTTCAAGAGTATGTCCTCTTGCAGGTGGTTCAACCTCACAAAATACTACTCCAATATGGACAAATGCTGTTGGGCAACTTACTCTTAACCCTGATGATGTAGAAGGCTCTTATCAAAGTTACGTAAACGCTTTTTGCGTTGATTCAAAAAATAAACTTCTTCCTAATGTGGGATCAGATAGATTTACTCTTTCTTGTTCTTTAGTAAATAGCAAAGATCGAGGAACTTTTGAGCCTAAAAAAGTAGATCTAGAAGGAGCTTTAAGAGATCAAGATACTTTGCATGATATGGGGTTTGGAGAAGTAACATATGGGCGATATCAAATAGAAGCAAATGAAGGGCTGTCCAAATTAATGCAAATAGGAAAGAGCGCTATTGCTTCATGGTATCCAAAGGGCACTGAGGTAACCGTCAATAAAATTTTTTGGATTCAAGCAGCATTAGGAGGAAATCCAGACACTCACTTGGATGGTGACCGTCTAGCTCGCATAACTATTCCAGCAAAAGAAGTTCCTTTTACAAGAAATACTACCTGGATAACAACAGATGGAGAGCTTGTTCGTTTAAAAGGAAAAGGAAATACGCCTGGTACCTTTCAAGCGGTAAATAGCGAAGGAGCTCTGAAAACTTTTTCAGCAGAAGATCTAAAAGAGCCTGCGTGCTATTCAGGAATGACTTCTTTAATTGTTCCGGGACTGATAAGAAATTACCATTTGATGGATCCTGAACCCCTTCCAGACACATCACTTGACTGCGCAACACTTGATTGTGAAAGGCTTGAAGAAAAGCTTACAGTAGCCCTTTCTCCTTCTACATTATTTGGAAGTGGATATCTAGCCCATAGAGGCCCTATTAAGAGCCTAGAGCCCAATAGAGAACTTTTAAAAGCAAGGAATTGTAGTGCCCTTGAAACTTTTCGAATCTTGCTATCTTATGATTATAGTGTGTCAGATCCAAATAGCACTTTTTCCGAAAGGACCTATTACAGAATCCGCAGAGCTCAATTAGCTTTAGGTGAATCTCTTTTAGAAGGAATAGGTGCAGTATTAGTAGGGACTATTAAATTGATAGTAACAATAGTGCAGACAATTCATCTCCTTTTGATGCTCCCTTACCACTTAGTTAACGGTCTCAGGAGGGGTTATGAGTATCTCTACAGTTAAATCCCCTCCGGCATACACGAGTCCAATGGCACCCTTGAGCCGCATGGCAGGAACTTTTAGCTACTTCCTACACTCAATTCCAACGCTGCTGGTCTCTTTTTTAGCCCTGCAGTCGACAGGTTTTGCAAGCGCACTTGAAAAACCACCTGTAAGAGATCGATATTCATCAATAAACCCATTTAAATCAGAAGATACCACTGCCATTTGGACGAATGAAATTGGACAGCACACTCTT
>CAYGMF010000019.1:0-16569 GCA_964351075.1 uncultured bacterium
TTCCAAAGTTTTTGAAGTAAAAAGAGCCCCTTTCAGTTCTCTTTCTTAGCTTCTGCTGGCGCCTTTTTAGATTCTTTGATCTCTTCAAGGGGTGGAAGGTCTTTAGAAGTTGCAGGCTTTGCATCTTCTTGGACTGCTTTTTTACTTGCTGGATCTTTTCTTTCAACAGACTCAGGAAGGTCTTCAGGGGCTAGTTTTCCAATAAACTTAGGAGGTGGGGGGAAAATAACTGAAACAACAGGCTCTGAGTTTTTTGAATCCCCTGATCTTTCTTTTGGTGGATTTTTTTCAACTGCTTGTCTAGGCTGGTTTGATACTTGAGCTTTTTCTGGGTTTTCAGACGCTTGATTTTCTGTAGCTGCTTTTTCAGAAGTTGATTTAGAAGAACGTCTTTTTCTAGAGTGCCGTTTTTTAGCTGGCTTTTTTCCTTCAGTATCAGAGGACGCTTCTTCTTTACTAGCTTTAGTAGATGCTTTACCTTCTCCAATTTTGATAGGTTTGTCTGTTGAGATGTTCTTTAGAACCATTCGAGCTTCTCTAACCTCTACAACATCGTAATCTGCAATAGGGAGCAAAAAAGCCTTTGGCTTTCTCTCTTGGCAGCGATAGAAAAGGGCCGGACCAAAAGAGACAATTTCTACAGCATTCACAAGGTATTCTTCTTGATTGGCCTCTTTACTATTTCGAATTAAAAGTTTATGTCCATCTCTGGGAGAAATAACGGTTTCAATGATAGGTTGTCTTGTAAAATCCACTTTTTAAATCCACGTGTTAGTTTTTTTTAAGGAACCAGTATAATTCAGTAGCCTGAATTAAACAATGGCTTAATTTAATCCTTTTTACCCATATAATACAATAAATCAATAACTCTTGCAGAGTACCCCATTTCATTATCATACCAAGAAACAATTTTAAAAAATTGATCGGATAGGCCCATCCCCGCCCCTGCATCAAAAATAGCGGATGCTGGCGAGCCAATAAAATCGCTGGAAACGACTGGATCATCGGTATATTCTAAAAAACCCTCCATCGAGTTTTCTGAAGCCTCTTTCATCACAGCGCAAATACTTTCATAACTTGTCGGCTGGGAGAGTCTAACAGTTAAATCTACACAGGAGACATCTGCTACAGGAACTCTAAATGCCATACCCGTCAGCTTTCCTTTAACCTCTGGAATACAGAGCCCAACAGCCTTTGCAGCACCTGTTGAGGATGGAATAATATTTTGAAGAGCTCCACGCCCTCCTCTCCAATCTTTTTTTGAATGACCATCGACCGTGGGTTGAGTCGATGTCAGTGCATGAATTGTAGTCATCAACCCCTCCTCAATTCCAAAGTTATCCAAAAGAACTTTAGTAACTGGGGCTAGACAGTTAGTTGTACAAGAGGCATTTGAGATTATGGTATGCTGCTGTGGGTTGTACTTTTCATGGTTAACGCCCATCACAAAGGTGGGGATGTCTCCTTTTCCAGGAGCTGTGATGAGCACTCTTTTAGCTCCTGCTAAAAGATGGTAACCCGCTCCTTCTTGATCTTTGAAAATTCCTGTAGCTTCTACGACATAATCCACTTCAAGCTCCTTCCAAGGAAGGTTTGAAGGATCCTTTTCATTTAAAACTTTAATTTTATGCTTACCTACATGTAGATACTCGTCCTCAACACTGACTTTATGAGGTAAAATACCATGAGTGGAATCATATTTTAAGAGATAGGCTAAATTATCAGCAGGTGATCGATCGTTTATGGCAACAATCTCTATCCCCTTTTTTTCTAGTGCCAGTCTTAAAACTAAACGTCCTATTCTTCCAAATCCATTAATGGCAACTCTCAGATGCATAAGCCTACTTACTCCTCAATGTTTGAAACCGCATCATAGGAAAGGTTTGAGCAAATGTAAAGAAAGAACTTGAGCTCTTTTCAATGTAAATTGCAATGAAACTTATTGCCCAAAATGGTAATATACTTCTTTTATTTGAAATTAAGACTTTCCATGAGTACAACTCTAGATTTAAATCAAGAGCGATCTAATGCTCTCTATATTATTCTTTGTGTTCTCTTTTCTACTGTTTTAGTTTTGAGTAATATCACACTCAAAGTCTTTTATTTTCCATGGTTTCCAAATCTCCCTTTAACAACAGGTATTTTGACCTATCCGATTACTTTTTTAATTACCGACCTTGTGTCGGAGATTTGGGGAAGCCGCAGAGCTAAGTTCATGATTTTTTTAGCTTTTGCTATGAATATTCTGATGATTCTATTTACGCAAAGCACTCTTCTTTTGCCGAGTCACTCAAGTTGGGTTGCCCCTGAAAATCCTTTTGGCTTCTCATCTATCCAAGAATATCAAAATGCTTTTCGATCGGTCTTTAGTATTAATGGAATGATCTTTGTCGGGTCTATGGTCGCCTACTTAATTGCGCAGCTACTAGATGTGAAGCTATTTTGTTTCATAAAGAAAAAGTCAAAAGGACGCCATCTGTGGCTGCGTAATAATGTCTCCACTTGCCTCTCTCAACTCCTGGATACTTTTATTATGAATGGGATCGTCCTTGCTTGGGGACTAGGCCTCAACCTTTCTACCTGCGCAAATATTATGTTTTCAGAATATCTCTATAAGGTTATATTCGCGTTATTGGACACTCCATTTATTTACTTATTTGTTTTTTTAATAAAAAGGCGGTTTAAAACTTATGACTACCTCAAAGCTACTTAAATGGGGACTCCCATTTCTAATCACGTTAATTTTAGCTCCTCTTACTCCCCGGTTAGACCTATCGATATCCAGTAAGTTCTACTCCGACCTTGCCTTCTCCTCAAACTCGTTCTTCACCTTCTTTTACCATTATGGAGTCTATCCAGCTTTTGCTGTTGGTATATTGTCTGCTCTTTTTTTTATCGCTTCTTTTTTTAAAACTAGTTTATACCACTATCGGCTTCCTTGTTTATTTTTAGCTTTTGCCTTTCTTTGTGGCCCGGGTATTCTTATTAATGGATTTCTAAAGGGGTTTTTATGTCGACCTCGCCCTGTTCAAGTCATGGACTTTGGAGGGGCTGAACTTTTTGCACCTTTTTATCATTTTAACTTTACCTACCCCAACCACTTTAAATCTTTTCCATCTGGACACGCTACAATGGGTTTTTACTTTTTTAACTTAATTTTTTTAGGGCAGCGTTTAAAAAGTTTTTTTCTCTTTCAAGCAGGTACTTGGACCTCTGTTGTCCTTGGCTTTTGTATGAGCATCTCCCGTATAGCGCAAGGAGGACATTTCTTCTCCGACACTCTGCTGTCCCTTTGCCTCATTTGGTATCTAGGACTCTTTTGTGAGTGGTTTGTTTTTGAATATCTTGCGAAAAAAAACGCACTTCGTTACATCAAAGATTAAGACACCGGGCTCAACTGCCCCTATCTTTTCGACTAGAGAGGTGAACTATGCCATTGACTGACAAGCAACAAGAATTTCTCGAATACATCAAAAACTTCATTGAAAAGCATCAATCAGCCCCTAGCTTCGCTCAACTGCAGTCGCACTTTGGCTTTGCTTCTAAAAGCTCAGTCTATAAACACCTTCAAAGTCTAAAGAATAAGGGGTTTATACAAATTAATAAGAAGGGATCCCCTTTAATTTCTTTGATTAACCTTCCTAAGCAGACCCTCAAGACTTACCCCTTGCCTCTGCTCGGCGCCTTGAACGATGAAGGTCAAATAGAAACTGTTGAAGAGGAACAAACCATCCTATGCTCTTCCTCCAAGAAGATTTCACTAAACTGTTACGCTTTAAAGATAAAAAGTGGAAATTATCTAGAAGCGGGTCTTTTACATCATGATTTGGTGATTATAGAACCTAGAAGTGAGGCTAGAAATGGTGAAACCATCTTAGGCTTTGTTTATGGAGAACGCCACATTATTAAAAAGTACCAGCCACAAGGCCCCTATGTTCGACTAGATTCTTTTTGTGTTCAAATAGAACCGATGATGGTTGCTCCTGAGGAGCTCACTATCCAAGGAATTTTGCTAGGAGTCATCCGAACATATTAATCGTAGTTAAGATCCATCTACTCTGTACACGGTAAGATCTGTCCTCTAATCTCACCCGCTTCATTCAGATAAGTATGGATGTTGACGTAGATCTCTCCATTTAAAAGTTTCTCTTTTTCCTCTTCAACCGATAAAGGAGGAGTTAGAAAAGGATTACCTTTGAGTTTATAGACTCCTGTCACAAATCCAGCTCTACTACTAGGTCCGCGTTTACCAAATAGCGGAGGTTCTGTAGAACTTCCCAAACCTTTTACATTAGTATAAGGCTCCCCAAAAATCGTTTGAATAATAGGCCCTCCAACTGTCGGCCCTCCTAAATGGAAGTGCATCATGATAGGATCTCCACTCAAAGACGAATAAGAAACGGCATAGTAAAGTTCATTTAGATCTGGATCGAACAAAAAGCTTCCGTAACCACAAGCATTGTTGTAGGGATAAACTGGATCGTTTGCCATATCATCGTAAAAAGAAAATGGGTGGGGAATATCTGGATCACCAGGCTCATAGAGCTTGTGTGTTTCATCTTTAATGGATAGATGCGAATAAAATGCCATAGAGTTGTTACTCACGGGAGATTGCTGCCTAGTCGAATTACAGCTCGTCAAGGTCAACAACATTGCGATAAATAAAGAATAAACATATTTCATAAAAAAACTCCTTGATTTATTTTTTTATGAACTACTTATCTATTTAGTGCAATAAGTAAGAACTATAATTTCTTATCCTGATCATCATCAGGATCAAAGTCTTCTAAGGTTTTAGACTTGCGCCCTAAAATAAGCCTAATAATAGAGAGTGACCAGGCTGTAATGAGATAGGCCCAGAAGATTACAAAGAGCACAAAGGCAAAGAGATGAAAAATACCATAGAGAATAACCACTGCAATGATTGCAGTGACAAAGACTAGAAAAAAGGATTTCACTTGAATGTTAAACGTTTTAACGCCTGGAAACTTCCAACGACTCACCATAAAATAACCGATTACACACATCACCGAAATCATGATGATAGCTCGTGTGCTTTCACTCATAGAAACAAAGGCATTAAATTCATCAGAAATTAAAAACAAGTTTGCCGAGACCACAGCGAGCCCCGCTGCTGGTATGGGAAGCCCTGTAAAGATTTTACGCCCTCTTGGATCCTTCAATTCCTCTTTTTTGTGCGCCGCCCCTACATTGTACCTGGCAAGCCGCAAGACCCCACAAAGCGAGAGTAAAATTGCAGATCCTGATAAAAAGAGGAAGTAGGGAGAATCAAGAGAAATAGAAAAACTACTTAAGACGATAACTGCAGGGGTCACTCCAAAAGTAATACTATCAGCTAAGGAATCAAATTGAATACCAAATTCACTCTCAGCTCCCAAAATGCGAGCAATAGCTCCGTCACAAACATCTGCTAAACCTGCAACAAGTAATAAAATTACAGAAGATTGAAAAAGGGCATACGGAATTTCCATTTGTCCAAATAGAATAATTCTAAAAATAATAAAAAGGCCGCAAGATAGGCTAAATGCCGTCACCAAATTCGGTAAAAGATAGATTCGTTTCATAAGTTTTGACCTTAATTTAAATGTTCCTCTAGTTTATCATACTAGTCGTTTAATGGAAATGGTACTGATTATTTCAATCTCAAAAAAAGAAAACTTAGAAACTCATTTTTGTTAAATTGAAAGCAAGTAAATTCCATTTTTTTTGCCTATCATATTTAATTTCAAAAGACTATTGCTCTTAAAGTTTTATTGCCTATAAAATCCTGGACATAAAAATAGCAACTACCATATGTAGTAGTTTTAATAAGAAGAAACTACTACATGTGGTAGGATCTTAGAAAAATGGTTTCTTTCACTAATTCAAAGACTTAAGTAAAAAAAGGAGTTTTTATGCCCACATCTTCATCGACTATAGCCCCAGAAAGCGTTCAAAATAAGGAGCCTTTTAAGGCATCTCCAGAAACCATGACTGTGGTTAAAAGAAGTGGTGTTATTGTCCCTTTTCATCAAGATCGTATTGCAAGCGCAATCCACGCAAGTTTTTGTGATACACATAAAGCAAAGAAGGGATCTCTATTGTCTGATGAACTTGAACAAGCTGTTCAAGATGTGACTCAAATTGTGATTGAAGAACTCTGCCACCTCACTAACCGAGGACATTCTCTTACTGTAGAAGGGATACAAGATTTAGTAGAAAAGAAGCTCATGGAAAAGGGGTTTCATGAAGTTGCAAAAGATTACATCATCTATAGAGACCAACATGCTCTTTTAAGAGAGAGTAGAGAATCTCGTATGCAAGTTTTACGATCAGATAGAAAAACAGTCGTTCGCTTTAACCCAATTAAAATTGGAGCTTTAATTGAAAGAGCTTTTAGAAGCACTCTAGAAATTGAAGGGCAAACACCTGGAGAAGTTGTAGAAACTGTAAATGAACTCTCTCAAACAATTATCACCAATCTTTTAGACCAAGACTTATCAAAACCAATCCCTACTGAAGAGATCCAAGAAGAGATTGAAAACGAGCTTATGGCTTGGGGTTACTTCAGAGAAGCTAAGTACATCATTTTAGAGGATGCAGCAGTCTCGAAGCCAAAACCCCTCACCCCACCTGAAAAGCCTGCTAAACCTCTTAAAAAGGAATTCTCGTTACAAAGCTTCTTAGACGAAGTCTTAGGCTTTGCAACTGAAGGGACCTCTGTTGATAAAAAGGAGCTCATCAAAAAAACTAAAGCTCTAACTTATGAAGGAATCTCTCAAAAAGAGACTTACTCTGCTGCTATTATGGCAATTAAGGAAAGGATTGAGCTTGAACCTATTTACGCTAAGATCACAGCTAAAGTCCTTTTAGATGCTATCTATAGAGAAACGCTCTCTGTATCTGGACACAACAAAGACTTGAAGAAAAAGCATCACGATTACTTTATCTCTTACATGGAGTCTTCTAAAAATGAGAACTCTCGCCTTAATCCCAAGCTCGCAGAGTTTGACTTGAAAAAGCTAGCTGATGCTCTTGTTATTGAAAGAGATACTTCCTTTTCCTACTTAGGACTTCAAACGCTCTATGACCGCTATTTTATCCATGAAAACCGAAAGAGATTAGAGACTCCTCAAATTTTCTGGATGCGCGTTTCCATGGGACTTGCTTTAGAAGAAGGAGAACAAAAGACAGAGCGCGCCATTGAGTTTTATCATGTCCTCTCCGAGTTTTACTTTCTATCGAGCACCCCAACTCTCTTTAATTCAGGAACTCGCCATTCTCAACTCAGCTCCTGCTACCTCTCTACTGTAGAAGATGACCTTCATAGCATTTTTAAAATTATTGCAGACGATGCACAGCTTTCTAAATGGGCTGGAGGAATTGGAAACGATTGGACCCCTATACGTGCAACCGGCTCTGTTATTAAAGGCACCAATGGAACAAGTCAGGGTGTGATCCCCTTCCTTAAAATTGTCAACGACACAGCAGTCGCAGTCAACCAAGGTGGAAAAAGAAAGGGAGCGGCTTGCGTTTACCTAGAGACTTGGCACCTTGATATCGAAGATTTCATAGAGCTAAGAAAAAATACGGGGGATGATAGAAGACGCACTCACGACATGAATACAGCCAACTGGATCCCTGACCTCTTCATGAAAAGAGTCATTCAACAAGGGAAATGGACACTCTTTAGTCCTCAAGATGTTCCAGAGCTCCATGACTTATATGGGGAAGCTTTTGAAAAGAAATACCTTGAGTATGAAAAGAAAGTTGCAACAGGAGAGCTCAAGCTCTTCAAGGAAATTGATGCGCAAACACTCTGGAGAAAAATGCTCTCCATGCTCTTTGAAACTGGGCATCCATGGATTACCTTCAAAGACCCATCAAACATCCGATCTCCTCAAGATCATGTTGGCGTGGTGCACTCATCAAACTTATGTACTGAAATTCTTTTAAACACCTCTAAAGATGAAACAGCTGTCTGTAACTTAGGCTCTATTAACTTAGCTAAGCACACTTCAAAAGAGGGAATAGATAAAGTACGTTTAGAAAAGACAGTACGCACAGCTATTCGGATGCTTGACAACGTCATTGATATCAACTTTTATCCTATTAAAGAGGCTCGTAATTCAAACCTCAAGCACAGACCTATAGGTATGGGTGTTATGGGTTTCCAAGATGCTCTCTATATTCAGAAAATGAGTTTTGCAAGTCACCAAGCGGTTCAATTCGCTGATGAAAGTATGGAACTTATCTCCTACCATGCAATTTCAACTTCATCGGATTTAGCTAAAGAAAAAGGAGCGTATTCTACCTTTAAAGGTTCTAAATGGGATCGAGGCATACTGCCGATTGACTCTTTGAAGCTTCTAGCTGAGTATCGTGGAGAAGATATTGAGGTTGATTTCACTGAGCGCCTTGATTGGGAAGCTCTTCGAAAGAAGGTACAAAATCAAGGAATGCGTAATAGTAATACGATGGCTATAGCGCCTACTGCAACAATCGCAAACATAGCAGATATTACACCTACAATTGAGCCGACTTATAAGCACCTATTTGTGAAGTCTAATCTCTCTGGAGAATTTACTGTCACAAATCCTTACTTAGTAAAAGAGCTCAAAGCTTTAAACTTATGGGATGAAGAAATGGTAGATGACCTCAAATACTTTGACGGTTCTCTCGCTGAAATTCAGAGGATCCCTCAAGAAATTAAAAATATCTTCCTAACTGCTTTTGAAATTGAACCCGAATGGCTCATTGAATGCGGCTCTAGGCGTCAAAAGTGGATTGACATGGGACAATCTTTAAACCTCTTTTTGAGTGAGCCTTCAGGAAAAAAACTAAATAACATGTATCTCTTAGCATGGAAACGTGGATTGAAGACCACTTACTACTGCAGAACTACTGGAGCGACTCAAATTGAAAAATCTTCGACTGACATTAATAAAAGAGGGCTTCAACCTCGTTGGATGAAGAATACTTCAGCCTCTTCTTCGATAAAAGTAGAACGCCCGCCCAAAAAGACCCCAACTGTTTGTAATTTAGAAGAGGGCTGTGAGAGCTGCCAATAAAAAAATAAATAATATAAAGGAGACAACTCATGAAATCAGATCGAAAAAATAGCACTCAAGATAAGTTTTTGATTAACTGCAAAACCGTTGATGTCAATCAACTCATGCCAATTAAATACAAATGGGCTTGGGAGCATTACATTAATGGATGTGCTAACCATTGGATGCCTACAGAGGTCCCAATGAGTAAGGATATAGAGCTTTGGAAGTCCAATCAACTCTCTGATGGAGAGCGTAGGCTAATCATGAGAAACTTAGGTTTTTTTAGCACGGCTGAGAGTCTCGTTGCAAATAACTTAGTACTCGCTATTTTTAAGCATGTTACCAATGCCGAAGTACGTCAGTATCTTCTACGCCAGGCTTTTGAAGAAGCTATTCACTCTCACACTTTTCTTTATATAGTAGACTCTTTAGCGCTTGATGAGAAAGAGATCTTTAATATGTACAACGAAGTCAATACGATTAATGGTAAAGATGCTTTTGAGATGAAATTAACTGAAAGCATTTTAGCCGATAATTTTTCAACAGACACATTTGAAGGAGCTCAACAGTTTCTGAAAAACTTAATCGGTTACTACATTATTATGGAAGGGATCTTCTTCTATAGCGGCTTTGCAATGATCCTTTCACTCCAAAGACAAAATAAAATGACTGGAATAGGTGAGCAGTTTCAGTTTATTTTAAGAGATGAAACCGTCCACTTAAACTTTGGTATCGACTTAATTAATGGCATCAAAGCAGAAAACCCTAACTTATGGACTAAAGAGTTCCAAAAAGAAATTATGGATATGATTAAAGAAGCTGTACATCTAGAGATTCTCTACGCAAAAGATTGTCTTCCAAGCGGTATCTTAGGTCTAACAGCTGATATGTTTGAAGACTATGTGCAATACATCGCAGATCGCAGACTAGAAAGAATTGGGTTTGAAAAAATCTACAATAGCAAAACGCCTTTCCCATGGATGAGTGAAGCCATTGACCTCTCAAAAGAAAAAAACTTTTTTGAATCAAGAGTCACTGAATATCAATCTGCTTCCAATCTTGAGTGGTAGAAATAACTGACCTCCTTACTTAGATTAGGGCGTCTCAAAATTTTGAGGCGCTCTTTTTTTTTAATCTGGTGAATAAAAAAGCCAAATAAACTAAAATGACCTCTTTTAAATTTCCAAGTACCCGCTATGTCACATCCCTTTGAAAAAGTAGGCGATCGCTACCATGATTTCCAAATAAAGAAAAGTCTCTATATTGATGAACTACAATGTACCTTAAAGGTCATAGTTCATGAACCTTCAAAAGCTGAAATCATACACATTGAAAATGAAGATGAGGAAAATGTGTTCTGTTTAGCTCTTAGAACTCTTCCAGAAAACTCAAATGGAGTAGCTCATATTCTAGAGCATACCGTGCTCTGTGGATCCAAGAAATTCCCTGTTAAAGACCCTTTCTTCTCTATGAATAGAAGAAGTCTCAACACGTATATGAATGCGCTCACAGCCCCTGATTTCACCTGCTATCCAGCAGCTTCTCAAGTAGAAAAAGACTTTTACAACCTCTTAGAGGTTTATTTAGACGCTGTTTTTCATCCCGAACTTAAAGAGCTAAGTTTTTTACAAGAAGGGCACAGACTTGAATTTAGTGATTTTAAAGACCCCTCCTCTCCCCTTCTCTACAAGGGCATTGTCTACAATGAAATGAAAGGGGCACTCACCTCTCCTATTTCAAGGCTCTGGCAAGCTATCATGCATTCTTTATTTCCAGATCTGCTCTACCAGTACAACTTTGGAGGAGAGCCCAAAGATATTCCTTCTCTTTCTTACCAAGAGCTTTTAGATTTTCACCAAAAGTTTTATCAAAAAAGCCGCTGCGGCTTTTACTTCTACGGGAATATACCAACCACAAAACACTTAGACTTCCTAGAAAAGAACTGCTTAAATAAGGCTAAGGAGGAATCTAAGCTTCCTTATAATCCTATCCAACAGCCTTTTGACACACCTAAGAAAGTGACTCTCCCCTATCCAGTTGCCCCCCATGAAGAGATCCATTCAAAAACGTATGTTGCACTGTCGTGGCTCACCTGCCCTCTTGCTGATCAAATTGATGTTTTAGCTTTTCATATTTTAGACCTTATTTTAATGGGAACAGATGCTGCTCCTCTGAAATATAAAATACTACGCTCTAACTTGTGCCATAGTGTCTTTTCAAACTTTGAAGATGAACTATCACAAGTCCCCTACTCCCTTATTTTTGAAGGGTGCCAATCTAAAAATGTTGAGGCTTTAAAGAAACTGACCTTTGAAACACTTGAAGAAATTGCAAGCAAACCTATTGATCCCGAATGGATAGAAGCAGCTCTACATCAGCTAGAATTTAGCCGCACTGAAATTTCTGGTGACTATGGCCCTTTTGGACTCTCATTGATTCTAAAACTTGTCCCCTTAAAAAATGTGGGGGCAGAGCTAGAAAATAATCTGAAAATACACTCTCTTTTTGATCATCTTAGAAAAGACCTGAAGGACCCAAAATATCTTCCGAACTTAATTCGGAAATATTTCTTGAAAAATACACACTTCTCTCTTGTAGAAATGGTTCCAAATAAAGAGCTCACTCAAAAAGAAGAGCAAGAAGAGAGAGAACTTTTAGACACAATTCAGTCTAAACTTACACCTAGTGAATCACAAAAACTTGTTTCAAAAGCGCAAGCTCTTCACGACTTTCAAAATAAACAAGAAAAACAAGACTTAGAAGTTCTTCCTAAAGTAACTCTAAAGGATGTCTCTTCAAAACCAAGAAAGCTTCCTCTGGTTAAAGAGAAAATAGGAAGCTCCACTCTTTATCAAAGCACCTGCTTTACAAATAATGTGCTCTATCTAGACCTCTTCTACAAATTACCAAAAGTTGAATTTGAAGATTTGCCCTATGTACGTCTATTCACCTATCTTCTTCCGCAAATGGGCACAAAAGATCGAGACTACCAAGAAAACTTGAGGTTTATTCAAAGTCATACAGGTGGCGTCTCTTGCTTTTTAGATACGCATATTCCTGTTCAAAATTTAGAAGAATTTACACCGAACCTTGTCATTCAAGGGAAAGCCTTAGGTCACAAAAAAGAACATTTGCTCTCTATTATTTATGACTTAGCAACTAGCCCAAACTTTGACAATCAAGATAGACTCAAAGAACTCTTAAGTCAGCACTTTGTAGAACTCGACCAAGATTTAAAACAAAATAGTTTACGCTATGCCACAAATCTCTCTTATAGTGGACTCTCCACTCAAAGCTACGTGAGCTACTATTGGTACGGGCTCGGTTATTATCAGTTAATTAGAAAGATCTCTCGCAACTTTGAGAAAGAGCTTCCCAAACTCCTTGAAAAGCTAAAACTCTTTAAAAAGAAATTGCTCCATGGACACGATCCTCACCTAGTCTGTTCTTGTGATGAGAAGATGCTTAAAGAACTTAAAGCTGACTCTTTTGGAAAACTCTCTCAATTAAAAGAGGGAGACTATATCCCTTTTTCCAGAGACTTTACTCCCCACAAAGTGGTTTCCCAAGGACTTATCTCTTCAGCCCCTGTTTTCTTTACAGCGATGTCTATCAAAACAAAGGGTTTTCTAGATCCCAAAGTCCCTTATCTAAGTATTGCCACCAAGCTCTTTGACAATACTGTCTTGCATCAGCTTATTCGAGAACAAGGAGGCGCTTATGGAGGCGGCTCTTCCAATCGTATGGGATCAGGTAAATTTGGTTTTTACGCTTACCGTGATCCTAATTTAGCAAGTACCCTGCGCGCTTTTCATTTAGCTGCAGAAAAAATCGCGAATGGCGAATTTTCTGAGCGCGAACTTGAAGAAGCTAAACTTGGGATTGTCCAAAAGCTAGACCACCCCATCCTACCAGAACATCGTGCCTATACAGCCTACATCTGGGAGATGGAAAACAAAACTCTTGAAATGAGAGGCTCTGTTAGAACTACAATACTAAAAGCTACTACAAAAGACATTCAGGAAGCAGTTAAAACTATAGTCCTACCCAAGCTCAAAGATGCCATTACGGTCACCTTTGCCACTAAAGAAAAGCTGGAGCAGGAAAATAAAAAAATCATCAAACAAAAGGGAATTCCCCTGGAATTAAAGTCTATCTAGTATGATTAAGACCCATCTCCAAAAGATGCAGACGCTCAACCACGGCATGGATATTATCATCCTCTCTGTTACTTCTCTTCACGAAGAACTTTACTGGAAAAAACGTTTAGACTCCATGCGTGGACAAGTCATTAAAGAGCACGCTCGTATTTTAACAGTCTGTGAAGATTGGGAGGGTGGCGCTGGAAATGCGCTAGGGACTCTTTATGCTTTTTCGAAAGCCAATCAAAAGATGCAGGAGATGTTTAAGTGTAGTCTATTTGACCGAATGGATCAGGGAGACTCCATTGCTCTTTACCACACAGCAGGTAAAGGCACTCGTTTAGCTCCTCTTACTGCTTGTGAATACAATAGTAAGTCCAGAATTAAATTAGTCGGCCAACTTTTTGACAAAACAGCTCCCGTTCCAATCACCCTTCTAGAGGCAATTCTCAAACAAACTTCAATTTTTGCCCCTAAAAGAAAAGGGCGGCTTTCTGTTTTTTGGGGAGACCAGCTCTTTATCCCAACAAATGAAATTCAAGAGGTTCACCATGACGTAGACCTGCTTGTTAAGCTCTTGCCGAAGATACCAGACTCTAATACCTGGGCACAAGAAAACTACCACAAATATGGCCTTGTCATTCTAGATGAGCAAAATAGTTTTAAACAGTTAGAGAAGCTCAACTATGAGAGTTTTAAACAGCTCAATATATCCTCTAAAGAAAAAGTAGGCTTAAGCCTCGGCTCCTTTAGTCTCTCAAAAAAAATATTAGAAGCTCTTTTAATTGAATTTGATTCTGAACTTAATCAGCAAAAAGGAAAAATGGATACCGATCCTCACCTTTGGATGCCCCTTTCCTTAGACTTCAATACTTATTTAAATATTTTCAAAAATAAGAATTTACCAGAACCTGTCATTCAATCTCATTATGAGCGGATGCAAAAATTTAAAGAAAAATTTTTAGAAAAAACACAAAGCTCTTTACTCGGGGCCTCTGACTTAGGAGGGCAAACACTATGGTGGGATTATGGGAACCGCGCCTCTTACCTTGAAAATACTTTAAAAATAACGCAAGATACAGAGGAAGGAAAAGCCATGCGGACTTTCTTTTCTATCCCCAAAAATCCACAAAACCATGTTGAAGATGCACAATTAAAAATTGAAAATAGTGTGTTAATTAATTGCTCAATTAGAAAGGGCTCTATTCGAAATAGTGTTTTAATTAATGTTGTTGCTCTAGAAGTTAACCTTGAAAATTCAGTTTTAATTCAAACATCTGCTCAAAAGATAGACGCAAAAGATGCCATTCTATACAATATTGCGGAAAATGGACCTCTTCTTATGGAAGATGGTAAAATAAGAGCCGATAATTTTTCAAAAAAATATGGACATGTTAGATTATATAACTCCATCCACTCTCCTACCCCTTGGGACCAGTGTGCAAAAGAAAATCCCTTTTCATTTGCTCAACTGCATCAACTCATCCAAGGACTCCATCCATCGGAAGGACAGCTACGCGCTCAAACGGCGCACCATCAAGTAAAACAAGCTGTTATTAACCTGCAAATTCAAGAAAAAGAGTAATTTTATGTCGTCTGTTCCTTCTAAAAAAGTTTTAAGTATTTTTACGCTGACTATGATTAACATAGCAGCCATTGCGAGCCTAAGAAGTTTGCCTCTCGCCTCTTCTTTTGGTTTCAGTATCGTGTTTATTTATATCGTTATGGCCCTTGTGTTTTTAATCCCCTCCGCCCTAGTCTCTGCCGAACTTGCAACCACCTACCACAATACAACAGGTGGTGTTTTCAAGTGGGTTGAAGAAGCATTTGGCCCCAAGTGGGGATTTCAAGCCATCTGGATGCAATTTATTGAAAATGTCATTTGGTTTCCAACAGGTTTGAGCTTTGTAGCTGCTACCTTAGCGTACGTGATCAACCCAGCTCTTGCCCTGAATAAAACCTATATGATTTTGATGATTTTAACCATTTTTTGGGCCACCACCTACATTAATCTGCGTGGTATGAAAGCATCAGGTATGATTAGTTCAGTAGGAGCTCTCTTTGGAACTTTGATTCCTGGAGCTCTTATTATTGCCCTAGGAGCTATTTGGTGGATTGTGGGGAATCCTCTAGAGATCACGATGAGTGCAAAGACTTTCCTCCCCAAAATGAACCTCAGCAACCTAGTCTTTACAGCAGGGATACTCTTTAGCTTTGCTGGTATGGAGATGTCTGCTGTGCACGCAAAAGAAGTCCAAAATCCTAATAAGAATTATCCTAAAGCAATTGCTATTTCCTCTTGCATCTTGGTTTTACTTCTTATCATGGGATCTTTAGCCATCTCTTTTGTCATCCCCAAAAATGATGTGAGTTTAGTAGCTGGACTTATGGATGCTTTTTCAGCCTTTTTTAACTCTTTCCACATCCCTTGGTTCACTCCTATCCTAGCTTGTCTAGTAGCTGTCGGTGTGATCAGCCAAGCAAGTACATGGTTAATTGGACCCGTAAAAGGGATTTATGCAACTGCGCATGAAGGTCTTTTACCCAAGATTTTTGACAAAACAAATAAAGAAAATGTCCCCTACATGCTCCTTTTTTTCCAAGGCACCATTGTCACTATTCTTGCATTCCTTTTTCTGATTATGCCAGATGTGAATAGTACTTTTTGGCTCTTATCTGCTCTTGCAACACAGCTCTATCTTGTGATGTATGTGCTTCTTTTTTCAGCAGCCATTTATCTAAGATTTAAGAAACCAAATCTCCACAGGCCTTACAAAGTCTTTGGAGGGAAGCCAGGTATTGTGATTGTTTCAGGAACAGGGCTTTTAGTTTCTTTAGCAGTCTTCTTTCTAGGTTTTGTGCCCCCTGATCAGCTAGATGTAGGAAGTCTCTTCTTCTATGAAGGATTCCTAATCGTTGGTTTGATTGTGTTTGGGGTTATTCCTTTCTTAGTTATTAAAGAGAAAAAACACGTAAGAAAAGCTTAGTTTTCAATTCAAATGAAAATAGCCTTGAATAGAAAAATCTACTCAGGGCTATTTTTAGACTTGGCTTTTTTTAATGAGCTAAGTTTACTCTATTACAAACCTACAGATCTCAAATCCACTATTTCCACCAAAAAAAATTCTTAATTCTATTTAAGGCTCGTGTGAATGATGTCGCACCTACACCTCTCAAATCTTCTCCTAGAACTTTAGATAGCTCACCCATATCTTCAAGATTAGAACTCAAATCTACTCTTGGTGATTTAGAGAGCCTAGCCATATCTTCAAGATTAGAACTCAAATCTACTCTTGGTGATTTAGAGAAGGTAGCCATTTCTTCAAGATTAGAACTCAAATCTACTCTTGGTGATTTAGAGAAGGTAGCCATTT
>CAYGMF010000019.1:16669-18343 GCA_964351075.1 uncultured bacterium
CTTGAAGGTTAGATTCAATAAAGGCAACTCTGCCTGTATATTCAGCAAGGTCTAATCCAGGGTGCCTCTGATTTGCTAGATCATATCTAGATCTAGAGAGAAACCGATCTTCCATAATCTTATTTGCTCTACCTGCAGCACTAGTTGGAGAAACAGCTGGTGATGGAGAAACGGTAGGTGAGCCATACCCTAAATCAATAGTTGGAGATGATTGGAGATGAGCAGATAGGGTACCACTAGCAGCAGTAGATCTTCCAGAATCTGATTGACTCGCTGGAACTGGACCAAATTTTTCTAAAGATGAAGTTGAGGCACCTACTTCTGATAGAGTTTTTGGGAAAATTGGCATAAATGCCTCCTTTTTATTAAAAATTAATTATAGTTAACAAATCCTATACTTAATATTTTAATATAAAATAAATTATTTATCAATAGTTTTTTTAAAAAATAGTAAACAAGCCGACTTAAAACCTTAAGTTACTTATTATTATATACTAAGAAATTTTATTAAAACGAGTTTAAATAATTGATATAGAGATAGTTGGAAAAATTACACTTAAATAACCTATATTAAGTTTCTTAGGTGTGTTTAAAACTATAATAAGGATGCATTTTATTCCGGTGGAATTTCTTCATAACGATCCAAGAAGTCTCTAACAAGTGGTCTTTCAAAAGGTGTTAAACCTCTTATATGCTCTGGCCTTGTTGAAAATAATCCGACAACTTGATCCATATTATAAACATCCTCAGGATAATGTGCCTCATAATGCTCTCTTACGCTTTCATATCGAATAAGTACATCAGAAACGGCCCCCATAGCCTGCTGCTCAGGCCGATTTAATACTGTTTCTAGTCTTTGTTTAAGCTCTAAAACCTCAGAATATAAAGGGGGCTCTTCTTCATTAAATGCCTCATCTGCTGATCCTGCGGTAATAGGATACCCAAATGCATCTAGCTCTGGAGTTGAAACTTCTTCCGTGACATCAGGAATACCAGGCTTCTCATGCTTAAAACTCTCAATATAACGTGCTATCGAGCTACTTCTACCTCTAAGCCCAGAGTCAGCTTCTCGATCTTTTTTATCCATTTCATTTAAGATAAACTGAAAAGGGGGTGAAAAAAGCGCTCTACTAGCCTCTACTTCTGCAATAGTCTTTGCGAATACTCTACCTGCTCTCTCAGGAGTTTGATTAATTCCTGCAAGCTCTGGATTAATTTCCCCTTCTGGAGAAATAGCGCTCTCTGAATGTTCTGTAGAGTAGGTTCTAATAAGAGGATATTGCTGAAGCTCTCCTGGAGCTACATATTCTAATTCACTCGCAAGACTTTCACATGAAGTTATGCCAAACTGCATAGTTCTGGGATCCAAATATTTGGGTACAAAATTAAAGCTCGAATCTACGGGCTTCATAAAGGCAGTCCGTTCAACAGCCCCCTCACTTTCTTGAGATAGTGCATGATGCGTCATATCTGGGTTCATATACGTGGGGACAAAATTAATACTCATTTTTACACCTGTTTTAATTAATTATTAAATTTAATAAACTGACTTACTAAATTATAATATAAATTTAATTCTTAGTCAATAATTATTTTAATTCTTTAGAATTAAGTATAACTATAAACATATTATTTATAGTAACTTATGAATAACATCTCAGAACAACACCCTAA
>CAYGMF010000019.1:18443-24432 GCA_964351075.1 uncultured bacterium
TATAAACATATTATTTATAGTAACTTATGAATAACATCTCAGAACAACACCCTAATTTTTGCCTTGAGCTAAAGTAAAATTTAGGGGTGGGTCGCGAGATTTTCAAAAGTAGCAATTACAACCCTATCTGAGAATTTACCAGAAGGTGCTCTTTAAATTATCAGCTAGAGGCTGAGGCAGAAGATCGGTAACATAATTAGAAATCGATCTATATTTCGCAAACACCTCTTGTCTCTCAGGGAGGGATAATCGGCTCACAGCTTTCCTTGATGAATTAGTCACAGTAAACACTCTAACATCCCTAAGAGAATTAAACCTCTCACCTGTAATTTTTCCCAAAACAGCAGAACAGTCACGAGCACCTTCAAAAAGGTCTCCAAAATGTCCCCACATATCAGAAGACATGTTTTGTTTATCAGCTTCTATACGTAGAAATTGATCCACAATACGAGTGGCTTTAATCATTGTATTGGGACTTACAGAGCCATCATTGTCATCTCTAAAAGCATTCCAGTGTCGCTCATAAGTTTCTACTGCTCTCCGAACCAGCTCACTTGTTTGGTTAGTAGGCGCTCTTAAACGTTCCATCTCTAGAAGTAAAGCTTCACGAGGTGAGAACTCCGGCTTCATCCCTTCTGTTTCAAAAGGCCCTGATGCTGCATATCTAGATATTGCACGCCGTTTTAAATCCTCTTCCGATCTACCATCTTCAACTTCCAAAAATGTGTTTTGCCTTAAATCAACTGCTCTTCTTTTTTCTGGCCGTTCCAAAGTAGGAACTGTACCAGCTTCATAAGGTTTAAACGCAGAAGGCCATCTTTTCTGAGATATTAAAGTAGTACCACCATCAAACATAATAATAAAACTTCTCATATATTTTATAAATAGGTGAAAGATGCTAATTAATTAGATGATAAAAATCACCAAGCAAATGAAATAAAATAAATAGTTTATATTAATTAAAAATTTAATTATAACGAAGTGATCTAGCTAGAATTCACAAAAGCAAAAGCTAGCTTATGCCATGACTCTTGATGAACTTTTGAAAAGTAGGATTCTCTCGAATAGCGTCAAACTCATGCTTTGAAAGAGCCTCTTGAAGAGTAGGTAGGCCGTGGTTAACAGAACACTCAAGCCATCCAATCGTCCCTTTAATATCTTTTAAGCATGCAGAAGCAAGTGCATTGATATAAGCTATTTCATAAGCCTGGGCATCTCTAAAGCAGCGGTTGCCAAGCGTTAAGGTGAGCTCATAATCATGATTGTAGAAGGCTGCTCTATGTAAAAGGCGCCGTCCATTCATAGAAAGTTTTCGGTCTATAGATTTGAGGATTTCATACACCTTTTTAAGGTCCCCTTGTCGATCAAAAATAAGAGCCAACTGCTCTGTTGCAGCTTCAAATAAAAGACCCTTTCCCGACTTAGAGCGTACCTTTTCAAGCATCTCTTTTGCTTGATCAAGGTGCCCCACTCTAAAAGCTTCTTGAGCCTCTTCTAATGTGTGTTGCACTTCCTCATCTCGATCTTGAGGAGTCATCCGCTTTACCTGATTCCATGTAGCAAAACTTTCAAATGAGAGAAGAAGAAGGATGGCGCCCATTAGGTAAAGGCCATAAATAAAAAGAGCAATACCAAGACCAACTCCAACAATAATCCCAATCAAGAGAGTTGTTTTAAGACCCCGATACCCAAAAATACCTTCTAAAATAATTCTTAAGAGTTGCCCTCCATCTAAGGGCATAATAGGGAGTAAATTTACAATTGTCCAAAAAAGGTTAACAAAGACAAAAATAGTAAGTACATAATAGAGGATAGGAGAAAAACTTTCTCCAACCGCAGATCTAATGAAGTAAGTTACAGCAAAAAGAGCAATACCTGCCAAAGGTCCCATTAAGACAATTACAAAGTCTTGCCAGCCTTTGAGCTTTTTCCCATCGTGATGGGTTAGGCCTCCCATTGCTACCAGATTAATTTGTGTATCCTGCCCAAAAGCTTTGGCTGCAATTGCATGACCGAATTCATGAACAAGCAGAGAGACTAAAATGACTACCATCCATAGAAGTGTTCCCATCAAAGTCCAACTATTGACCCATCCAATAATACCTGCGACTAACCAAAAGATTGGATGAATGGTAACCGGAATTCTATGTCCAAATTTAATCAAGGGTCCTCCTAAAGAGCTTTTTTCATTGCTTCGCCCATCTCAGCCGGCGTTTTAGCAATCGTCACTCCCGCTTTTTTCAAAGCTGCTATCTTATCCTGGGCAGTCCCTTTTCCACCAGAAATAATCGCGCCTGCATGCCCCATTCGTTTTCCTGGAGGAGCTGTCATTCCTGCAATAAAGGCAGCGACCGGTTTTGAACAGTATTCTTTAATCCAAGCAGCCGCATCTTCTTCAGCATGTCCACCAATCTCTCCGATCATCAAAATCCCTTTCGTTTCAGGATCTTCTTCAAAAAGTTTAAGAGCATCAATGAAGTTCGTTCCATTTAAAGGGTCTCCCCCAATGCCAATACAAGTAGATTGCCCAAGACCTAGCTGAGTCGTCTGCCAAACAGCTTCATAAGTCAACGTTCCTGACCTTGAAACAATTCCAATCTTCCCTTTTTTATGAATGTAACCTGGCATAATTCCAATTTTACACTCATCAGGAGTGATGATTCCTGGGCAATTAGGTCCTATTAGACGACTTGTTTTACTAAGTGCCATTACTCTTGAGACTTCAAGCATATCTTTTACGGGGATTCCTTCTGTAATGCAGACAATCACTTCTATCCCTGCATCTTCAGCTTCTAAAATAGATTCTGCAGCGAAGGGAGGTGGAACAAAGATTTGAGTAGCTGTACAACCTAATACCTTTTTAGCTTCTAAAACAGTATCAAAAACAGGGAGGTCTAAAACGGTTTGTCCCCCTTTTCCAGGAGTTACTCCCCCCACATACTGCGTTCCATATTCCAAACCTTGTTGCGTATGGAAAAGACCAGCTTTACCCGTAATTCCTTGGGTAATTACTTTTGTGTTTTGATTGACAAGTACAGCCATAGTGCTAACCCTTCTCCACTTCTTTAACAATAATTTTTGCAGCTTCAGAAAGGCTTTTTACATCAATCAATTTTAAACCAGATTGATCAAGAAGAGCTCGCCCTTCTTTTACATTAGTCCCCTCCATTCTAACGACGATTGGAACTTCTAGTTTAAGTTCCTTAGTCGCCGCGATGAGTCCCTTTGCAATGGTTGCACAGTTCATGATTCCCCCAAAGATGTTAACCAAAATGCCTTTGACCTTTTTGTCTGACATAATGATTCTAAATCCCTCGGTCACCTTTTCTTTAGTTGCACTTCCTCCGACATCCAAAAAGTTCGCAGGGGATCCGCCATAATGATTAATAATATCCATAGTGCCCATAGCAAGTCCCGCACCATTAACCATACAGGCAATATTTCCATCGAGCGAGATGTAAGCTAAGTCTTCTTTTTGAGCTGCAACTTCTGCCGGAGATTCTTGAGTCGGATCATAAAACTCTGCTAGTTCTTTTTGACGGTAGAGAGCATTATCATCAATGGTGATTTTAGCATCTAAAGCTTGGAGCTTATCTTCTGGCGTTAAAATAAGAGGATTGATTTCAATAAGTGATGCATCTAATTCCCAAAAAGCTTTTGCTAAATTAGAGAGAAGAGCACCTCCCTCTTTAATAAGAGCTCCTGTCCACCCCATGAACTTAGCAATGTAGAGTACTTGAAACCTTTTGAGCTCTGCGCGATCTCCAAGAGTCACTTTCAAAATTCGATCAGGCATTTTTTCAGCCACTTCTTCGATATCCATTCCCCCTTCTGGCGAAATGATCAAAGTAGGCTTCTTCTTCTCTCTATCTATAATGATGGAGCAATACAGCTCTTTTTTGATGTCACAAGGAGGAGAAATAATCACTTTATAAGCGACCACTCCTTCAGCGCCTGTCTGATTATTCACGATTTTCATGCCAATAAGCTCTGAGGAGACTTCTAGTATTTCCTCTGGAGAGTGGGCAAATTTTACCCCTCCCGCTTTTCCTCGGCCACCAGCATGCACCTGCACCTTAACTACAGCAGAATCTAGGTTCAATGTATCAATGACATTCTTAACTTCTTCTTTATTAGAGGCTACCCCAAAAGCAGGAACAGGTATTCCGTATCGTTTCAATATTTTTTTTGACTGAAATTCGTGTAAATTCATCCCTTTTGCCTCAGGTATTTATCTGCTGCCCTAATTCGCGTTATGTGGTATAATTAGTTTTTCATCAACTCAAATAAGCTTTAAAAAATGGTCGTTAAATTCTTCAAGTCTATCTTTCTCAAAACCCAGTCTTTTCTTGGAGACCGGATTCGCAAGATTTTCTCTAAATCTATAGATGAAAGTACCTTAGAGAATCTTGAAGAGCTCCTCTATAGCGCTGATCTTGGAACACGCGTAAGTCTAGAAATCGTCCAAGATGTCCAAGAGCGCTTCAAAAAGCAGCCTAAAATAGATCCAGAAGAGATCGTCTCCTATATTAAAGGGCGGGTAAAGTCTCATTTAAATGAGCATTCTAGCGCAATCAACCTCGTCACTCCTTTAACCGTGTTTTTAATCGTAGGGGTCAATGGAAATGGAAAAACGACTTCAACTGCTAAACTTGCAAATTACTACAAAAAGCAAGGAAAGAAGGTCTTACTTGCTGCAGCTGATACTTTTAGAGCAGCAGCTGTGGACCAAATAGAGCTATGGGCAAATAAAATAGGGGTCGATCTTATTAAAGCTCAATTGGGGTCTGATCCAGCAGCTGTCGCCTTTGATGCTGTAACTGCTGCAATGGCTAGAGGTTCTGATGTACTCATTATAGATACAGCAGGACGTCTCCAGACTAAAACGCATCTGATGCAAGAACTTGAAAAGATCAAGAGAGTTTTAAAGAAGCAGTGTCCAGACGCTCCTCATGAAACCCTCTTGGTAATTGATGCAACAATCGGTCAAAATGCAATCGAGCAAGCCAAAGTTTTTGACGAACATACTCCCCTTACAGGCCTAGTTTTAACTAAGCTTGATGGTAGCGCTCGTGGAGGGGTTGTCATTCCTATCCAAAAAGAGATTCAAATTCCTATCAAATTTGTAGGGACTGGAGAAGGTGTAGAGGATTTAAAACCTTTTAATCCAGATACTTTTGTCGAAGAGCTCTTCTCTTAATTCTTTAAGAATTGATTCACAACTTCTAAAAATCTAGTTGGGCACTCGGCTTTAGACTTATGTCCACCTGAGCAAAGCTCAACCTTATGCTCTTTCAATTTTGAAAGTAGAGCTCTACTATCTTTAAACAAGCAAAAGATATCCTCTTCCCCAATAATAAGAAGAGTTGGAGCTTTTATCTTACCTACCCAGCGAGTCGAATCAAATCCTTTTAGAGCCTCTAACTGAAGCTGAAAACCTTTTTGCTTAAGAGGATGCTTTCTTTTTTTGACTTGATCTAGGATTGAACTCACCTCTTTCTCAAACCCTAAAAACCAACACGAGTAAAACCAGGGCAGTGCAAGCTTAAAGATTTCAAAGTAAGGTTGCCCCTCTTTGAACAGCTCATTTAAAGTTTCTAAAAACCATTGAGTGGAATTAGAAAGCTTTAAAAATGAGTTTGTTAAAACCATTTTCTCTACACGATCAGGGAACTTATGCGCTACGATTTGAGCCACACCCCCTCCTAACGAATCCCCTATTAGATGAAACTTTTCTAGCTTCAAGTGATCAGCTAGTGCAACGACATCTTTAGCTAAATCTTCTAGTGAATAGGGAGTTTTAGGCAAAGTACTCTGACCTGCTCCTCTCAAATCTAACGCAATAACTTTAAAGTGATTAGAGAGTTCCTTTTGAATATAGCTCCAATGAAGATGGTCTTCAAGCAGGTCATGGATCAGGATGATCGGTTCCCCCTCTCCCTCTACTTCATAATAGATCTTTAACTTATCGATTTCAGCAAATGGCATA
>CAYGMF010000020.1:0-18056 GCA_964351075.1 uncultured bacterium
GAACTTTCACAGCATGTCCTTAATAAGGATAAAAAATAGTAGGGTGAACTATAGTCAAAGGGATGAAAAATGCAAAATAATAAATTGATTTTATTTCCCTAAAGAGTTTATGGAAGTTATAAATCCAAAATGGAGAAACCTATGTTAAAATCAATCACCTTTGCAGCCCTTCTTTTATTCACATTAGCGAGTTGCGATAGTTCCAAGTCCTCTTCACAAAATGGGAAGCCTAGCTACCTCTTTGTCATAATGTCTAACTATGGGAAGATTGGGCAAGCCTCGGATGGCTCTTATCAACTCATTTTAGACCATGGGGATGTTGAAAAGGTGCTCGCCTTTTCTAACCGTCCCTACCGATTGGTACAGCATGAAACAGGTGAAGCGCTAAAAACCATGTGGTCAAAAGGGTCGAATTCCTTCGCTCAAGATCCCCCTAACGCTACGGTCATCATCAATCAACAGCTCCAAACGATAGTCCTTCTGAACATGAATGTAGCTGGTGATCAAACGATCTTTACCATTCGAGCAGATGGCCCTCAGTCGTTAATTGAACAGAGCGGCGTTACTCAGTTGTTTGTCGATGGAAGTGCAGAAATTGAGAAAGATTATGGCAGAACTCATGGCATTTTTTAAATTTTTAGAGTAGGCAAAAGCGGCTCTTATCAGAACGAAAAGAGCTCATGGAAGGGGAAAATGTTTTAAAGTTGGAAGAATCAAAAGAGCCAACCTCTCGTCAAAACGGATTCCTTTAATCCCCTTTGATTTTATTTCCCTAAAGAGTTTATGGAAGTTATAAATCCAAAATGGAGAAACCTATGTTAAAATCAATCACCTTTGCAGCCCTTCTTTTATTCACATTAGCGAGTTGCGATAGTTCCAAGTCCTCTTCACAAAATGGGAAGCCTAGCTACCTCTTTGTCATAATGTCTAACTATGGGAAGATCCAACAAGCCTCGGATGGCTCTTATCAACTCATTTTAGACCATGGGGATGTTGAAAAGGTGCTCGCCTTTTCTAACCGTCCCTACCGATTGGTACAGCATGAAACAGGTGAAGCGCTAAAAACCATGTGGTCAGAGGGTTCAAATTCCTTCGCTCAAGATCCCCCTAACGCTACGGTGATCATCAATCAACAACTCCAAACGATAGTCCTTCTGAACATGAACGTGGTCGGAGATCAGACGATCTTTACTATTCGTGCTGATGGCCCTCAGTCGTTAATTGAACAAACAGGTGCTACGCAGTTGTTTATTGATTGTATGGCTGGTCCTATAATATTTACAAATTAGATGTATTTTATTAAATTTTTGAAGTAGGCGAAAGCGGCGCTTGTCAGAATGAAAAGAAGGTGGAAAGAAAGCTCTTTCTCATATGAGATTTAACTTCTCATTCTTTTTTGGAAGAGTCTTTCCATGTAATGCAAAGGAGATTTGTCAGGGAACTTTTGACCTTCTATTGGAAGGTAAAAACTCTGTTCAAAGACATATTGTCCTGAAAGCGCTGCGTGAGAGACTTGATCAGTAAAACACATCCAGCAAGTGAAGGGAGGGAACTCAACAATTTCTTGATCAACTTCTTTTTGATATTCAGCATCAGCTTTCATTGCGTTGTGTATGTTTAGCATATAGTGGTCATAAAGGATACGATAGGACTTGGTAATCCCAAAGCGGTTGAGTAAGAACCTAGACCCGGGAAGGGGGGCCTTAATTTTAGGGATATAGTGTCTTAGAACTTTTTCATAAGATTCTCCAACGTTCCACACGCGAGGTTTGTCAAAGGGATTGACGTTAGCAAAGAACCTTAAAATGCGCTTGCCTCCTGTTGGAGAAGAGGGAAATGCATCTAGATGTAGAAGGGTGTCGTCCTTTCTAAAAGAGGCGTTTTCTCTTCCTTTAACTTCAACAGGTCTAAAGCTTGTTCGTCCAAGAGTGAGGTGCTGGTCATAGCTTGGGAGGATCGCATGGACAAAGTCTGAAGCCATCTTAGAGAAACGCTGCATCATTGCATGGATGGTATTTTGTATAGGTTCCGCCCCTGAGCATCCTTTTATGAGATCATTTTTGGCATTGTAACTGATATTTTTACGGTCTTTCTTCACGAGATTTGAGGAAAAGAGTACTTTTTCTTCTGCTTGAACAGGGAAAGAGAGTTTTGGAAAATAGAGAACTTGGCCACTTTCTAAGGCAGTAACAGCCTCTTGAAGAGCCGAGTGGTCTAAGCTCGGATTCCAGTCGTTTAGTGTAATTTTCTTCAACCTGTCCATGGAATTCTCCTGAAGTAAATAGCTTTTTGAGCATGGTAGCAAAAAAGAAGAAAAAATTACGAGGGAGTTTTTTCAGTCGAGTTAAGTTTTTTTAAAGCATGAGCAAATGCTTGTTCTGTGGCTTTAATAGGAGAGGCATGATCCCTTTCATAAAGGTAGTCTTCTCCAAGTTTCTTTAGAAGCGGGGATTCATTAACCACTTGAATTGTTGAATGGACCATTTCACAAAGATAGAGGCTTTTTCCTTTTTTCTTAAGGTTGCTCGCAAAGACTTCTAAGAAGTAACAAATGCTGGCGTCTAAATGTTGAACATGTGTGAATCTAAGGATAATAATTTCTACATCTTGGTCCTTTAAGACATAATGCAGCTTCTTCTGAAGGCTATCTATAGAGCCAAAAAAGAGGTTCCCCTCCATATTTAAAATACGGATCCTTTTTTCAGGCCTCTCTTTATTTTGATTCATCGGCTTAAAATGCCCATCATCTGTGAAAACATATTCTAAAATATTTGTTTCAGCTGCAAGTCTTAGATAGAGAACAAGTGAAAGGGCTATCCCTATAAATAAAGCAATATCGAGTTGAAAAAAGAGACAAGACATAGTGGTGACTCCCAAAACCAAAGCGTCACGCTTAGTCGCTTTTAAACATATTTTCAACAATTTAAAGTCAATAATTTCATACCCAATCATCAGTAGAATAGCAGCTAAGGAAGCCGTTGGGATAAATTGGATGAGAGGATAAAAAAGTCCTAGGACAATCAGTATGAAAATCCCTGTAAGGACACCAGAAAATCTGCTTTTAGCTCCACTTTGGTAATTGAAGATGGTTCGACTAGGACTGCCAGAGCTCGGCAAAGTCCCTAGAAAAAATGAACTAAAAAAGTTACTGATCCCCACACTCCATATATCTCGGTTCGTTTTTACTCTTTGCCCGCTCTTAGCAGAGATGAGTCTTGAGATAGAGTTAACCTCAAAAATTGAAAAGAGAGCAATTGCTAAAGAGATAAAGAGGACGTCTTGAATAATAGCCTTATTAAAATAGATAAAGTTAAAGTTAAAGAGACTCTTCAAATGAAAGTCTACAGCTGATAGCTGAGTAATAGAGGCAGCGGACTTTGGGGCGATAAACTGTTTAGCGACATAGGTGATTAAAGCTGCTAGAGTGAGCATAATCAAAGATCTGGGCAACTTATGATTCAATTTCTTTAAAGCGATCAAAATCAAAAGGCTTAAAATTCCAATGCCTATTGTAAAAGGGTTTGAAAATGAGATGTGCTTCAATAAATAGGGAAAAAGTTGAGAAAATGAAAACGCACCCATGGGCCTTTCGATAGAGAATAGCGTATAGGCTTGACCAAGCCAAATGTAAAGGGTCACTCCTAAGATATACCCCATCATAACAGATCGACTAATAAACTGAGTGAAGCCTCCTAGCTTGAAAATCCCTATTAAAATTTGGATAACACCCATACAGAGAACAATTTGAGAGATGATCTGCAAGGCAATGAGCCCTCTAAACTCTTCAGGTACTTGATGAAAGTGCTGATAGAGAATATGGCTGGTTCCAGCCTGGATCAAAATGGCCGTTGCATGCGTGGGCCCTGAAATTAAGTGTCTAGAATGGCCAAAAGAAGAGGTCAAAATAGTCCCAAATATGGCCGCTAAGATCCCTGAGTACAAGGGAAGCCCTACAATCAAGGCATAAGCCATTGACTGAGGTAGGGCCAAGAGAGCAACTGATAGGCCGCTTAATACATCAGACCGTAAACTATTTAAATTATAATTTGAACTTAATAAACGATCTTTTATTTTTAAAAAATTTTCTTTCAATTTATTAGTCTGTTTTTAATTAAATTATATTAATAGCGGTATGCTGTTTATAAAAATTGGATTTTTATTTTCATTTAACTCATTCTAGATTATATTGGAATACTTTCTCGGGGGAAAAATAAAACAGATGTCATTTCCAAAAATAGCGATAGTTGGGCGCCCTAACGTAGGGAAGTCGGCCCTATTTAACCGTCTTTTGAAAAAAAGAATTGCCATTGTCGACGAAATGGAAGGGGTCACTCGTGACCGCCTCTATGGGACTGGTGAGTTTCAAAACCACCCCTATATCCTAATCGATACGGCCGGTATTCAGTTAGATGACTATGACCCTCTTAATCAAGAAATCCTGCAACAGAGTCGTGAAGCTATCAATGAAGCTTCGGTTTGTATTATGGTAGTCGATGCTCGCATAGGCTTGACTGAAATGGACCAAGAGATTGCAAGGCTTCTATTAAAGTCAAAAAAACCGGTTTGTTTAGCTGTAAATAAGATTGACGATGACCATTTTGGAAACCTTATTCACGAATTTCATCAGCTAGGGATTACTGATATTTTTGCAGTTTCTGCGGTTCACGGGCGTAATCTTTATGAGCTTTTCGAAGCTGTTTTTGAGAAAATAAAGACTCTTGATCTTAAACCGGTTGAAGAAGAAAAAAAGCCTATTTTATCGATAGTTGGACGCACGAATGTTGGAAAGTCCACTCTTATAAATCAGCTGACCCAAACGAAGCGTTGTGTGGTAAGCCCAGAACAGGCGACCACAAGAGATGCTATTGAAATAGAGCTAAGTCACGAGGGAAAAGACTATATTCTCATTGATACGGCAGGGATCAGAAGAAAGCAAAAAGAGCGCAATGTTGTTGAGAAGTTTGCAAGTATCCGCACTTATGAAGCTATTGAGAAGTCAGACATCTGTCTTTTTCTAATAGATGCATTAGATGGGATGACTGCTCAAGAGAAAAAGCTGATGTCTGAGATTTACAAGCAAGGCAAAAGCTGCATTGTGCTTGTAAATAAGTGGGACTTAACTCACGACCACCGTATGGAGCACGCAAGGCAAGCTCTCATACAAGAGTGCCCCTTTGTATCCATTTACCCCATTCTCTTTATTTCAGCTCTCACAGGACGCAATGTCTTAAAAATTTATGAGATTTTGGAGAAAGTTTATGCAAATAGAACCAGACGTATTGAGACCGGGGCTTTGAACCGATTTGCTGAGAAAGTTCAACATCAAATCCCTCCTCCAATGGTCAAAGGGAAGCGATTACGTATCTATTACATGACTCAAATCAAATCCTCTCCCCCCTCTTTCCTGTTCTTTGTGAACAAACAAACTCTATTGACACACACCTACAAAAGATACCTCATTAATCAAATGAGAGATGCCTTTGATTTTTTTGGCTCTCCACTCCAGTTCTTCTTAAAAAGTAAGAAGGTGAGAGAAGTCTCAGAGAGATTGCAGAAGACAGAAGCTGCGAAGTCTTTTTCCTAATATATTCATTATAAGCCGTATAAGTTGTTTTTATAGGTATAGGTAGATGTTAAATTCCTGATATTAAATCGAATGCGTTTTTATGAAAATTGCACAGTTTTGTGCAATTTTCAGTGAAATCTGCAACCATTTTCTCAATTTTCAGTGAAATTTGTGCATTTTCTTAAAGTTTTCCCCATATCTTTACTTTTTGATGGAAGCCCTCCCGTCGGGTCGTTGAATGGCATAAATTCATAGCCCTGTTTTTCATAAAAGGGGATAGCATCAATTCTAGCATGTAAATGCAGTACTCGAATCCCCTGAAGCTCTAGCCAACGCTCTAGAAATATTAAGAAGTATTTGCCGAGGCCTTTTTTTTGATAAGGAGTATCAATACACAGAGGGCGCAGCGCAGCTTTTTCTTCCGAGAGAAGCTCTATATGAGCAATTCCAACTACTTCACCACCTTGATAGAGGCAAAAGTGAAAATGTTCGGGCTCAGTAAACGAGGGATGATTCCGATCGTATTCTACATCAAGGTTTTTAAAAAATTGCTCATCCTTGATACGGTGGTACTCTTCCCATTCGTTGTTATGCATACAAAAGTTTATGTTTATGCCCTGATAGTTTGCTTTCTTCAGGATTTTTTTGATAAAAGGATCTTTTTTTTCGCCGTATTTAGAAAGAAACCAACGAATCCTATGGTGAGCATTAGGGTTTTCTAATGCTTTGAGCTTTAGTTGAGCATACTCTTCAGCTTCTTTGGGATGTGTTCTTAAGTAGTCTCGAAATGTTAAATTTAGATCAGCAAAAGCATGGCCCTTTTCACAGACATGAAGATTAATTTTTGATCTTTGAGTATTTTTTGAGAAGAAGTAGCGAAGGGGGATATTAAGTTCCCCTTTAAAGATAAAGCCATGCTTTTCCAGTTTAAGAGAATCTTTGAGGTTACTCACAATTAGCAAAATATCTAAATCTTCTTTCGCAGTCATGTTTGGTATGGAAGTAGAGCCAATATGATGAAGCTTTACGCAGCTCTCTTTAAGAAATTCCTTGATCTCTTTGGCCTCAACATCAAACATCTTGGGCCACTTGGGGTCATAGGGAAATAACTTAATTTTTTTTGGGTCTTTTTTCATTATCATACCCATGTATTAGATCTTTTCTTTCTATACTCTGCTGAGTTATTTTCAGTTTCACGTACTTTTACTGAAAAAAGCCTGCCCTCTGTTATTGTACTAATTTCTGGTTCAATTCGCTTAAAGAAAACTTCAGCTAAGTTTTCCACAGATGGAATGATTCCCTTCAAAAAATCAACTTGAAAGTTTAAATGCTTATGATCACAGGGCTTTACAATGAGTCTATTGAGAAGGTTTTTCAATTTTTTCAAATCGACAATATAACCAGTCTCTTCATCTATTTCACCAATAACACTAACTTCAACAGTGTAATTATGCCCATGCCCATAGGGATTGGCACAAGGGCCAAAAATTTCATCATTTTTTTCTTCGCTAAATGTAGGGTTATATAAACGGTGGGCAGCGCAAAATTGAACTCTCTTAGTCACTATATTCACTTAAAACTATCCTTTATTTGATCTCTTTGCCGTTTGTTGGCAAAGATATTACAGATGCAGGTATATTTTTACTATTGGAAGTTAATTCCTCATAATTTGTCAGAAAAGTACTTCCTGAAAGAAGATAGGCTCTTTAGATAATAGTTTAGGTGGGATCTGATATTTTCATAATCGATCACTTCTTATTATATAACTGGAGACATTATCAAAAGAGGCTCATTCAGAGCCTTTGGTAGAGTTAAAATAATTATTTTCCATGAATATTCGAAGGCTGACTTCGAATATTCATGGAAAAAGTCGTTTTTAAGGTTGAAAAAATAGATTCTCCTTGAATATCCTTAGGTTAACTTCGAATATTCAAGGAAAAACATGAAAAGACCCCACTTTTTTAACCTCGTTCAGAGATACCTTAAATCTCACCCTATTGTGGCCATTTTAGGCCCTAGGCAATGTGGAAAAACCACTTTGGCTCGAGAATATTGTGAAAGTGTCTCAACATTCCCAAAATCCAATTATTTTGACCTAGAGAATCCAGTTGATTTAGAGCGGCTTAAGAATCCTATGTTAACTTTGCAGAATCTGTCGGGTCTTATTGTGATTGATGAAGTTCAACGTTTTCCTGATTTATTCACCATTTTGAGAGTTTTAGTCGATAATAAGAAACTGGATCAAGAATACTTGATTTTGGGAAGTGCTTCAAAAGAACTTCTTAGACAATCCTCTGAAAGTTTAGCAGGAAGAATTTCTTACTTAGAACTTACTCCTTTTAATTTGGAAGAGGCCTCAGATTTAAAACGCCTTTGGTTATATGGAGGCTTTCCTAAATCTTATTTGGCAAAAAGTGATGAAGGGAGCTTTGACTGGAGAAGCTTTTACATCCGTACTTTACTAGAGCAAGATATTCCTAATTTGGGGATTCAAATACCTCCAGAAACTTTGCAACGCTTTTGGAGCATGCTTGCTCACTACCATGGTAATATTTTCAATGCTTCAGAACTTGGGCGCTCTTTTGGAGCCTCTGATGCAACTGTTCGAAAATATTTAGATATTTTAACAGGAACATTCATGATGCGTCAGCTGCAGCCATGGCATGTAAATTTGAAAAAGAGACAAGTCAAAGCTCCTAAGATTTACTTTCGAGATAGTGGGCTTTTACATTCCTTATTAAGAATAAAAGATAGAGAAGAGCTTTTTTGTCATCCGAAGTTAGGGGCTTCTTGGGAAGGGTTTGCTTTGGAAGAAGTGGTTCGGTCTCAAAAAACTATACATCAAGATTGCTATTTTTGGTCGACTTATGGAGGCGCTGAAATTGATCTAGTGCTACCTCTTAAAGACGGACCTATAGGTATTGAGTTTAAATATTCAGATGCTCCTAAACTGACAAAGTCTATGCAGATTGCTTTAAAAGATTTGAACCTTAAACACCTCTATGTGATTTATCCTGGAGAAGTAGATTATCCTCTATCTGAAAAAGTAACAGTTAAAAGTCTCTTAAGTTACCTTAAGGAGCAATCTCTATAAAGCGATATTAAGAACTCGTATAAATATCTGTATGAACGAACTGTAGAATATCAATGAGGTCTTCGCGAGAGAAGGCTTTGACTTGGTCTTCATCTGAAGTACCAACAACTTCTTCCATAAGCCTCTCTTTAGATCGTATGATTTGATCAATCTTCTCTTCCAGTGTATTTAAAGTGACGAGCTTAAAAACCATTACCCCTTTTTGTTGGCCAATACGGTGCACCCGATCCGTGGCTTGCTTTTCTCTAGCTGCGTTCCACCAGCGATCATAATGGATCACAACAGAGGCCGCTGTGAGATCTATCCCGAGGCCTACTGCTTTCAAAGAGCCAACAAAGACTTCGCAGTAGGGGTCGTTTTGAAAACGCCTTAGAGGCGTTCTACGGTCCTTGGTGGAGCCTCGTATCGTCGCGTAGCCTATGTCATGTTCTTTGAGATAAGCTTCAATAAGATCCATCATATTTAAATATTGAGAGAAGATCACAACTTTCTGTCTACTTTCTCGAGCTTCTTGTAGAAGCTCAACAAAGAGTTCCCATTTTCCAGAGCTTGAGTTTGCATACTTTTTGAAATCCAAACTTTTGGGATGATTACAAACTTGCTTGAGCTTATTTAAAAGCGCAAAGACGTGCATATAGGGGACCGGTTTGGAGTTGTCTTGAAGGTCTTTTAAAAGTTCCTTTTTAGATTGTTCTAAGTAATCCTGGTAAAGTGCTGCTTGGTCTTTTGTGAGTTCACAGCGAGAGACTTCTTCTGTTTTGTCAGGAAGTTCTTTGGCAACCTCTTCTTTTTTCCTCCTCAAAATGAAGGGACCGATCATCTTTTTTAAGAGCTCTGTTCTTTGTTCGTCATGATCTCGTTCAATTGGGTTGGTAAAGAAGCTGCGGAATCGATCATCGGGGGGCATATACGTTGGAACAACAAGGTCAAAAAGAGCCTTAAGTTCGCGCAGGTTATTTTCAATGGGAGTTCCTGTAAGCCCCAATTTCATTTGGGAAGAGACTTTTTGAAGAGCAGAATAGGTTAAACTACGATGATTTTTAGCGACTTGAAGTTCGTCATAAATCGCGAGGTCAAACTGCAGTTTTGAAATGGCTTTTTGGTCAATGCGTAGTATTCCATAAGAGGTAAGCACAACATCAAACTGTTGCTGAAAGCGCTTTAGAGATCTATTCAAACCATAAAACGTTAAAATTTTTAAAGCAGGGAAAAATTCTTGAAGCTTATCTTGCCAGTGGAAGATGACAGAGGTTGGACAGACAATCAAAAACTTTTTCTTAGGTGCTTTATAGCCGGGGTGGGGTTTTGTGATCTTTTGGTTTTTAATGCACGCCATTAAAGCCATTGCTTGATGTGTTTTACCAAGCCCCATATCGTCACAAAGGATGCCAGAGAGGTCGTAGTTAAAAAGTTTCCAAAGCCAAGAGAGTCCGACTTGTTGATAGGGTCTAAGCTTTGTTTTAAAACCCTTTAAGGGGGGCAAAGTGAGACTCGTTGCAGACTTTATTTGATTCAAAATCTTATGAGAGGTGCTTTCTGGATCAAAAATGGAGTCAATGGCTTCAATTCGAATCAAATCTAAGGTGGAAAGCTCTATACCATCTTCATGGACCTTTTCCTCTTTTAACTCATGGATCCAGGTAAAGCGAGGGTGGTTAAGTTGAATCAAACCGACTTCAGAAAGGTAATAGGGGTGCTTTTTTTTGATAGCCTTAAATAAAGGCTGAATAAAAGACTCACCTTGTTCATTTTTATACTTCAGTTGAAAATGGTCCTTTCTAAAATTTTCAAGAGACAGCTCTAGTTGTTTGGGGACTTGTAAGCAGGGATCCAAGTGTGAAATAAAGGGTTTTAAGGTTTTAAACTGAAAGGCTAGAAAAGAGGTCTGATCTGCTGGTTGAATATCCACTTTTTTTCTAAATCCTTTGGGTAGTTGTAGTTCTTTAGGGAGTAGGTAAAACCCTTCGCTTGCAACGTAACTATAGTGATCAAAGAATAGGACTTCTTTTTTTTTGTACTCGGGATGAAACTTGTAGAGAGGTTCGATGCATAGAGTTTGCTTTTCTAAATTAGCTGTTAAAGATAAAGAGACCTTTTTTAAAGGGCATTTGGCAGCAAAAAAGCCTGGCACAGACTCTAAGTCATCTTGGTTTAAATGAATGAATTTTGAAATCTCTTCTTTTTTAACAGTGAGCCCACTTCTAATTGGAGAGGCATGTCTTGGTTTTGAATAAAAACCCTGGTCTTGAATGTAGACCCACTCTCCAAAGTCGTAGTAACTCTCTCCAAGAAGGGAAAGCTTAGAAGAGAAAATAAGCTGGTAATGAGAGTTCAGATGATAAGAAGTTTTTGTTTCAATGGGAGCTAAGTGAACTTCAAAACCTTTTTGACTGCCGAGCCAATGGCGGTATTGCCTAATAAATTCAGTCACTTTATCTCTAGGGATAAAAAGGGAAGGCTGGCGAAAAACATTTTCCGAGAGCTTAAAGAAACCTTGATCTTCCAGAAAAACCCACTTTCCAAAGAAAGTGGAGTGTGCTTTTCTCAAATCAGACTTATCAAAAAGATAGAGATGAACATTTAAATTCCAATGCTCATCGAAATTAATAAGGTATTTAGGCTTCACAGGTTTTGGGTTGAGAGAAGTACCTTCAAGATGCTTATGAAAAAAAGAGGTGTTTTTCTCGAGCTCTTTATCAATGCTATGAGACAAGATGGTTCGCTCTTTGGAGAAATCACCGGAGGTTTGATGATAAAATCCTTTTTTTGGAAGGTAAATCCAGTCTCCTAGTTTTTCCCCAGAAGGCGTATCCGTTTGCCCTTTCTTGGATTTTTTTGGGTGAATAACAAGTGTCTTTTGTTGCTGATCGTAAAGGATCTTTTCAATCCTAAGAGACGGGGTGTGTTGAACTTCTAGCGGAGTATTAATAGTCGACAAGAAAGGAATTGTTTCTATTAAAATCTCTTTGTCCAATTCAAAATATAAAACGACTTTTTCAAAAGAAATCGTAAGCCCTTGAGGAAAACCTTTTTGGTACGTAAATCGTGCTTGATAGGGATGCCCCCCCTCTTGTAAAATCATGAGCCACTTTGCTAAGTCGGACCAAAAAGAAAGCTCATAACGCAGTTTAGGGGAAGGCCTTCCTTCTCGCCAAAGCGTTAGCTCTTTTTTAGGAAGATTTGAAAACTTCAAGGAGGTCTCTTCTGTCTCGTCTGGTCTATCTTCTAAGTATTCTTTGAGTGTTTTTTTAGAAGCATCGTCTATGCCTTCGATCCAAAAAAGAAGATTTTCTTTCTTTTTAAACTCATATCGAGACTCTTTTTTCTTTAAAAGAGAGAGGTCATAGCCATATTTTTGAGCAAAAGCTTGCGTTATTCGACTCCAAAAAGAGTGCTCAAACCTCTCATGCAGAGGTTGAGTATGATTTTGAAAAATACTTAAAAGGGCGGCTGCTAAATGTTCACAAGATGTGGATGACTCTGATTGACAAGAGCAGAAGAAATCTTTAACCGTATGATCATCATTAACTTGAAAAAAAGCCCAAGCGGGATCCCCAGACTCTCTGTCCTCAACGTGGACGTGATAGGTCCCTCTAGAAAAAATAATTTCCTTAATACGGTTTTCCTCTAAGTAAGCTTTTGCAGCTTCCTCGAAGGGTGAAATGATCAAATCAGTATGCATGCGAACAAAAAGGTCCTCGCCTATTCATTCGCAAACATACCAAAAAAGACTTTTTGAGGGTAGCGTTTAGAAAGTGGGCAGCAATTAAGCGCCTACTGCACCAACTCCACCTGTAAGAGCACCACCTGAACCTGAATCTCCAGAACCTGTCGGAGCTCCAGTATTTGGAGAATGACTAGATCCTGATGAAGATTTTAACCCAGCAGTTACTTCCGCTGTAGCCTGACCCTCTGCGTCAGATTTAGCGTCTTTTGCAGAAGCATCTTTAGCTGCTTGTGTCTGAAGATCTCCAAATTGGTCCATAATGGCACAAAGCTGTTCTAGAAGCTTTAAATGCAATAGTTGGTCAGCTTGTGAGGGTGGAGCTGCTTCTCCATCTCCTAAACCATTGAAGTTCAATACATCCGCTTTATTATGTACGCCTGTCATAACACTATCTCCTTTCTGTTACTTTGACGCTAATAGTATACCACAAATCGATATATTTGTCAAGTCTTTTTTAAACAGGAGATGTCTCTAATGAACTAACATTTAGATATTTATCTTTAATAGCCTCTTCAGGAGTATGATAATGATACTCTAAATCAGAAGCCACATGTTCATTTGTGACCTGTCCATGGTAGACATTTAGTCCGTCCAAGAGCCCTCGATCTTTTTCGAAGGCTGCCTTATAACCTAAATTTGCTAGTTTTAAGGCATAGGGAGACATAGCATTAACAAGAGCTTGGGTAGCTGATTTTGCGCATGCACCAGGCATATTGGTTACGCAGTAGTGAAGTATCCCTTTTTCAAAATAAGTAGGTTCTGCGTGAGAAGTAGGTCTGGAGCTTTCAAAGCATCCCCCCTGATCAATGGCGACATCTACTACGACAGAGCCTGGTTGCATATGGTCGAGCATTTGTGTTGTGACGACTTTAGGAGCAAGTTTACCTGGGATTAAAACAGAACCAACAACAAGATCAGCTGTTTTTAAGTTCTCTTCAATAGACATTTTAGTGGAGTAGAGGGTTTTGATTCTAAAGTCAAAGACACTATCGATAGTTCTTAAGCGATCTAAGTTTGTGTCAAAGAGAGTGACATCCGCTCCAAAACCTATTGCCATACGAGCAGAATTTAATCCAACGACTCCTCCCCCAATTACGAGAACTTTCGCAGGCTTAACTCCTGGCACTCCGCCAAGAAGAACTCCTTTGCCTCCATGGCTTAGCTGCAGCGAAGTGGCTCCAGCTTGAATAGCTATCCGTCCTGCTATTTCACTCATTGGAATTAAAATGGGGAGTTGTCCTTGCGCGTTTGTTACTGTTTCCCAAGCAATGGCAACTACCTTATTTTTCACGAGTGCTTGAGTAAGCTCGGGCTCAGCACTTAGATGCAAGAAGCAAAATAAAATAAGCCCTTCATGCATAAGCTCATATTCGCTAGGCTGGGGTTCCTTTACTTTAATCACCATTTCACATGCCCAAACTTCCTGCACTGTAGCTGCTATGCGAGCGCCTGCTTGTTCATACATTTCATCGGTATACCCAATTGCTTTTCCTGCATTGCTTTCTATGAGGACTTCGTGACCTGCTGCTGCAAGCATCTGAACGAGCTCTAAATTTGCAGCAACTCGATATTCGTGATTCTTAATTTCTTTTGGAACGCCTATTAACATATGTGAAAATCTCAGGTTAAGTTAATGAAATTAAACTGTGGCCTGAGAAAGAGATGTTTTGGAATTGAATTCCAGAGGAATAATTTTTGTAACGCCTTTTTCCTGCATGGAGACACCTAATAAGTTGTCTGCAATAGCCATGGTTCGTTTATTGTGCGTTATGATAATAAATTGGTTATTTTTCACAAATTGTTTTAAGACATTTGTAAATCTTTCAATGTTGGTATCGTCTAAAGGAGCATCAATTTCATCTAAGATACAGAAAGGGATGGACTGCGTTTCAAAGAGTGCAAAGAGCAGAGCAATTGCACATAAGCACTTTTCTCCACCGGAGAGAAGCTGTATGGATCTCATTTTTTTACCAGGAGGTTGTGCAATGATTTCAATACCAGCCTCTAAAATATCTTGATTAGAGGTCAACTTAAGATCGGCTTCTCCTCCATTAAATAGAAGCAGGAAGTTCTCTCTAAAGCGAGCTTGAATCTTGTCAAAGGTCTCCTTAAACATCTGGCGACTTGTTTCATCTAACTTATTGATGATCTCTAAAAGCTTTTCTTGAGACTCATGTAAATCTTTAATCTGAGACTGTAAAAACTCAAAACGAGACTTTTGAGCTTCGCAATCTGAAATCGCTTTTAAGTTAATTTCAGGCTGACTGTCCAGTAATTTGCGTAGTTGTCTAATTTCTTTTTCTGTTTTGCCAAGGGTGATAGAAGGGTCGAATCCAAGGGAAGAAATTTCTTCTTTGGGAACCTCTAGTTTTTCTTCGATCTCTTCTGTCTGCAAGTGGAGCTCTGTTTGAAGCTCTGAGAGGCGACTCTTAATTTCGACTTCACGATTTCTATGAAGATCGAGGCTCTTTCGAAGCTCTTTAAGCTGCGCTTCTTTCTCTTTTTCATTTTTTTCAAGTTGCTCTAATTCACTTTCAAAAGCTTGGTATTTATTTTCAGCAACCTTAAGTTTACTCACAAACTCACTCTCTTTCTTTTCGAAAAGAGCGTTTTGTTTCTCAAGAGTTAAAGAGGCTTTTTCCTTTGTCTCAATAAACGCACTCATCTCTTGAATTTGGTCTTCAAAGCTCATACTTTTAGATTCAAAAACACGGATACTTTCTTTTAAAAGATGGGCCTCTTTTTCAGAACTTTTGATCTTATCTTCTAAAGACTGTTTTAAGCCCCTCTTTTCTTTGAGAGTATTATAATTACTTTCAAACTGACTTTCAATTTTAGAGAAGAAAGTTTCGTGATCTTTTCGCTTGGCCTCTTCAGCCTGGCAGAGTTGAATATATTCTTTTTGCTTAGCGTCCAAGGCAGCTATCGAATCTGAAATCTCTTGCTTTTGAGATTCAAAGGAGGCCACCTTTTGCTTTTGCTTGTCTAAATCTTCAGCGCAATTTTTTAAAGAATAGTTGGTCCTTGTAAAATCAATTTCATTTTGATGCTTTTTCTGGCTAAGCTTTGCATACTCTTCTTTAAGAGATTTAACCTTTTGCGTGAGTCCTTCTACTTGAACTTGGACATCTAAATGCGCTTTTTCAAGAGTCTGCTTTTCATCCTCTCTCTTTTTAAGTTCAACTTCTCTTAAAAATAAGTTTTGGTCTTCTTTAGAAATGCGGTGATAAACGCCAAGATGGTCTAAAAAGTAATCCCCTTGGATTTCATTAAAACCCTCTAAAGGAGATGTTTGATCCAATTGATTTAAAAAGTGAGCGGCGACTTCATTAGAGTCTGCCATTTTAAGGTCCAATGATGAAGGAGCTACTTTCTCTAATGAAAGACAGGAGAAATTTTGAAGGTCATTTTCTTTTGCAAGGTTTAATAAAATCTCCAAATCTTCATTCGTGTGGACTACGAGTGTTTGTAAATAAGGTTGTAAAATAGTGGAGAGGTGGGCCTCATATCCCTTTTTAGGTTGAAACCAATTGGTTAGTGGAAAAACTTTCTGATAGAGCTTGTGGTTTTGATCCTCTGCAAACTGAAGAAGGGTCTTCGATGATTGATTATATCCCTCTAATTCACTCTTCAAACTAAGTAGTAGATCAACTGTTGCTTTGTTTTCAGTTAGCTTAGATGCAAATTCTTTTAGCTTTGGATTCAAATCCTCTAAAGCTTGAGATTTCGCCTCTAACTCTTCTTTAACCTTTTGAAGTCGGTCGGTTTCACTTTCAAGGCCGCTTAAAAGCTCTTCATAAGTTTTTGTAAGCTCTTCGTGCTCTTTTGTTTTCTCTTCAATTTTTACTTGAGAAGTTTTTTCTTGATGAAGAATCCTCGCTAAGCTCTCTTTTTGAGCGTGCAATTTAACCGTGTTATTTTTGTAGTTAGACTGAAGCTCATTCTCGGAGTTGACCGCAAGCATCAATTTTTGCTGAGCCTCTTTTCTTAAAGAGGTTTCCTCTTCTACTTTTTGCTCTAGGGAAGTGAGTGTGCCGTTGATTTTTTGAAGATTCTTAGATAAGGAAAGAGTGTCATTTTCATACTCTTGTAAGTTTTTTTGATTCTCTTCAAAGGTGCGGTGCTCTTTCAAATGCTTTTGATGAAGGCTTTGTAAGCTCTCCTTTAAATTTTTTGTTTGTTCTAAAAGTTCTTCTCTTTGTTTGCGATGAGATGTCGCTTCAAACGAGGCCAATTCTTTTGCCTTTTTAACTTCAAAAAAAGCTTCGTAATATTTACGTGTTTCTGCAGATTTTGAGGAATGGGTTTCCTTCAATAATTTGAGTTCATTTTCAAAAGTCTCAATGTCTAGGTGAACCTTTTTCTGCTCATTTGAGTTTTCTTCACAAACCTCTTTTTCAAGCTTAAGCTTCTTTTGATTGTGGTGCCACTTGTAAAGGACAAGACCTTTTTCTAAGTGGACTAAGCGCTCTTTATTTTCAGCGTAAATACGTGCTTCTTCAGCTTGCTTCTGAAGGGTGTCAATCTGCTGATTGACCTCTGTTTGAATATCAAGAACCCGCTTTAGGTTTCCCTCAATTTGTGAAAGCTTTCGAAGAGCTTCACGCTTGTTTTCTTTAAAGCGCATGATCTTTGCAGCTTCTTCGAAAATACAGCGACGCTCCAAAGGAGAAGAGGTGATTAAGTCATCGACCTTACCTTGCTCAAAAATATAAAAGGCATTTTTTCCAATACCTGCTTCCCATAAAATTTTGTGAACATCTTTTAAACGAACAGGATTACGATTGACGTACCATTCAGAGTCGCCATTACGGTGAATGCGTCTGGTAATGCAGAGCTCCTCGTAGTCAAGAGAAAGGGTTTTGTCAATGCCTGTAAATGTTAACGCAATTTGAGCATAGTTTAAGGGTTTTCTTGTAGAAGACCCTGAGAAAATGACATCTATCATTTTGTCGCTACGAAGAGACTTAGCAGAACCCTCTCCGAGCACCCAGCGAAAGGCATCCACAATGTTGGATTTTCCACACCCATTGGGGCCCACTATTGCTGTGATCGGATCATCAAATTTTAAAATGGTCTTATCTGCAAAGGATTTAAACCCTGTAATTTCAATCTTTTCTAAATGCATCTTAAATTTATTTTTACTTCAATATATAGGCATATGCCACGGACATCTGGTATTAGACAAGTAGAAAATAGGACTTGTCCACTTTTTTATAAAAAGAGGCACTATTTTATAACAAAATGGGATTTTTTAATAAGGATATAAAGAATTAAAAAGGGCCAAAAATTCGATTGTTTAAATAACTAAAAGAGGTATGAATAATTTGAATTATAGGGCTTTTTACCCGTTGTTCTGGGTTATATTGCCGAAAATCTTGAAGAGTTGAATAAACCAGCCACCCAAGAGTCAAAAGAGCTGAGGCATTGAGGGCAAAAGAAGACTCTAAAAGCTTGAGCTCATGAACCACAAAAGGAATCCAATAAGCGTTTAGTCGCTACAAGCACTATAGCTTGTTTTGATTAATTTTTAGAAAGAATTTTTTTTAACAAAAGCAAATGGGATTTTCCTTTTGGAATTATCTGAACTTAAGTAAAATCACCTTTTCAATTTACTAAGGAATTTGTGTTAAAGCTATGTTAGATATGAAGCTCATCCGCGATCAAGT
>CAYGMF010000020.1:18156-19327 GCA_964351075.1 uncultured bacterium
ACTAAGGAATTTGTGTTAAAGCTATGTTAGATATGAAGCTCATCCGCGATCAAGTAGGAGAACTAGAAAAGCGACTCAAAACAAAAGACCCTCAAGTAGACCTCTCTCAAATTGTTTCTCTAGATGAATTGATACGAGGCATAAAAACCGAAGTAGAGGCTCTCAAAAGTGAACGTAATACCTTCTCTAAGCAAATAGGGGAACTCAAAAGAAAAGGGGAAGATGCCTCAAATCTCTTGAAAAAGGTTGAAAACTTTGGAGATCAAATTCAAAGCTTAGATGAAAAACTGCAGGGTCTTGAGAAGAAGTTGAACCATGAGCTTGCTGTCTTACCTAACCCTCCTATGGAAGGAATCAAATCCTCTTTGGATCCCAAAGACAATGTCTGCCTCAAAGAAGAGGGTAAAAAGCCCCACTTTTCTTTTCCGTTTAAAAACCATTTAGAACTCAATGAAGAGCTCCACCTTTTTGACTTTGAAAAGGGAGCTAAAATAACGGGAACAGGGTGGCCTACTTATCGAGGGATGGGAGCGCGCTTAGAGTGGGCTTTGATTAACATGATGCTTGAGCACCATATTCAAAATGGATTTACTCAGTGGATACCCCCTTTGCTTGTACGCTCTGAGATGATGTACGGTTCAGGTCAGTACCCTAAGTTCAAAGACCAAGCTTATGAAATTCAAGATAAGCAATTCGAATTTTGTCTCCTTCCGACAGCGGAAGTTGCTCTCAATGGGCTTCATTACGATGAGGTTTTACATGCGGAAGAACTTCCCCTAAAATATGTCGCCTACACTCCATGCTTTAGAAGAGAAGCTGGGGCTGCAGGTAAACAAGAGAGGGGACTCATTCGTACCCATCAATTTAATAAAGTTGAAATGTTTGCTTTTACTCAGCCAAACAAAAGCGAAGCTGTTTTTAACAATTTTGTGGAAAGTGCTGAATCGATCTTAGAAAAGCTTGAGTTGCCCTACAAAAGAATGCTCTTAGTAACAGGAGATATGTCCTTTGCCGCTGCCAAAACTATTGATATAGAAGTTTACTTGCCTGGGCAAGAAAAGTATGTGGAAGTCTCATCAATCTCAAACTGCACAGATTTTCAAGCAAGACGCTCCAAAATCCGCTTCAAAGAGAAAGGGGAGAAACCTCAGTTTGTCCATACTTTGAATGG
>CAYGMF010000020.1:19427-24420 GCA_964351075.1 uncultured bacterium
ATTCAAAGAAGCCTGAACTTTACGAACGTTTAGAAGCGCTTAAATAAAGAGCTTTTTTAATACTCCGTTACAAATATTGGAATCTTTGCTATTTTGACCCAGTCAAATTAAGGAAAGAGGCTGTGGAGCATAAAAAAACCTCAATAGAAGAGTTTCTAAATCTAGAAGGGCAGATTATTGATGTCAGAAGCCCCAAAGAATTTGAACAAGGTCACATACCAGGAGCTTGGAACCTCCCTCTATTCACAGATGGAGAAAGAGCTCAAGTTGGAATCGCCTACAAACTCCAAGGTTCTTCAAAAGCTGTAGAGGTGGGACTTAAATTTGTAGGGCCTAAACTCAGTGATTGGGTCAGGCAAATCAGAAAACGAAAAGCTTCTAAAGTCAAAGTTTACTGCGCAAGAGGAGGGATGCGAAGCCAATCTCTTCTATGGCTCTTAAACTTCTGCCGTATTCCTGCAACTTCACTTTTAAGAGGTTATAAAAACTACCGCAATTGGGTCTTAAATTCTTTTAATCACCCCTATTCATTTCGATGTTTAGGTGGTTACACAGGAACAGGTAAAAGTGAGTTGCTTGCTCTTCTTAAAAAAGAGCAGCAGGTTTTAGATTTAGAAAAGGCTGCGAACCATAGAGGAAGTCTCTTTGGATCTACCAAGACAAGTCAGCCCACCTGTGAGCAGTTTGAAAATAGAGTTGCCGAAGCCCTTTTTCAAATGGATCCAAATAAACCTATTTGGGTAGAAGATGAAAGTCGTTTGATTGGCAGATGCTGCATCCCTAATCCCATCTATAATTTAATGCGAGCTGCCCCCCTTTATTTCCTTCAAATGGATTCAGACAAGCGTATTGAAAACGTCATGCGAGAGTATGGACAAGAAGAAAAAGCGAAGCTTATATCTGCTGTCACTCTTCTAAAAAAGAGACTGGGTCTAAAAGAAACGCGAGAAATTATCCATGCTATCGAAAACGGGGGAATAAAAGATGCTGCAACGCGTCTTCTTAAATACTACGACAAAACCTATGCCTACTCACTTAAAAAAAGGACAGGTCCCTTAATCCCTATACAAAAAGAAGAGCTTATCAATTCTAGCAGATATTCTTTTGAAAATAATCACTCGATTTTGCATAACGGTTAGTAAATAACCCCCCTAAAGAATATGTCCGATTTACTCTCTTTTATAGAAAAATCTCCCTCAGCTTATCATGCTGTTAAAGAATGTGTTCAAGAATTGAAAAAAAATCAATTTGAAGAACTCAATGAGAAAACAGATTTTAAAGTTAAAAAGGGAGGGCGTTATTTTGTTCAAAGAGACTCAGGTGCTCTCATTGCTTTTATCGTTCCTCAAAAAGAGATTAAAGCGTCGCGTGTGTGGCTTAGCCACACAGATAGCCCTACCTTTCGCTTGAAGCCTCAAGGGGAATACCAACATGAAAACATGATTTTCTGGGGATTAGAAGTCTATGGTGGACCGATCTATGCTTCTTGGTTAAATAGAGATTTGGGTCTTGCAGGCAGACTTTTTGTGGAACATAATGAGAAAGTCAAAGAAGAGTTGGTTCATATTACAGATCATCCTGTTATGATTACGCAGTTGCCCATTCATATAGACCGCAAAGTCAATAGCGAAGGGCTAAAACTCTCAGCTCAAGAACATCTCAATGCACTAGCTACACTTACTGACAAAAAGGAACTAAAAACATCTTACTTAGAATCAGTTTTGAAAAAACATAAGCCCTATAAAAAGCTGATCAACCACGAACTTTACCTTTGCCCGTTAGAAGCTCCAAGATATTTAGGAGAAGGTGAAGACTTGTTTAGCGCTCCTAGAATCGATAACCTTTTAAGTGTTCATGCAAGTTTAAAGGCTCTTTTGCAAGTTTCAAAAACATCTTTTACAGATACCATGCCTATTATGTATCTGGCCAATCATGAAGAAATAGGCTCCAAAACCTACTCAGGTGCCGATTCTTCATTTTTTACAAGCGTCTTTCAAAGAATTTTTTTCCAAGAGAAAATGAATTATGAAGCTCTTCAAAAGTGCTATGCCAATTCTATGGCCCTCTCTGTTGATGGAGCGCACGCACTCGATCCTAAAAGCCCAGATCAATTTGAGCCTAGACACACCCCTCTTCTAGGAGGAGGAGTTACCATTAAAATAGATACGGGAGCCTCTTATTCCTATTCAAATTCTATTTTGGCAACGGTTCAGCTTGTCGCAGAAAAACATAAAATTAAAATTCAAAATTACCTTAAAAAAGGGGATCAAAGGCAGGGATCCACCCTGGGCCCTATGTTTGTTGAAAAGACAGGCATTCCGGCTTTAGACCTGGGTTGCTCTCAACTCTCCATGCATTCAATAAGAGAAGTTGCCTCTTTACGGGATTATCAAGGATTAGTTAAACTGTTAGCTAAACTTTATCGAATTTAAAATTTTTTATGGATACTCAAGAGACAGATCATTTTGAAGGGAGTAACCCTTATGAGCATGTTCTAAAAAAGAAAGAAGAGATGGCGAACGAAATTCATGGAGATGAACTCCCTGGACATCTAGGCGCTTTCTTAGATGCATCTAGAGATACCTCTACTCTCTTTCTAATTTTTTGGACGGTTTGTTCGCAGCTTGGCCTTTCTTCAAATCAACTGAACTTTGCATTGCTTATGCTTGGCGTGGGTTGGCTTGTATGGAAAGGTGCAAAAAGTACCTGGCTTGCTCATACAAAATTAGAGCGTTTGCACCGCATCTTAAAAGAAGAGCGCTATGAAATTGAAAATCATCGCCCCCAAGAAAGAGAAGAGCTTGAAGCCCTCTATGCTGCAAAAGGATTTAAGGGAGTTCTCTTAGAAGAAGTACTTGATGTCTTAATGGCCGACGATGATCGCCTTTTAAAAGTGATGATAGAAGAAGAGATGGGTCTTAGCTTAGAGAACTGTGAGCACCCTTTAAAAGTAGGAAGTGGAGCAGCTTTAGGTGTTTTACTCTCTACTATGCTTCTCTTTGTTGGGTCATGGCTTTCTCCACAATATGGGCTTATGGCTCTTGCGATATTGATGATTGGAACAACAGGAATGTATATCGCTAAATTACAAAAAAATGAAAGAATACCTGCGTTTGTTTGGAATTTAGGTTTTGCTGTTTTGACCTATGGCTCTGTTTATTTCCTCACCCGCTGGTTCCTTTCTTTCATGCAATAATCAACGCCCTATGTCTAAAATTATAGCCCAAAAAGTAAATAGCAAAAATGGAACTATTCTAAGTGAATTCTTAGAGTCCGGGCATTCTCATACCATCAGCCCTTTTCTAACGCTAGGTTCTAGAAAGTGGGCGAAAAATCTCTCTTTAAAAGTTTCAATCTTTTCTCTCACCCTTTTAGCCTTTGCTATAGCCTTTTCTTTTTTTGAAAAATTAACGCCTATCTCCTCTCTTTTTCAAGTGGTGATCTTTTTCCTAGCAGGCACCCCGGCTTTAATTGAAGCTATTGAAAAGCTCAAATCTTTCAAGGTTGATATCCATGTCCTAATGGTTTTGGCAGCTTTTTTATCGCTCTTTATTCATTCAAGTTTAGAAGGTGCTTTACTTCTGGTACTCTTTTCTCTTTCTCACTCTATGGAGCACTTTGTCTCTCATAAAGCCAAAAGTACTTTAAATCACTTGAGTAAAATGGCTCCGAGCACGGCTCAGGTGATCAATGCATCGGGCAAAATGATCGAACGCTCAGTAAAGGATGTTCAAGTCAACGAACTCATCTGGGTAAGGGCAGGAGAAGTTCTTCCACTAGATGGAAAGGTGATAGAGGGGTCCTCCTCTTTAGACGTCTCTCACCTAACAGGTGAGCATGCACCCATTGCTATTTCGGAAGGCAAAGATGCTCCAGCAGGAGCTCTTAACCTCGAAGGAGCACTTAAGTTGCTTGTTACCCGAACAGGCTCTCATTCAACTATTTCACGCATTATTAATCTTATCTGTGAAGCCAATAAAGCTAAGCCCAAGTTGCAAACATGGTTTGATAAGTTTGGTCAAAAGTATTCTCTTTTTGTAATAGCTTCTAGCTTTCTCTTTGCGCTTTTTCTACCCGTATTTATACCGAGTTTAACTTACCTAGGAGTTGAAGGCTCAGTCTATAGAGCGCTAGCTTATTTAATAGCAGCCTCTCCTTGTGCTCTTATTATAGCTGTTCCTATAGCCTATATAAGTGCTATTAACTCATCAGCTAAGCTGGGTATTATTTTGAAAGGGGGAATCACTTTAGACACTTTAGCTAAAGTGCGCTCAGTTGCCTTTGATAAAACAGGGACCTTGACTTCTGGAGAACTGGAATGTCTCGCCATTAAAGACCTTAAAGGAAACTCTATTTCTGACTTAGATCGTATTCTAGCTATTGCAAAAGGACTTGAACAACATGCTCTTCATCCCGTTGCAAAAGCAATTATCCACTACGCAGACTATCGAGGAATTCCTGCAGGCTCTGTCTCTGACTGTAAAGCAATCCCAGGCCTTGGAATTCAAGGTCTTGCTAGATATGATCAACAGACCCTTAAGGTGGCTATTGGAAGCCTCTCTTTTGTTGCTTCCCTAACAAAAGGGGATGCAAAAGCTACACTTGAAGCTTATGACAATGAGCCGGGGCACTTAATGGCCGCATTAAAAATTGATGATGAAATTTACACTTTTCAATTTGTTGATCATCTAAGGCCTGATGCTCAAAAAGTCCTCAAACTACTTAAAGAAGAGCTTAACTTAAAAACGTACATTTTAAGTGGGGATAATGACCTTAGCGTTAAGCGCATTGCAAAAAATTTAAATGTAGATCAGTACTTTGGACAGCTGAAACCTGAAGATAAGCTCAAGCTTGTCGAGAAGTATTCAGCTCGAGAAAACTTAGCAATGGTAGGAGATGGAATTAACGATACCCCAGCTCTAGCAAGAGCAGCCGTTGGTATTTCACTTGGGAATATTGGCACTCACATGGGGAGTGAAATCTCTCAAGTTGT
>CAYGMF010000021.1:0-10415 GCA_964351075.1 uncultured bacterium
TTCAAAAATTTAGCTGGTTGGGTAGCCTTGCAAATAGGAAGTGTTGAAAGAGCCGGTGACTGGGCGTTTCAGGCGCAATGGCAGGTGCTAGAGGCTCTCTCTATTCCTGATTGGGATGTTTCTGGTATTGGAACAGGAAATAGCACGAGCTCCTCTCTATTTGGCTTTAACGCATTTTCAAGTGCTGTAAACTTCCCAGGAAATGGAAACGCAAACTACAATGGATGGGAACTTGACCTTCTCTATTCTGTAACAAATGAACTTGTGATGGAACTCAGAATTCAAAGGGCTCTTGCAGAAGAGAAGCAAATAGGTTTACCCCTCAATTATACGAACTTCATTCTTGCAGCCATTTACGGCTTCTAGAAAGTTCAATCTTAAAGTTAATAGTTTGTTCGATCTTTAGTAGACCGAAATCCTATTTTTGGCTAATATGCTTTTCCTATTTTAACCTTGTATGTAAAAAATGCTTAGAAAACTTTTCATTTATGTTGCCCTTTTTTCTTCACCATTGTTCGCGCAGTTGACGCCTACTTTAAAGCAAACAACTCGATATAGTGTGAGAGAGCTGGAAGACTGGCTCATGAAACAAGACCGTCCTAATTACGTAATCCCAGCGAGCTATACAATTGGTGGGCAGGTTTCAGAGAAGTGGCAAAATGTACATGAGACTCTAAATGGTGCGGCTCAAGTAGGAAGTGGAACAGGAACTTCAAGCAACCAGTTTAAGACAACTGTAGAGCTTCAGATTACATATGCTCTGGGAAGAACCTTTGGAGATACTCGCCTTCAGTTTGCAAATCAAGGCGGTGCATTCAATGGAACAGCCAATTCAATTTCTTTAAATAGAGCGTTAATAGGCTATCACTTTATTACTTATGGCCCCCACACTTTAGATGCGCTTGCAGGCCGTCATGCTTTAAATAAAATTTATAACTCCCAAATGATGTTTAAAACACCTGGTGATGGAGTTACGGGTATGGGTTACTACATTTGGAAGAAAGTTGTGGAATACCAACTTTGGGGGGGGGTATATACCAGTCGTCCGGGTTCATTTTGGGTTGTGCGAGGTCGCCTTTTTAATATAGCTAATTTAGGCTTTTATATTGATTATGACTATGTGTATTGGGGAAAAGTTAAACCCTCAAGTAACTTAACTCGAATTAGAACAAATTATGGAATTTCTCAGTTTCTAGTAGGTTGGGATAGAACACCTGAATGGCTCGGAAAGAATATCCAAGTCTTTGCAGCTCTTCTCTACAATAATAGAGCAAAGCCACATCCCTTAAGTGATAATAAGCTTTTGAATTTAGCGGGATATGTTGGAGCTCAAGTGGGAGCAACAAAAAATCAAGGTGATTTTTCAATTCAAGGGCAGCTCCAGTTTTGCCAACTACAGGCTCTTCCTGAATGGGATATGGCTGGAATAGGTCGAGGAAACGCGGGTAAGGGAAGCCTTTTTAAGGCGAGTACAATCAGAAGTGTGAATGGAAACACCAACTTCCAAGGCTACTCGATTAAACTTAACTACGCCCTTACAAAGCAAGTCACTATAACAGGAGATTTTAAGCGCTCTCTTAATCTCCATGATGGCATAGGTTGGGACTCTAGTTACACAAACTACTCTATTTCTACAGCCTATTCGTTCTAATTACCTTTGCTGTTTAATCCATCTAATAGCTCTTTTGCTTGAGAATACTCCACCTTCTCTCCCTTTTTTGCTCCAAAGGTGACTGAAATAGGGTGGGGTAGATTTTTAAATAAATTAAAATGCATTTTCTGAATACCCTCATAGCGTTTCTCTTCAATGCTTAAAGGAATAACAGGTTGATTGTTCTGATCTAGAATTCTTCTTACAGCCTCTTCATATTTTTGCTCTGTTTTAAACTTGAAGCTTCCTTCTAAGAAAAGACAGAGCGGCATTTTTTTATCATAGACGCGTTGTAGAATTTGAGCAGACTCTTCAGGAGGGAGCTCTACTGGATAGGGAATGATATGAAGAAGCGTATAGAGAGGTTTAGAAAAAATAGAGGGCCTTTTTTTCACAAATTTAATGAAAGAAACCCTATGAAAGAGCTGCAAAAGAGCAAGAGCTAGAGCGAAGCTGTAGCGTTTTGTAATAATTAAGGCCGTATCATAGAACTGTAATTCAGGTTGATTAATAGGAGTAAACCTATAAAAACCTCTAAAGAAGGAAGTTGCCATAAAACGTGTAAAATAATCCGGTAAGCCAAATAGCACAAAAAAAGAAACGGTCAACGAGAGAAAACCGATAATGAGGTAGCCTTCAGCTGCGGATAGGTACCAAATTTTGCTAAATAGTCCGACACAAAGAGAGGCTAAAAGGACTCCAAAAAAGCCTAAGAAAGTTCCTGAAGCTACAATTTCTCCTCGATCTTCATCAGGGCTTGCAATTTGTATATAAGCGTCTAGTGGGACAATGTAAAGCCCTCCATGAAATCCAAAAGAGAGCATCATTAAGACGGCTACCCAAATGTTTGTGGAAAAGATATAGATGATAATATAGGAAAAGGAGCTACCAAAAGCGCCTATTATAGCAAGGCCGAGGTCTACACTTTTCCCAGAGAGGATAGCTACAACCATTGACCCTATTCCAATTCCAAGTGCTGCAGCTAAGAAAACATATCCTGCTTGAGTGTCAGTAATGTGTAAAGATTGCATTCCATATGGGATGATGTTGAGTTGCGTGTAGGCAGCCATGAACATAAAATACGAAGAGGCTAAAACAGTCAGCAGAAGGTGTGGGTACTTGCTGGCTAATTTTAAACTTTTATAAACCTGCACAAGAAATAGAGGGTTAATTTTTTTAGTAGGGTTCTTAATGGGAGTATTTTCAATTTGTAAGCTTGTATAAAAACCTAAAATAGCAACTCCAAAGCAGAAAAAAGCAACAAAAGCATAGTTACTTCCAGTGACCTGAGTAAAAAATGAGGCTAAGAAAGACCCCGCTATAATGGCTAGATAAGTGGCCAAGGTCATGATGCCGTTGACTCTAGAAATTTCTTCTCGTTTTACGATTTCAGGGAGGATAGCATATTTTGATGGGTTAAAAACAGAGGCTTGTATGGCCACAATGAGCAAAGCTGCATAGGCATTTACAACACCCTTTGTGTACATTGCAAAGATCCCATACCCCATACCTATGACTTCAGCTACTAAGCTCCATACAATCACTTTTTTCTTAGAAAGTTTGTCTGCAAGCTCTCCTGCAGGCATGGTGAAAATAAGAAAAGGGGCGACAAATACTATTCCTGAAACCGAAATAATGATGCTGCTATAACTAGCTCCAAGCTTATGAATGAGTGAAAAGGCAACTAAAAGTCTGAAAGTGCTGTCATTTAAGGTCACTAAAAACTGAGTCGTGTTTAGATAGGCAAATGAGGAAAAGCGTTTCCAAAGAAACAAACGAGCTATTAGGGATCTTTCATTCATAATTTTTAAACTATCAAGAGAGCTTTTTAAACTCAAATATGTTATCTTGTCCCTTCAAAGACAATCTGTTGGAGAAGGGTAGAGTTGTGCATTTAACTTTTAGTAATCGCTTTGATACTTTATTTGAGCATTTTGCTAAAAGCTACAGGCAAAGACCACCTTTTGAAAAGCATCTTGTTCTGGTGCCAAGCTTTGCGACCCAATTCTATATTAAGAAGAAACTTGCTGAAGATCTAGGGATCTTTATGGGAGTTGATTTTGCTTTTTTACAGCCGGGGATTAAACAGCTCGTTAACTTGTTCTTTCCAGAAGTAGAGCTAAGTTCTCAGTTAGACTTAGCTTTACAGCTAGAGAAGATCATAAGGGATCTTCTAAATCGATTTACAACACTCTCTTATTTAGAAAAAAACTGTTTTGAGCCTCTTTTAAACTACTTTGAATCTTCAACAGGACAAATAGATTCTAAGAGGCTAACTTCATTAGCAGATAGTTTAGCAGCACTATTTTTTAAATATGGACTCTATGCTGAAAGTATTGAAGAGGATTGGGAAAAAAAAGAAACTTTTTTTTGGCAACAAGCTCTTTGGGAGCTTGTGAGTTCAAAGCCTTCTTTTTTAACACACCCCAAAATTGTTCTTGATCAGGAACCAAAGCCTTCTGATGCCCCCTTAAATCTCTATTTATTTGGGTTTAGCTTCGTTCCAAAGCTCTATTATCAAATTCTACAGAAACTTGCTCCACATCTTAACCTTCATATTTTGCAGCTCTCTCCCTGTCGCCTGTTTTGGACCGACATTCGCAACCCTTTTGAAAAAACATCTATGATTGCATTTCTAAAGAGAAAAGGAGCTCGAAAAGGGGAGCTGGAGACCCTTTCTTCTTATCTTTCTGAGACCAACCTTCTCCTCTCGAGCCTTGGGAAATTAGGACGCAACTGGTTTCAAACACTTGAAGAGTCAGATCCTACGCACATAGAAGAGGATTACGTAATTCCTAAAGCAGCTTTAGAGCTCGAAGTTTATCAAGAGTATCATGAAGGGTTAGAAAATAATTTATCCGACGAAAAGATGACGCTTTTAAAGCATGTTCAAATGGACCTTTTATCTCTTAGAAAACCTGAAGAGGTGATTTCCCTAGCCGAAGACAATTCGATTGAGCTTCATAGAGCCTCTACTTATCAAAGAGAGGTTGAGATTCTTTATGACCACTTGCACACTCTTTTTGGGAAAAATCCAGACTTATCTATGCAAGACGTTGTGATTTTGGTCCCTGAAATCGAAAAATATATCCCATATATTGAAAGTCTATTTGGTTCCAAAGCCTCTCCCTTTGACTATTTGATTCACGATTACCCCTTTACAATACGCAATTCACTATTAAGGGGATTTTATAACCTTATTGACCTTGTAGGAAGTAGGTGGGATCGAAAAGCTCTTTTCCAGTTGCTTGAACATCCTTTATTTCAAAAATGTTTTCGTCTTTCTAAGGAACAAACTCTAGAATGGAAGAGTTGGGTAGAAGAGGTCAATGTTCAGTGGGGCTTTGATGAAAAACATCAAGAGAAGGTTTTAAAACAAGAATATGGAGAAGGGGAAAACCCTCTAAATTCAGAAGCAGCCTCCTGGGATGATTTTTATAAAAGGATAGTGGATCTATTATCTAGGGAGCAGCAAGAGAACCCTTTTGATCACCACCTCAATCGATTAAATTTTTCAGACACAGCAAGTCTCAATACCTTTTTTGAACTTTTAGATCGCTTGAAAACAGACTTAGAACCCCTTGGAGGTCAGACTGAGGCAACTTTTGAGCAGTGGTCTAACTACTTGTCTTCTATTCTACAAGCTTACTTTGGACAAGACTATGAGGACTCTTTAGAAATTACTGCTCTAATTCAGAGAATCGGTATGGTTTCTAAACTTTCTAGTCACTTAAAAGAAAAAACTTACCCCTTCATGACTTTTTGGCATTACTTAAAAAAAGACCTCTCTGTTTTCCATACAGAGCTCTATAGCCAGCAACTTGAAGTCCTCTCTTTTTATTCTTTGTTTTCAAAACCCGTGATTCCTGCTCAATTTGTTTATGTTTTAGGGTTTAACGATGAGACCTTTCCTCGAAATCCTCTAGATGAACCTCTTGAAGAGTTGAAATCTTTCACTCAGAGTAACTACTGCCCAAAAACTGTTGATTTAGATCGCTATCAGTTTTTAGAGCTTCTACTGTTAGCTGAAAAATCTATTTATTTCAGTTATCTGGGCACTTGTCCCAAAACGCACAAGGAACAACTCCCCTCTTTACTAATCACAGAGCTTCTCTCTTATCTAGATCGCCATTATTTACTGAACTTAAGTAAACCGTCTCTTGAGATTAAAAAAGAGCATCCCCACTTGAGCTTCGATGCTCTCTACTTTAAAACTACAAGTGAGCATATCGCTTCATACTCCTTAGCTCAGAGCTATTACCAAAGGACAAAGAAAAAAGCACTGTCAGAGCTTACAGAATCTTTTAATCAGGTCAAATCCCTTAGCACCCCTCTTAGGGGTTTAAGTAGTTCTCAAACCCTTTCTATTCAAAAACTGTTATCTTTTGTACGGAACCCCATGCAAACAGTGATGAATCAACATCATCAGATTTACTTAAGAGATGATAAGTGGGAAAACCCTAATCAAAATTATGCTCTCTCTCACCTTCAAAGAGCGATATTGAGAAAGCAGCAATTCAATGGAAAAAATCCTTTGTCACATACAGATTCTTTACCACGAGGGATTTTTAAAGAGGTTGTTGAATCTCATCTAGATGAAGAGATCCAAAAAAGGGATTCTTTTTTAAAAAAATTAGAAGTTGAGGAAGATGAGATCTTTTTTATTGAATTAAGAGAAGATATAGAAACTCCCTTTCAGGTTACTAAAAAACATTGGCTTGTGCCCAGTGTAAAAGTTAAACTAAGCCCACATAGAACTGTTCATCTGACAGGGGTTCTTGAGCAGGTGACTGAAAAAGGGCTACTGAGTCTTTCTCGATATTGTTTTGAAAATATTTGGTGTCTTTGGCCTTCTCTACTTATTCTAGATCAATTACCAAACTTGTTTGAAAAGCCTTTTCAAACAGCTCTTCATTTTATTTCTTCTGAAAAGAGCCAGATCTATCAGATTCAAAACTCAATTGAAGAGTTAAAAAAAATGATTTCTTTCTATTTGATGAGTCACCAAGAGTTTTGTCCCTATTTACCTGAATGGCTTCCCTTTTTCGTCAAAAATACAACAGAAGAGCTAAAAGAGAGGATTCAAAAAGATTTACAATCCCCTCTCTTTTATAACCTTTATGCGAGGTCTCTTTTGCAGTCAAATGAACTCCCAAAGGATATACAGTTCAGTGTTTGGCAGCGCCTCTCTAAAGAGCTTTTTAGTGAAACTCTTAAATCAATAGGGTCAGGAGGCAAATGAAAACTCAAACTTTTGACATTTTAGATCCACGGTTAAACCTCTATCAAAAATTTTTCGTAGAGGCTTCTGCTGGTTGTGGGAAAACTTTTTCTATAGAAAATGCTTATCTACGCCTTTTACTTAACTTAGAAAAACCAAGAACTCCTCAAGAAATATTGGTTCTAACTTTCACCCGAGAGGCAACTAAAGAATTAAAGACTCGAATTCGACGGGCTATAGAAAATGCGGTATATGAACTTGAAAATCCCGATCAAGCGCAATTACCTTACCTTAAAGAGATTCTCAAACAAGAGGACTCTATTCAAAAATCTTCTCTTAGGAATCTCTTAGATGCTCAAGCTAATTTTGATCAGGCTCAGATCTTTACTCTCCATAGCTTTTGTTTTAGAATGCTTAAGGAAAACTTTTTTGAAGCGCATTTAAATATTGAAGAGACCTTTGAAGATGAAGGACCCTCTCTTGGCCGCATTGAAAAAGTTTTAAAGGACTTTTTAAATTTTAAGTTAGAGCGCTCGCTTTTTTGCTCCAGTCAGATTCGTATTTTATTTCAGCATTATAAAGGGGACTTTTCACTCTTATTAAAGAGCTGTATTTATGAGCTCTCTAAAGAGAGAGCCGCTTTGCAATCTATCTCATTTGAAGAAGGCTTTAAAAAGTGTGCAGAAATCATTCAAGAGCTTCAAAGTAAATATTCTTTAGATATTAAGAAAATTCAATCTGATTGTCTCTTAAACTCTGTTAGATATAAGGGTGGTTATACAAGAGAAGGAGGCATGTACCCAGAACTTAGCTTGGCTATTCAGCACTTTGTAGACCTCTTTTCTTCACCACATAGCAGCAAAGCTTTCAATCTTTTTTTGTGGGACGCTAAGAGATTTTTTGATTACTACAGAGAGGAGAATCTAAAAAAAAGAGGGTCTCAAGTTAAGCTTTTTTATCCAGAACTTTGGAAGCTTTTGGGAAAAGATTTTCAGCCTTTAATAGAAAAGCTGATTACCCCTTCGTATATTTTGTCGCACTTAATCTCTTATGTTCAAAATCTCTACCAGACCACTTTAAAAAGAGAAAGTGCCATTACTCCAAATAATATTTTGGAGTCCTTTAAAACACTTGCTCAAAATAAAAGTGTAGCAGAAAAAATAGCCAAACGCTTTGAAGCAGTTATTGTAGATGAGTTTCAAGATACAGACCCCATTCAGTGGGAAATTTTGTCTTCGATCTTTTTGAAGCATCGCTCTAAAGAGCACCCTTTTTACTTAGTGGGAGATCCTAAACAGTCTATTTACGCTTTTAGAAGTGCTGATATTTATACCTATTTAAGAGCAGCTCAAAGTTTAGGTGAAGAGAGCCGCATGACTTTGAATACAAATTATAGATCGCAGCCCTTTTTGATAGAGGCGCTTAATGCGCTCTTTGAGGAAGTAAATAAAAACTGGATAGATTTACCTCGCTTGAAGAAGACGCTTGCTTATGAGCCCGTTAAAAGCTCGTCTACAGTATCTCCTCGTAACTATCATGATGATCGACAATCTATTCACTTCTTTTTGGCGCAAGAAACTAAGAAAACACAGAGCATTCCTTCTAAACAGATGGAAGAAGACAAGTTTTTTCCTTTTATCGTAAATGAAATTTTAAGGCTTCATTTGCAAGAGGGGGTTCCTTTAAATGCCTTTGCTATTTTAGTAAGAGATCGTTTTCAGGGAGCGAGGCTAAAAGAGTTTTTAAAGACACATAAACTTACTTTTCAATCTACTCGACCCGAACCTTTAAGTGGATCTGATATAGCGACCTTTTTTCTAGAGCTCTATCTAGCAGTTCTTTCTCCTAAAAATATTTCAAATATTCAGAGTTTAAAGCTCAACCCCTTCTTTAATTTATTTACGGAACTTGATGAAGAGCAAAAACTCTTTAAAATGATGGCTCATTTAGCACGCCTAAAAATCCTTCTATTAGAGAAAGGTTTTCTACCCTTTTACATAGCTTTAATGCGAGAGCCTTTCGAAAATGGACAGTCTCTTTATGAGCATATCCTAGGTTTAGAAGAAGGTCTCTTTTTCTATTTGGAACTTGAACAAATCAAAGATCTCTTAGTTGAAGAAGAGGTAGCAGGACAAGACATAGATGGGTTAAAAGCATTTTTAGAGGAGCTCGCTAACCCATCTCCCCTTCTTGAAAAGACACTTCCAAAGAGACAAAATACAGATGAGGAAGCGATCCATATTTTAACTCTCCATATGAGTAAAGGATTAGAGTTTGAAATTGTCTTTGCCTTAGGTTTGATTAACCGTACCCTACAAAAAGAAGACCTTATTCCCTTAGAGGATGAAGACCAAGTTCTTTTAGTGCCCAATACTTATTCCAAAGATCATTTTGTAAGTCATAAGCAGGAACTTAATGCTGAAAAGTTAAGGCAGCTTTATGTCGCTCTTACAAGAGCTAAGCAAAGGCTCTATATCCCTGTCGTTTTTGCACCCTTAATTGAAGAAAGTAAAAGCTCCCCTTTTGAAGTCTTTATGCAAAGACTTGGATTAGATACAGACTCACTACTCTCTTTTATAAAAGAGCATCCCCATATGAGTTTTAGTGAACTTAAAAAACAAGTTGAAGTCCTCTATCGATTCGAAAATAAGGCCGTTCACTTAGTAGAACCTACAGCAAAAGAACTTCTCCTGCCTAAGCGCTTTTCACATTCTTTTACTTCTCTTGCGACTAAAGCTCCTAAAAAAATTCTTGAGATCATGGCCCCAGCAGACTTTGATCCTCCAGTTAAATCTATCCATACTTTGCCAGCAGGCAAAGAGACTGGCCTTCTCTATCATAAAATAATGGAGAGTATTGATTTTCAAGAAAAAGATCTCTCTTTAGAATCCTTTGTGGCAAATACTCCCTATGAATCCTGGAGAGAAGTTTTAGAAGACAATGTTAAAAAACTGGTCAAGATGCCACTAAAGACTGCAGATGGTGCTTTTTCATTAAGTGACCTCTCTCAAAATCAAATCTATAGAGAAGTTGAGTTCCTCTATCCTATTCAAGCTCCTCTTCAAATAGAAGGATGCACTAGAAAAGGTGACTTCTTGCATGGATTTATAGATCTAGTTTGTTGCTTTGAGAGCAAATATTATCTTATAGACTATAAAACAAACTGGTTGGGGCCAGAAGAGGAATCTTACTCAGACCTTAATGAAGCAATGCAAAGTAACCAGTATTTTTTACAGGCTCAAATTTATAAAGAAGCACTTAAAAATTATCTAAAATTGTTTGAAAAAAGGTCTTTTAGCAAATGTTTTGGAGGAATTTACTATTTATTCATTCGGGGGAGAGGCAGCTTCCCCATCTTCACTATGCAATAGAGCTCTCTGTATAGATCCTCTCCAAGGAGGGAAAATGTCATAAGCACTACATTTTTTAATAGAAGGTCTTAGAAGAGTTGTATCTCTATCTCTCTTTAAAGTCACTATAAACCCCTCTTCATTTGTAGAAACTGTTTCAGTTACAAATGTTGGCCCAATATCTCCTTCTACT
>CAYGMF010000021.1:10515-16286 GCA_964351075.1 uncultured bacterium
GGAGGCTGCAAACGGGGAGGTGTTTGTGGACAAAATTCAGGGAAAACATATTCCTCTTCCATGGGAGCATCAGATCGATGAAGAGGTGAAGTCTGAATTGGAACGCTTCCTGCCCTTCCTGGAAATATTGGTCCACCACCCATAAATTTCATCCCTGCTTATAATTTTAAAAATGATTTTACATAAACTTAATATTTTAATTATATATTTTTTTCCTATTTATCTGATTCTTTATCTTTTTTTGACTTTCTAGAAGGGGAAGCTGCCTTACCTGCTGATGGAGGTCCAACTTCACTATATTTTACCCTGAGACTCTTTCCATCTTTATGTCTTTTTAGTGTGATAGTGGGTACGGATTTATTTGGAAGAGAGTAAAGGCTAACTGTACATTTAAATGCTTCCCAATCAGTTCCGATTACTGCAGCAGTAACTTTAAGAACTTTAGAGGTTGTTTCTATGCAACCATCAGTTATTCCAGGTGTACCTAGTGATACGATCAAAGATTTTTGCTGCTCTTGACCTTCAATAGTTATTTCAGCCTTCTTTGTTGAGCTTAAAGCTTCTTCCACACATACTTTAAAAGGGATCTCTCTAGAAAATCCACGAGATCTCATAATCGGGGTATTACGCAGGGTGAATATCTTGCTCGCTTTCAAAGAATCGTCACAGACATCAAAGTGCATATGTGTTAGATGAGGAGGCTTGTCTATGTTGGGCCCTATGGCGGTTAAGAGTAGTTGCAAGCTACCAAAGCATATTTCTTTAGGTTCCTCCGAAGTAGGTTCCTCCGAAGTAAAATATGATTGGGCTATCTGAATCACTTCAGAAAAAGCTCTAGTGGAATGATCACTTTTGTGTTTTATCCACGCAGCTCTTACATCAAAGGAATGAGAGTAGGGCGTGGTCATTTGATCTAGAGGATAATAGCAGGTAAGAAAGGGATTAGCTTCTGGCTTGTCTGATCTCCTCGAATTCACATAAGGAATTGCTTTAAAAGAAATCTTCCATGCAGTGACTCCAGTAGGTTTTTCAGTAACTTCAAATAAAGCATCATCTTTTGCTCGAATTGAAGCTAGAGGAAGTCCTCTTGAATGTTCCTCTACTCTCATGGTAACATGATAAGGAGGCGGAGGGAGCTTAGAGCCTGCAGTTGCTGATGAAGCCATTGAGTTCCCCTTTGTAAATGAACTGAATCAATTTAACTTTCTAAGGGTCAACTTTACATCTGTTAACTTTTTTTTTCAAAGAATATTGATCTAAAGACCTAGATCTTTGATAAAAGCTTCCTGGTTCGGTTCTCTACCTAGAAAATCAAAGAGGAGTTGATTCGGATCACAGCTTGCTCCTTTTTCTAAGACAGCCTTTCGGTAACGTGTCCCAACAGTAGGGTTTAGAAGCCCTTCAGCTTTGACTTGAGAGAAGAGATCTAAAGCAAAAACCTTTGACCAAAGATACCCATAGTAACGAGGGCCATATCCAGTTAGGTGGCCAAAAGATAAGTAACCATGATTTTCATCTAGAGATTCATAATGGGGACACAGGTGCTTTCTAAGCTCTTTAGCGATTTGGGAGGCGTCTTTTTGGCGTCCTTCAGAAAAGTAATTTAAAGCTAAGAACGAGAGGTAGCACTGTCTTTGGACATGCGATCCTGATGTAATGTTTCTCGATTGAATAAGCGGTTGTATCAAAGAATCTGGAAGTGCTTCTTGAGTTTGATAGTGACAGCTAATTTGTTTTAAAATCTGAGCATCCCACATCCACTCTTCAAGCATTTGGGAAGGGAGCTCTACAAAATCAATTTTTAAAAAAGGACTCGCTATTCCTGAAAAGGAAGCATATTCACTTTTGGCAAAGAGGTCGTGGATGGCATGGCCGAATTCATGAAAAAGGGTGGTGACCTCACTGTGTTTTAGAAGAGAAGGCGTCGTGGCAGTAGGTTTTGTAAAATTTGCAACGACCAAATCTAAAGCAGGAGTGGCCTCTTTTCCTCTTTTAAGTCCAAGTGCTATCCCAGGGACATCGCATGCGTGCGAATATTTATTCTCTCTAGGGAAAAGATCTAACAGTATATAGCCTATAAGGGTATTATCAGCTTCAGAGATTTTAAGCAGCTGTACATCTTCATGCCATAAACCTGAAATGTTCTCCTCTTGGATTTGGATATTGAAAAATTGTTCATAGATGCCCATTAGTCCTTTAAAGGTAGAATCAAGGGGAAAGTATTCAGCTATTTGCTCATTATCTAGGTTGTAGTTTTTCTTTTTGTGGTAATTGAAAACATAAGAACTATCCCATGACTTAAGCTTGCCCTCAGGTGTGAGGCTCACATGATCAGGAAGGTCTGCTGTGATAGCCTCAAATTCAACAGCCTCTTTTTCACTTGCCTTTACCCAAAGATCTTGCAGAAATGAACGGGCACGTTTGGGATGTTTTACCATTTCGTTTGATAGAATCAAGTGAGCATAGCTTTTATAACCTAGCTTGCCCGCTAGCTCATCCCTTTTTTCAATCAGTTGAGCTAGAACCTCATCATTATTAGGGTAGGCTACATTACTAAAAATACGGACAAGTTCTTTTCTTGTATCTGAATTCTTACAAGTAGTCATGACTGCAAAATAGTCAGGGTAGCTACAAGTCACTCGGTATAGCCCTTCTTCATTTTGTGAAAAAGAATCAAATTGAGCTGGTTTTAAACCCTCTAAGTGCTCTTTAGAAACATAAAAGTGACTATTATCTTCCTGAATGTTCTTTGCAAAGGCTTGCTCAATTTCTTCTATCTCCTTTTGGATAGCAAGAATTTCAACGCGATCCTGCTTCGTTAGAGATTGTCCTGACATTTCAAATGACCAAAGAATTTGCTCAGCTAGATAGAGCTGCTCTTTAGATAAGCTAGCTTCGTTATTCTCAACACATTTTTTGATATCATGAAAAAGCCCACTTTCTTTTGAGAAAAGATCATTTTGAAAATTATTAAAAGTAACAAGTGTTTTTGAAGCCTCTTCTCGAAGTTGTTTATCTGGAGAGACTAAAGTGAGCGCCTCAGCTCTTGATATTTGCATTTGGACATAGCCTAAAAGCTCATCAAATCCTAAAACGGAAGTTTCAAACGTATTTTTTTTTCGGACTTCTTTTTTAAGGTGGGCCAAAGCTTCATGGCTTATAGCAAGAGTACTCTCTCTAAGTGCGATCATCTCTGAGGCATTTTTGGGAAAGTAATTTGTGATAGCCTCAGGACTTTGTAGGTTAGGAAAGACGATAGGATCACTGAAAAGAAGTGCTGCAGAGGAGAATACAAGAAGGAAAAAAGAAGTTATTTTCATAAAACAAAGGTCCATATCGTTTGAATTCAAAAAAGTGAGTTTACAAGCAGAGGGCTTTTTTTTGAAGAGCTATTCAAAAGCACTTCTTTCATCGGGACTAGAATCTAAGAGAGGGCCAGTGCGTTGGTAAATCGAAATTCGCTTCTTCATTGCAGCAGTAGAAAAATCAAAAACTAAATGTTCAAGAGGGGTTGAGGCAAGGGCAGTAAGATTAAAGTGTCTACTAACAACACGTAAAGTCTTTCCAGAAGCAAAAGTGCAGTTTTGATCTATATCTACAGTAACTTCACGTGGAGGGTGGTCAAAAAATGAAGAAGGCTCAATTTGGTGGGACACAGAACCAAAAGGTTGATCATTGAAAAGAAAGGTTATTGCTGCTTCCTTTGGTTGTATGGCATTAGGTCTTCGAATCCCTGAGAGGGTAAACGTTATTTTACGTTCCGTGACACCTTTAGATTGCTTTGGAATATGGACTAAAACATTGTGGGTAGAATGGACTGCCGTGGGAGGAGAAGATACTTCTCATGAGTGTGAAGCCATTAGGGTCCTTTTAATAAATAAGTGAGATCAAAAATCATTTTTGCGGATTGATTTTACATTCATGAAGTTCTATATTTCAAGCCAAGTCTTTTATTTAATTTGGATGGGGAACTTTTTAATTTCACTTTATCTTCTCTCTGCATAAGCTTAGCTTCAATATTCTATGCTTAAGGCTCATGACAGGTTTAGGACAAAAAAAATTTATAAAAAGATATTCTCCCTTTTGGAAGGAGACTAAACTCTCACGCTTAGAGTCTCTTTATGATAGAGGCTTTATCCAGAGGATTGACTATCAATCTGCTCTACTTCTATCTGGAGAGCTTGTAGAAGAAGCGGGTCTCCTTTTTGCCTATCTATTTTCTGCTTCTAGACAAGGACACCTTTGTGTAAGAGTCTTTCCTAATTTGTTTCCAAAATTAGATCAGCTGTGGGTCAATGAGGCTCAAACATTAGATAAAGAAGAAGCTGAAGAACTAAGCGCATTTATTTTAGAAGCTTTTCAAAAAATGCCGAAGGCCTTTTTTGAAAAACATAGTCAAATAGTTTTAGAGGATTCTCTTTTATACCTTCAGAAAAACTGGCTTTACGAAAGAGAAGTGTGGGATAGCTTTAAAAAATGGGAAGTAAGTAAGCCTTCTTTGAGTATCAAAGAAATTTCTTTTAACAGCGCTCTTTTCCCAGAGCAAAAAGAGGCTATTAGAACTTCTCTTAATCATTGTGTCTCTTTCATTACAGGTGGCCCAGGAGTTGGAAAAACTTATACTGCTTCCCATCTTATTCACACTTTTTTAAAGAGCTTTCCAAAAGCTCGTGTAGCTTTAGTGGCGCCTACTGGTAAAGCTGTTGCAAACCTGCAGAGTCATTTTTTAAAGTTTATAGAAAGCCAGGGTGAAAATCCTTTAGTTGATATTTTTACGCTACATAAACTCTTTAGTCAAAAGATCTATTCCTTTCTTCCCTATGATTTAATATTGGTAGATGAAAGTTCTATGATTGATTTGGGATTTATGAGGAAGCTATTAAAATGGATCAAGCCTCACTCTAGGCTCATTTTTTTGGGCGATCCCAACCAGCTGCCACCTATTGAATCGGGTTTTATTTTTTATGACCTTATCCAAGAAAGCCAGCATAAAAGTCATCTCGCCCATTGCATACGCGTTGAGCGAAAAGACTTAATAGAGGCAGCAGAAGCAGTAAACCGTGGAGATGAAAACGTCTTTTTAAATTTTATTCAATCTAAAGGGATTCTCTTTCCTTTAGAGGGAATAAAAAAAGCTGATTTTTATGAGCATCTGATTTCGCTCTTTCCCAAAATAGACCCAAAACTTTCTCCAATAGAGTTACTGCAAGCTTATCAAACATTTAAGGTCTTATCTCCTATAAGGAAAGGATCTTTTGGAGTGGATGCTCTCAATGATGAGCTTAAAGAAATCTTTTCTTTTCAAAACATGCAGCCCATTTTAATTACTGCTAATGACTACCGCCTTGAACTTTTTAATGGTGACATAGGTATTTTAGTTGATCAGGACCATGCGTTATTTTTTTCTAGAAGAGCTGAAGAGAGTTACTATGAAGCAGAAGATCAAGTGAGACGAATACCTCAAGCTCTTCTTCCCCCTTTTGAATACGCTTATGCTGTATCTGTGCATAAAAGTCAGGGAAGTGAATATGACAGAGCAGCAATTATTCTTCCTCCTGCTTCAGAAGTATTTGGGCGAGAGATGCTTTATACAGCAATGACTCGAGCCAAAAAACATTTTGACATTTTTGGGGATCTACCTACACTCAAAAGAATATTGAAGAGCTCAGCTATACGCTATTCAGGCCTGCAAGCTAGGAGAGATACAACATGAGTAAAATGGAAGCTGAAGACCTTTTTGCGTCTATGGTTCATAGGTGGTCAACTGGAGA
>CAYGMF010000021.1:16386-18081 GCA_964351075.1 uncultured bacterium
TAGAAAATTTAGGAACATTTTATACTGAAGATGTCGAGGGCTATTATAACCAAGATAAAGTAACTTTTGATACTTTAGGAGACAAGGTCGAAACTTTTCGTAAACACATGAAAAATTTAAGGATTGAGATCCTTCATTTGGCTGTTGAGAAGAATAAATATGCTCTTCATGCCAACCAAATTTTTCAAACAGATGACGGAAATGAAATATCAATTCCAAGTATGATTTTTGTTCACTTGAAGGGGAATAAGATTCATCGCTATTGGTTAAAAACTCGGATGCCTCTAGATTTTAAAGAAGGCCATATCCCTGAGGATACTTCTCGCTCGCAGTAATAGGTAAGCGTCCCTTTGCTGAGCGAAGGCCCAGCAAAATTTCAGCAGCCCCTATTTGCGCATCTTCATCATTTTCATAACCCATTAAGATCAAATCTTCCCGATCAAAATTTCTCAAGCTATAGGGTGATCCAAAAAGAGTTAAGTAAATATGTCTAGTAGGCTCTCTTAAGCTTTCAAGGAAAGTGAAGGTAGAATCACAAAGGCCAAAGTTTAGCCTCTCATACTTGTTCATCTCATAAACACCAACTACAACTTTTGGATAGTGTTCTAGCTGTTTTAGAAGTTTATTCAAATCTTTTGGCTCTGCTTTTTTAGGTAAAAAAAAGTAATCTACAGAGTAATTTTGGCTTAGAGAATTAAAAAATGGAGGTTTTTCATTGGGGCATTGTTCTTCATAGGACATTTCTACTAGTTCAAGAGCATCCTTCATAGAGACATCACGTCCGATTTGAACAAAAGCAATTGGAGCCTTTGATTTAAGAGGGAGTACATCTTTATTTTGGATTAAAGTAAGCGCTTCTTTGAACAATTGTTTTTTTAAATGAAGTGCCTTTGTAGAAAAAAGATCTAAGCTTGTATCTAAAAACCGATCTTGATGTAGATGAAATTGCTCTTTAGCTTCAAGTATTTTGAGGGCTTTTTCATCAATTTCTACTTCAGTGATTTCTCCACGCTTTATCCCTCTTTCTATTCGATCAAGCGCTTGAGGGACATCTTGAGACATGAGAATCACATCATTTCCAGCGACTAGTGCTAAAAGATCGGAACCACCGGCTTCATATTGGCTTGTAATGGCTTTCATGAGGAGACTATCTGTGAAAACAAGCCCCTTGAATCCTAAATCTCTTTTTAAAGAACCTTGAATAAGATTAGGAGAAAGAGAGGAGGGGTGCTCATCTGCAATGAGTGGAAAGTAAAGATGTGCGAGCATAATTGCTCCAACTTTTCCATCTATCAAAGCTTTAAAAGGCTTCCATTCAACTTGGTGAAGAGCTGCTTCTGTTTTATCGATCACAGGTAGAGCTAAGTGAGAGTCGGTATGGGTGTCTCCGTGTCCAGGAAAATGTTTAGCGCAAGCCATAATGCCCCCATCTTGGAGTCCTTTCATATAGAGGAGACCACATTGGGTGACTTTGTCTGGGGATTCTCCAAAAGATCGATCATTAATAACTGGATTCAAAGGATTGTTGTTAATGTCAATGACAGGTGCAAAGTTAATCTGCACCCCAACACCTTTGCATTGATTCGCCACTTCTAGTCCCATTTCATAGATGAGGCTTGTATCTTGAATAGCACCCAACATTAAGTTTCTTGGAAACCTTAAAGAGTCTTTTAGCCTCATATTGAGGCCCCATTC
>CAYGMF010000021.1:18181-23408 GCA_964351075.1 uncultured bacterium
GAAGAAAGAAAAAGGATTATTAAAAGCTTAATCCAAGATTGCTGGCAATAAAAGGTGTGAGGGATGTTTCGTTCCAACATGGATCACATTGTCTGCTTCAAAAGCATTTTTGTCAAAGTGTGGGTAATTAGAACACGCGATATTGACTCTGATACGATGTCCTTTAGCAAAAACCATACTCGTTGACCAAAGATCAACGGTCGCTGCAACAACTTCATTTCCAGGGCACTTAATGTTTTGAATCCCCTCAGCAATAAGTACACTTTTACCATCTGGGTAAACGTCAGTAAGCGAAATTGCAACATCTGTTGAAGGAGCTGATGAAGAAACAAACAAATTTGCTAGGATACGACCTGTGATCTCAGTATCTTTTTCTAGTAGATCCGTTGAAAAGACCAAGACATCCTCACGAATTTCGTTAGGAGATTGATCATAGGGGCCAGAAGTCAAGTATAAGTTTCTTCCTCCGATAGTTGGGACTGGATTTTCGGGGTCATGCTTTAGTTTGTATGAATGCTTTCGAAAGAGGGGGCGCTTTTCTGAAAGCTGATAGCTTTTGGTGAAATAATGGGTCTGTTTTTGATGTTCAGGTGGCCAATTCTTTGCTGACTTCCACTGATTGCCTTTTGACTCAGTTCCATCTAGAGGTCCCATTGCATAATATAAGATAGGGGCGTGGTGATCTAAAGCTTGAAGATTGTCTTTTAAGTGATAGTCAAACCAACTGTGAATTACCTCACTTTCACTGAAAGAGAGTGAATTATCAGGGATAGGAAACTCTCCAAAGGTTTTAGGTTTTGTGCCCCAGTGAGTCCAAGGCCCCATAATGAGCCTTTGCTTCCCTTTAGCACCCTCTCCTCCTTCATTTTGCCAAGATGTAAATGCATCTAGAGTTCCTTGAGAGAAAATATCGTACCAACCTCCATAGTGGAGAGCAGGTATTTCAACGTTTTCTGCTTTTTTAAGAGCATCTACTTGCTCCCAATAGGCATCGTACTCTTTATGTTGAAGCATATGTTCATAGGCTAGAGGAGCTTCTTTAGCAAACCAACTCTCAATTTGGTGTTTACAAAACTTTCCACCGATGTAGGCTGCATGATGATAGAGAGAGGGAGTGGCCATTTGAATGAATTGGCATTTAAGATAGGGTGGATTTGAAGGAGCTGTTAATAGCTGAACAATTCCCATGGCGGATGCTCCAAACATTCCGATCTTACCGTTGGTGTATTCACTATTTGCTAGGTAGCCAATAGTATCGTAGCCATCTTGAAGAGCTCCCCAAGCATCTTGCATGTAGGGCTCAGGATAGTCTTCAGAATAGGTAGAACTTCGGAGGCTTTGTATCGCAATCACATAACCTAAATGTGCCATGTTGGCATAGGATTCATTGGAGAGATGGGCTTTGTAGGGGGTACGAATTAAAATACAAGGGTGAGGGCCCTCTAAGTTTTTTGGGATAATGAGATCTGTTTGTAACTCTAGCCCGTCACGCATAGGGACTTGGATCGTCATCCTTTTCAGATCTGGATCTGAAAAAAGAAGGCAAGGAGCTAGAAAAAGTAGGGTAAAAAGAAGGCTATAGAGAGGCGACAGCCTTGTTAAGGTTTTTGGCATAATGAGCTTTGATCCTTTTAGCTTTATTAGCTTTATATATCTTCGTTTTTACAGCTTTATCTACTAAAGAGTAAACACTTTTAAGATCTCTTGCCAAATTTTCATTATTTTTTTCTTTAAGGCTTTCAGCAAATTTACGAGTAGCAGTGCGAATTTTAGATTTCGCAATTCTGTTCTGACCCTGTACTTTTTTGTTTTGGATCATTCTCTTTTGTGCTGTAGGGAGTTTTACTTTTTTCTTTGGAGCTTCGTCTTTTGCCATATCTAAAAACCTTAAAAATATTCCTTTTATATTTAAATCGTAAGAGACTATACCCCAGTTAGGGTAAATTTGTCAAAGTCTTACTCCTTATGAGCAGAAATAGAATTTGGACAGTCCTAGTTTCTTTAGTTTTTCTTGGAACTCTTTTATATTCTTCTAGAGCTTTTATTGAGCTCTATCAATTTTTATCTTTAAATGAATCGACTCAGGTTCGCTTTATAGAACCTCATATTCAAAAATTAAGTAATGGGCGTTATAGACTAAAAGTCCGATACCATTACTCTGTAAAAGAGCAAAGCTACTCTAGAGAACAAACGGTTACAAAATACCCCTTTAAGAATCGCTGGGCTGCTCAAGATACGTTTGCAAAGCTTCAAGAGATTTCTCATACAGCCTGGTACAGTGAAAAGTATCCTGAAAAGGGGAAGTTTAATAAGAGCTTTCCTATAAAAGGACTTTTCTCAGCAGGGCTCTTAATTGGAATTTCAATATATTTTTATTTACTTGGCAGATATATGTTCAAAATAGAGTAACTCACCCTATATTTGATATGCATATTTGCCAGACCACAACAACAGACGGAACCCTCTTAAAAGCTATATTTTGTCCTGAAAAAGGGATGAACCTTATGAGTTATTCAAAAGGGGACATTCAAATTATTGATCAAGAGACTCGCCCTCTCTTTGAAGAGCGTATGGCAGGACTAGGGGCCCTTATAGGGCCCCATTTTCATCATAGGCCCGACTCTGATATTCCTCCACTAGAAGATGAGGATCTCTTTCCTTTTATAAAGAAGCTTTTAGAGAAAGGGGATAAAGAGGTATTTTCTCATGGAATTGCTCGCTATGTCCCTTGGAAATTTACAGGGTCTGAAGATCGTATTGAAGCGACTTTATTGGGTTCAGATCTTTTTAGAGGGGTAAAGCTCTCCTCTCTTGAGGGGCAAGATTTCGAAATGACCTATAAAGCACAGTTGATTGACGATGCCCTTTTGATTGAATACAGCTTTACTAAAGAGCGTCCTGGAGTAATTGGTTTGCACTATTATTATGCTCTTGAAGATCAAAAGGGATTTGTGGAGTCAAAGGTGGGGCCTGATTATCACAGTGCGCAAGGGTGGCAGCCTATTGAAAAGGACTGGCTTAAGGGGCCAGGAGAACTTCATTTTGAAGTTAATGCTGGAGTAGAAGCAGACTTTGGATTTAGACCCGAAGATCCCCTCTCGAATAAAAGCCAGCTTCAGCTCGTAACTTCATCTCATCAAGTACATATCGATTATGAAGCAAATGGTGAAGAAAATGCATGGCAACTCTACCATCCCAAAGAGGCGTCTTATGTTTGTTTAGAGCCTGTAACGGCTCAAAATCCAAGGGATCCCAAACTAACTTCGGGGCATCTAAAAGTGAAGATAAAAATTTGTTAATTCTAAAGTAGCTGTTAAAAGAAACTTTTTGTATTCTGAAAAATTAAGTTGAATCTTCAAGACATATGAAGTCCTATAGAACTAGTTTTTACATTGCTTTAAGCCTTATTTACTTTACCCCTTTGTTTCTTGTTATCCAGGTATCTGGGCTTCCTAGAAACCTTTTATGGGGGCTTGGGGTGTGGAGCCTTATAGGCTTTTCCATTTTTACATACTTTTTGAAGATCCTTGAAAAGAAGATGAAGAAAGAGGCTTCTGTTTTAGTTTCAAGCCGAATTTGCCAAATCGAGAAGAAGACTTTCTCTAAACAGAAGGTTCAAAGCCCCTCTATTGATTTAAAGAAAGTACGTCTTTTAGCTAGAGAATTAGAAGAACAAAGTAGACGTGAGCGCTCTTTAATCAAAGAGCTCGATAAGTTGAAAGGTTTGCATCACTACCAAGAAAGAGAATATGCCAACCTTAATGAAGAGCTTCAAAATAAACTCGATAAAAAAGAAACCATTCTTTCTGAATATCGCTCGACTCTAAAAGAGCAGAGAAAAATTATTGAAAAGAAGCAGGAAGAGACTAACATTCTTCAAGTTCGGCTCAATGATTTAAAATATGAAGTCGAAAATTTGTTGAAACTAAAGGGAGGAGACCCTGAAGAGAAAGAATTCTTCAAGGTAACTAACGAAGAGGAAAAAGAGGCTCCTTCAGAAAACTTAGAATCGAGCTACGGATTAGTCGATACGATCCAAGGTAAGCTTGATCGCTATGTAAAAATGGCTGTAAAACTCAACGGAGCCCATGATTTTGCTAATAAAGATTATAAGTATTCAGAACTCTCTTTAGGAAGCCTTATTATCGATCAAAGAAGATTATTTGACCGGCTTCAAAATGAAGATCAAGATACGGTGCTGGTCTATTCAAGGGAAGAAAAGAGTCTTGTTTTTATCAACCAACAAGTCAAGTCTCTTTTAGGATGGAGTCCAGATCGATTCTTAAAAGATTTTTCTTTTTTTATTCAAAAAGGATCTCTTCAATGGACAGAGGCTCTAGAGGACGTAAAACTTGATCATCAAAAGAGTATTCGCTTACTTATGAAAACACGTTCTGGAAGAGATGTTCTTACGCACTGTTACTTGAAAGAAGTTCCAAGCGGAATTTTTCGCGGGTATGTACTCGGTATTCTATCGGCTGCAACAGCTCATTCCTAAACTTTAATTTCTGCCTGATTCTGCTTTTATACTTTGAGCATGTACTTCTGCTTGTATCGAGATAAGTTTCACATCGGCTTTTGCCTGCGCTTCAACTACCTCCTTTTCAGCTTCCCCTTTTGCAAGGGTCACCAGAGCTTGCTTTTTACGATCAGCAGTCACTATTTGCATCATGGCTCTCTCGACCTCTTTAGAGTAGGTGATCTGTTGAATCTCAACTCTTAATAGCTCAATCCCCCACCTCTCAATAGTTTTTTCTAGCTCATTGCAAATTTTTTTATTTAAAATGCGACGAGAAGATAAGATGTCATCAAACTTCAAAGTTCCAATATTGGCCCTTAAAGCATTAAGAACAAGATCCGATAGTGCTGCTGGCAAATTATTAACTGCATAGACTGCTTTTTTGGGATCTAATATTTTCCAACCTATTGAGGTATTGATGTTTATTGTAACATTATCTTTTGTTTGACAATGTCTAGCTGGAGTGTTTGTTTGTTGTTCAGATTTTTCAATGAGAAAACCTCTTTTATTCGCAACATTGCCCCAAGAAGAAAGCGACTTAGTCGTGTAGATATAGGGAATATATCCGTAGATTCCTGGTTCTAGAACTTCTGTACATTTTCCATAGTGTTCTCTAAGGGCCCAATGGCCTTCAGTTACAATCATTCCCATAATTTCAACCCTTGTGCGTAAAAACATAAAGATATAGTTAAGATAGTAGATTTAAAG
>CAYGMF010000022.1:0-3587 GCA_964351075.1 uncultured bacterium
AGAACGGAGTCTAAAGTGTCATTTAAAGTATGTAAGTCATTTGTTCCCAAAACAAAGTGAACATGGGGCATCTTTCTAAAGAGTGATTTCTTCTTCGCATTGGCCATGCAGCCAGTCACCCCAATAATTTGATTTGCCTTTTTTCTCTTTCCTAAAAGGCCAAGCTTACCCATCACCTTTCTTTCAGCAAGATCCCTAATGGAGCAGGTGTTGAAAATTAAAAGGTCCGCTTCTGCCTCGTCATCCAACCAAGTGAGACCTCGACGATCTAGCTGCCCTCTCATCACTTCTGTATCAAGTTCGTTCATTTGGCAGCCGTAGGTACGGATGAAATAAGTCTTAGGTTGTTGCATAAGAGGGGTTCTCGCTTGGTAAAAGCGAGGATTATGCGAAAAAAAATCTAAATAATCAAATGAAATTATTTTTAGAAAAAAGAGAGTCGAGCTAGAAAGTGAAATTATTTTTATCGATGCCTTTACTGAAAATAAGAATATAGCTATGAGGGAATCTATGAAGCTAAAACTTATTTTAACTCTATTTGTTTCTCTTTTTTTAGTAGCCTTCCCCGCTTTTGCAGGAGGGACTATGAAAGTGATCGTCGATACCGATTGTGATATGGACGATATGATGGCTATTTTATACCTTTTGAAAGCCAAAAATGTCGAAGTACTAGCCATTACAACAACTGGGGATGGGATGGCTCAGTGGAAGTATACCGCTCCCAACATATTGAATCTCTTGCAACTTGCTCATCACCCAAAGATTCCGGTTTCCTTTGGAGCTAAAGTTTCTCTAAGCCCTTACTCAGATTTTCCTCAAGAATGGAGAAACGGGGTGGATCAGATCTTTAATATCCCCATGCCTAAAAATCCAAATCCTCCCTCTCCTTTGCCTTCTTGGAAACTCATGGTGGAAACGATAAAGAATTCTCAAGAAAAAGTAACTATTTTGGCTTTGGCGCCAATGACTAATATTGCACTTGCTTTTCAAAATGACCCTTCCATAGCTGAAAATGTAGAAGCTGTTGTGATTTCAGGAGGGGCTGTTAATTTTAGTGGAAATATAGTGGGCAAGCCTGATGGTTTTACGAACAATTGCTCTGAGTACAATATCTTTTTAGATGTCAAAGCAGCTCAAATGGTTCTTGCTACAGGGGTTCAGATTGTACTGGTCCCTCTAAACGCTACACAAGATGCGCCTATTAATGACGCAATTTATCAAAGATTTAAAAATGAGACGAGAAATTCATCAGCTAACTTTGTCTATCAAGTGATCACTCCCTTTGTAAACACACAAAAAAATACAGATGTTTATTTCTGGGACCCTGTAGCTGCTATGGTGCTGACCACTCCATCTATTGGAGAATATAAAATGATGAACCTCACATTGAACTGCACTCCTGGACCTACTTACGGATGCTTTTCAAAAGTCCGTAGAGGTGGCTACCCTGTAAATGTTTGCCTCTCTATTAATCCGAATTCTTTTTACAACATCTTCTTTCAGACCATTAGCCAAGGACAGTAGAAGATGTATTTGCCTACCTCTTATTCAGTGGCAACTCTCTTCATGTTTATCACCATGCTTGCATGGGGCTCTTGGGCGAATACAACCAAAATGGATCGTAACTGGCGCTTTGAGCTCTATTATTGGGACTATTCAATAGCCCTTCTTCTAACAACTTTGATTTTCGCCTGGACCTTAGGGTCCTTTGGTGATAGTGGGCCCTCTTTTGTTCATAACCTCTCTAATCAACATTTTGCTCCCATTGCAAAGGCAATCATTAGTGGGATCATTTTTAATATAGCTAATATCCTATTAGTCGCAGCTATTGTAATTGCTGGGATGTCTGTGGCTTTCCCCATTGGAATTGGAATCGCTCTTGTTTTAGGGACCATCTTTAGTTATATCTTAGTGACCAAAGGAAGTGCTTTTTTACTTTTCTTAGGGATTTTCTTTGTCTTAATTGCGATTGTACTAGCAGCTGTTGCCTACAGAAGAAAAGAGTCTAAAGAAGAGGGGGGTGTGCATTCCTCAACTAAAGGAATCGTTCTATCGATTATAAGCGGTATCCTGATGAGCTTCTTCTATCCTTTTTTAGCGGCTTCAATCAAAGGAAGCCCATCTTTAACCCCTTATAGCGCTGTCTTCTTTTTTGGATGTGGTGTAATGGTTTGTACCCTCATTTTAAATCCCTTTCTTATGAAAAAGCCGATTACAGGCGAACCTCTTTTGATGAGTGAATACTTTAGAGGAACTGCAAAGCAACACTTTATGGGGCTACTAGGAGGATTTATTTGGTGCATTGGGCTCTCATTTAATCTTATAGCCTCCACAAATGCAGGACCTGCTATTGCTTATGCCTTTGGACAAGGAGCAACACTTATTGCTGCTATTTGGGGCGTATTTATTTGGAAGGAGTTCGCCAAAGTTGAAAAGGTAAAGCCTCTCTTATTTGGCATGTTTCTTTTTTACTTGCTTGGACTTGTCAGTATTGGAATTGCTAAACTTGTAGGTATAGGAGGTTAATTGTGGGTGGAAAAATTTTAAACTTTGGCTCTTTAAATATTGACTATGTCTACAAAGTTCCACACTTTGTTAAACCAGGGGAAACACTCGCAAGCCAAACACGTGAAACTTTCTCAGGTGGAAAGGGCGCTAACCAAACAACTGCTCTTGCAAGAGCTGGAGCAAAAGTTTCTCACGCTGGAAAAATAGGACCTGATGGGGCTAAGCTTAAAGAGCAGCTTGAGAAAGATGGGGTAGATGTTCATTCAATTTTAGAGAGTAAAACTCCTAATGGTCATGCTTGTATTCAAGTAGACCCTAAAGGACAAAATGCTATTCTAATCTTTCCAGGGGCAAATCGAGAAATTACGGAAGAAGAAATTGATGAGGCCTTAAGCCACTTTGAAGAAGGAGACTATCTTCTTTTACAAAATGAAATCAACTTAGTCGACTCACTTATAGAAAAAGGGCATAAAAAAGGACTTAAAGTTTGTTTTAATCCAGCTCCTATGGGACCTGAAGTCTTAAAGTATCCTCTTCACTTGCTCGACACTCTTATTGTTAATGAAACAGAAGCTAAAGCACTAGCTCATAAAGCTCAGGTAGATCAAGCGCTAAACACCCTTGTTGAACTCTATCCTAAAACAGAACTAATAGTGACTATAGGTGAAAAGGGAGTACTTTACCGCTTTCAAAAGAAAAAGTGGGACATCCCCGCCTATAAGACAAATGTTATCGATACAACCGGTGCAGGAGACACCTTTACCGGTTACTATTTAGCAGGTAAGCTTGAAGGGAAATCAATCGAGGAATGTTTGCATTTTGCTTCAAAAGCGTCTGCTCTTTGTGTCTCAAAGCAAGGGGCTCAAAGCTCCATACCTAGGCGAGAAGAAGTCCTAAAGGCTTTTAAATAAGCCTTTAGGCCGCATCAGCTCCGATTTGCTTCTCACTTTCTAAAAAGCGTCTAAGAGTCTTATCTACAAGTTCCTCAGTAAGCTTTCCATCTAGTTCTTGACTCTTCTTCACAAAGCACTTGTTAATCAACTTATAGAGGGTTCTACCTGTCTTTCCCTCAAGTCTAG
>CAYGMF010000022.1:3687-11124 GCA_964351075.1 uncultured bacterium
ACCCCTCCGAACTTGAACTCTCCAATATTACTTTCCCTCATACTCAAGCCAGGGAGGCTAAAGTTAGGCGTAAGGGCAGTAGTGAATTTAGAAACCCAGCCATAGACAGATATACCAACTGCCATCCTTGCATAGCCTTTACCAGCGTCCGCAATAAAGGCTCCTGTAGCATTAGCTGCTCCCCATAAAGCAGCATTTCCTTCAGGAGTTGTTAGATAATGGGTTCCTCGCTCTAGTGCGTAATTAAAAGCTGTCTCACCAAGTCGGGCAGCAGCTGCTGCTCCTGCTGCTAAATCTATACGGGGCATGTTATTTTCCTTTCTCTTAATAATTGATTTGATGGCTTTAATTTTAACTCTAAATAATTAAGATTTGATAAAGAGTGTAATTTGTTTTTTATTTTAGAATCAAATGTTAAATAATTTTTTTATTTTCGCTTAGAGGGATAAAAAAGCCTCAAAAGAGATCTCTTTTGAGGCCTTAAAAAATGAGTTAGACGAGCGTCGCTTTATGGCTCAGCTTGATCTGACCGCGATCATTGATATCGAGGACTTTTACTTTAAGAGGATCTCCCTCTTTGAAAAGGCCGCTGATGTCTTCAACGCGGGTGTTTGCTATTTCTGAGATGTGGCAAAGGCCTTCCTTTCCACCAATCACCTGAACAAACATTCCAAAGTTAACGATGGAAACAATTTTTCCTTCGTAAACAGCGCCAATTTCAACTTCAGCTACTAAATCTTCAACGATTTGCTTAGCTCTTTCAACGCCTTTAGGTTCTAGCCCTGTGATATGGACGATTCCATCATCATCAATATCAAGGTCAACACCTGTTTCTTCGGTGATCGCTCTAATCTGCTTTCCACCAGGACCAATAATAGTACCAATTTGACTTGGTTTGACTTGCAGAATTACGATGCGTGGTGCATATTGAGAAAGCTCTTCTTTGTGTGTAGGACAAACAGCGATCATCTTCTCTAAGATAACACCACGTCCTTTTTTAGCTTGCTCTAACGCTTTACGCATAATTTCATGGGTAATTCCCTCAACCTTGATGTCCATCTGGAAGGCTGTAATTCCGTCGTTATCACCTGTGATTTTAAAGTCCATGTCGCCTAGGGCGTCTTCTGTACCGGTAATATCGGATAGAATGACAAAATCATCTCCATCTAAGATTAGTCCCATCGCAATTCCTGAAATAGGTCTGCTAATTGGAATACCTGCGTCCATCATAGCAAGAGATCCACCACAAACAGAAGCCATAGAAGAAGATCCATTAGACTCCAAAATTTGAGCCTCTAAACGAATCGTATAAGGGAATTCTGTTTTTGTCGGAAGTGCTGGCTTAAGCGCTCTTTCAGCGAGCTTACCGTGTCCAACTTCTCTTCGTCCTGGAGGGCCAATTCTTCCAACTTCCCCTACAGAGTAAGGAGGGAAGAAGTATTGTAGATAAAAGTGCTCCACGTCTGCTTCATGAACAGTTTCAAAGCGTTGTCCCATGTTGAGTCCGCCAATTGTTGCAATTCCAAGAGCTTGAGTCTCACCTCTAGTAAAGACAGAACTTCCATGAGCTCTAGGAAGAAGACCTTGCTTAATGTGAATAGGTCTTACTTCATCTGTTTTACGTCCATCAGGTCTAGAATTTGTTTCTAAAATAGCTTCTCTCATGACCTTTGAAGTGGTCTCTTTATAAGCTAAGGCTACGTCGCGCTTTTTATATTTAAACTCTTTAGCATCTTCTGGGAAGAAATGAGTCATCACTTCTTTTTTAAGATCACTCATAGCAGTTTCACGAGGTTGCTTTTCGCGAAGAGCTAAAGCCTCTTTTAAACGAGACCCCACATGCTCTTTAATTTCTGTGTAGAGCTCTTCTGGAATTTCAGAGATAGAATCAAAGTTTTGAGGCTTACCTATTTTATCTTTCCAACCAATAAGCGCGTGGCAGATCTTTTTAATGGACTCATGGCCTGTTTCAATAGCTTCAATAATTTGATCTTCTGTTAAGAAATCGCAGTACCCTTCAATCATTAAAATAGCGTCTTTAGTTCCTGCTAAAAGAAGGTCTAAAGTAGATTCTTTTTGCTGCTCCATAGTTGGGTTAATAACAAAATTCTCATTAATTAAACCGACTCTTACAGCCCCAATTGGATTTGCAAAAGGAGCTTCAGAAATAGAGAGAGCTGCTGAAGTTGCACAAAGAGCTAAAGGATCAGGAGATGTATTACCATCATAAGAGAGAAGAAGTGTTGCGATTTGTACTTCATTATAATAGCCTTTAGGAAAGAGGGGACGTATTGGCCTGTCAATTAAGCGAGACATCAAAGTCTCTCTTTGAGTAGGTCTCCCTTCCCTTTTGATAAATCCGCCTAAAGTCTTTCCAGCAGATGAAAACTTTTCTTGATAGTCAACTCTCAAAGGAAGAAAATCAATATCATCAGAAGCCTCTTTCTTAGTGGTGACTGCGCTGAAAAGCATGGTGTCTCCTGCTCTTAAGAGTACACTACCACTTGCTTGGCGTGCCATACACCCTGTTTCAAAACATAATTTTAATTCGCCCACTTCGATCTCGAGCGTTTCTTGCTGAAATTCTACAGTCATCTTTTATTCCTTCGGTTAACCAATTGATAAGTTTCATCATGACGAGTTTACACGTACTGATGATTTGTAAAGGTAGAGAGTTTATAGGATAGGTTTAAATAAGAAAAGCCTTTCAATGAGAAAAAGAGAATTGAAAGGCTCTAGAGTCAATTATTTTCTTAACTTTAATCGGCTGATTAAGTTTTGATAACGCTTCGTATCTGTAGAGTTAAGATAGTCGAGCAGCTTACGTCTTTGACCTACAAGCTTTAATAGAGCTAGGCGAGACGCGTGATCTTTAGGAGTTATTTTTAAGTGGTCCGTAATTTCAGTAATACGTTCCGTTAAAATCGCAATTTGAACATCGGCAGAACCGGTGTCCTTTTCATGTAATTGAAATTTTTTGGTTATTTCTTCTTTAGTACTTTTATCCAGAGACATAAATATTTAATATACTCCCTTACAAAGTTAGACAAATTTAAATTAAGACTATTTAGTCAACCAATTGGTTACTACAAACAATTATATCAAAATGCAGGCTTTAAAGCAAGCCCCCAATATTTCAGTCTCAAATAGAGTATTCTTTAATTGAGAGCTTTAAAAAAAAGGCTTTAGATTGCATTTTTTTTTGAAACTGTATATAGGTTTGCAGTAGATAAATAAAAGAACTTTTTCAAAGCTCATGAAATTAAAATAAAAATTTGAATAAAGGCGAGAATTCGTGGAAGAAAATCAAAAAAAAATTCAAGACCGTTTCCAGTTTCTAGGGCTGGTAGGCCCCCTAATAATTTTGTTAACTCTTTTTTGTACTCTTTTAAAAGGATCGCCCAAAAGTGGTTACTTATTTCTCATGCCTTTAGTAGGCCTCCCTCTATCCTGGAAGTGGAGATGGAAAGGCTTTGCTGGAGCTATAGGGGGACTCTTACTGCTCCTTGTTATCTTCTACCCATTATTTCTCCCTCAGGAGCGTCTTTGGCAAATAGGGGCCGCTTTTAGCCTTGGATTGGGCCTTTTTACTACTTTTATGGGGTTTGAGGAGATTAAAAATATTCTTTTAAAACTTCACCTAGAGTCTCAAAGCCGTTTAGATAATTTGATCGATTTAGACGAAAAAATGAAGGTCTCTGAAGAGACTTGGAAGTATGAGGAAGCCGAGCTTCAAAACCAGCTCGAAAAAAAGAGCGAGTCTTTAAAGAGAGAACAAGAAGAGCTTAATTCACTAGAAAAGATGTCTGCAGCACTGCGCGCAGAACTGGAAGGTGAACAATCTGCAAACCAAGCTCTCTTAGAAGAAGTAGAAAATAAAGCCCGAGAAATTTCAGGACTCGAGCAGTCTACTTTAAAAGCAACTGAGTATTCTAAAACTGTGGAGCGCAAGCTCGAACAAAGCCAAGGAGATAGAGAGCACTCTATTTTACGTGATCTTGAGCTATTGAAAGGGAACTTACAACAGAAAGAAGAAGAGATAGCTCTTTTAAATGACCGCCTCGATGATGAGCATCAACAACAAATTGACTTAGATGACAAGGTTGCTAAGAAAGAAAAAGCTTTTCAGAATATGCAAGAAGCACTTAGACAAAAAGTATCCTCGATTCAAGAGCTCCACGAAAAACTACATCTAAGAGAACAAGACCTTAAAAAACAAAAAGATGAAATAAACACCCTTCTACAAGCAATTAACCAAAAAGAACACGAAGTCCTCACTATTAAAAGTGGTTTAAATGAAAGGGACTTTCAAATTCAAAAGCTGAACCAAAAACTTAGAGACACGACTCAAGACCTAACGGTAGCAAGATCTAAAATTGAAGAAAAAAAGCTGCAAATGAAAACTATAGAGTTAAAGTCTGAGCAAGCGGTTTCAAATTTAGAGAACACTCTTAAAACTACTGAAATTCAGCTTAAAAACCAATCCCAAGAGCTAGAGAGACAGCAAAATAATTTAGAGAGAAAAGAGGCGCAGATAGACTCCCTTACGCAAGACAAAGAGTCTCTAGTAGAGCAATATGAATGTCGGCTCATTGAGTTGGAAGAGGCGCGTTCAAAAGAAGATGAGCTTGTCCGTAAGCAATTTGATGAATTGAAAAAATTGAATGAGACAAGGTTTGCTCTCTACCAAGCAAGTCTAGATAAAGAGCGGCTCAAAAAAGCTGCTGTTTCAGCTACTGAATCGCCAAAGCATTGGCTATTACAGGTCGAGCAACTCTTAAAAGGGGACAGATCTAAACGCTTTGACTTTTCAGCTTTTCCAACAGACCTCTCTCGAGACCTTTTAACTTTAAATCAAACTAAAGCGCTTTATAAGCAGCTAAGATCGCAGTTTGATGAGAAACATGAAGCATTGGAAGAGGCAAGACGTGAGCTCTATAAGGCGGAGACTGAAGAGTCTAAGCGCTCTAAACAAGCTGAGCATCAGAACTTAAATGAGTCTTCTATAGAGCGAGCTCTAGAAGAAGACCTCTCTTTAAAAGCTGTAGAAATTCAGTGTATGGAAGCGGAAGTTGAAGTCTTAAATGCTCTTGTTTTAAAGCTTATGAAAGAATTGGAATCTACTTCCTCTACGTAAGGATCTCGTGTCCTTCATCTGTGATGAGAATCGTGTGTTCCCATTGAGCACTAGCCTTCCCATCAACTGTTCTAGCTGTCCAACCATCTTTTCGATCGATCACACCTTCAGGTTTACCCGCATTAATCATAGGCTCTATTGTAAAGGTCATTCCTGCAGCCAAAGGAATATGAAGGTTATTCTTAGAATGTAATATTTGAGGAGCTTCATGAAATGAAATACCAACGCCGTGACCAACAAACTGGTGAACCACGCTGCATTTTTTTTCAGTGGCGTAGTCAGTGATGATCCGTCCAATTTCAGAAAGAAGGACTCCAGGCTTTAGTATTTTTATTGAGCGCATCAAGCACTCATAGGCGACATCTACAACAAGCTGTCTCTCTTTTGTCGTCTCGCCCATGACCACCATAGCGCTGCAATCTCCATAATAGCCATCTAAGATAACCGCAACATCGATATTGGCAATGTCTCCTTCCTCTAAAACACGCTCATCTGCAATGCCATGACAAATCACTTCATTTAATGAGATGCAAATACTTCGAGGATAGGGAGGCTCTCCATAATTTAAAGCAGCTGGAACCGCTTTAGCAGCGACAGTGAGCTTATGTGCATAGTCATTGAGCTCTCTAGTCGTCATCCCTATTTTGGCATGCTCGCAGGTCTTTTTGAGCACCTTAGCAGCAAGGGCGCAAGCAGCTCTAATCCCTTTGATTTCCTCAGGGGTCTTTAGGCGAATTTGATACTTCTTGTAGTACTCTAAAGCAAGCTCAGAGTGCTTTTTCGTTGGAAGTTGGGGGTAATGACATTTTTTCCATTTCTTTCCACTGCCGCACCAGCAAGGGTCGTTTCTTCCGTACATATTTGCTCTTTTTGTAATGGGAGGACCAATTTAGCAATTTGAGACCTTTTTCTCAATTTTAAACTGCACTTCCTTTTGGTTAGAATAAAATAATTTATATAAGATTTTCTAGGGACGAGGGGTAGTAGCGCCTTAAAATAAATATTCAATTTTTTATTTAAATTTAGTTTGTCTTACTAGTTTAATCTTTATAAAGTCTTAATGATTCATGTTTATAGTTAACAGTATTAAAATTAACTAGTAAAAAAGAGGTAAAGAAGATGGTTGGTAGTGTTCATAAAACAGATTCAGAGGCGTATACAAAAGCTGTAGAGCTTGCATCAAAAGTTTATGTTAAAGGTTCAGACTTAGCAGGAAGAGCTTATGTTAATGGTGCAGTTGCTTTTACTAATGGGCTTGAGGTTGCAGACAAGGTTTGTCTTAGAGGTTTAGAGCTTGCTGAACAGGGTGCTATTCGCACCTCAGAGTTTGCAAGTGAGACATATGCTAAGGCAGCTCCAGTTGCAAGAAACACTTATGTAAAAGGTTTAGAGCTCGCTGATAAATGTTATAAGAGTGGTAAGGTCCTTGCAGGACAAGCCTATGTAAAAGGTTCAGAACTTGCTGATAAAGCTTATGCAAATGGCACTGTTCTTGCAAAGAAAGCCTATGTTAAGGGTTCTGAAATTGCAAAGACACTTTCTGAGAAGTGCGTAGAGCTCTATAACGACTTTTTGAAAGAGATAGCGTAAAGTCTAACGCTTACTAATAGGAAGATTATGATTTCACAAGTTCAGAATTTATATTCAGAAGCTTGCGCGCAAGTTTCGAACTTTGTTGAGAGAAGGCCCAAAACAGCTAAAGCAGGTGCTACTGCTTTAGCTGTTCTCGGACTTGCTCTTACCTATTATTTATGTTTAAGACCATCGAGTTTAAAAGAGATTTTTCGTGCAGGAAAAGTAAAAAAATCTTCTGTCGAATATATCTGCAGAGGTCAAGGGCCTATTTCACATTTGTGGTCTAACTACTATTGTAGAGAAAAACTGACACTTGTTTCAGATTCTCATAAAATGGTATGCTTACTTCCTCCGCAAGCAGAGGACAACGTAAAGACTCTTTTTAGGGACTTTGATGGGTATGTTTCTGAAAGGTTCATCTCTTTGATGAAAGCTCAAGAGAACCCACAGTTCTGTAATTTATTAAAGTTATAAAGGAATGAAAAAATGCAAGGTATAGCAACTACTCTTTTTAGAGGGACTTCAAGTTTACTTAATCAAGCTTATCGTAAAACTCGAGAGGTTACGGATACTTATCCAAAAACCACAAAAGTAGCTTTAGGCGTTTTAACAACAGCTACTGTCTGCTATATGCTAGCGAGTTCTCAGTCTTCAGAAATTCCTGTAGATAAACTTAATCCCTTACCTAAAGGTCAAGGTTATTCTTTTAGAGACCTACTTAACAA
>CAYGMF010000022.1:11224-12793 GCA_964351075.1 uncultured bacterium
TATTTTTATCAAAGAGTTTTAGCTGAATTGGACCCTACAGGCTATTGTGATAGATACTTCTATGATCAAAAGGTTGAGATATATCCCGATTTCAAAGGGGCCAGCTGGGAGGTTGCATATTGCTACTTTCCGTCACAGCAAGAGACCAATACAGTGAATGGAGGGCTATTCGATTTACATGATGGAAAAAAAACTGCATTTACTATAGAGAACTGGCTTAAAGATACGGCTGGCGCTTTAAAAAGATCTTCAACACTCCAAGAAGTTGCTCGTGAATTCAAGAAGCAAGATGTACTCGGAACAGGTACGTTTACTGGTACAAACCAAAGCTACACAGAGTGGCGAATCGGTTTTTCCTGCCATGTATTAAAATAAACAAATTTAGACCTTCGCAAAGAACCCCTGAATCCCAGCTAAAAGCATTTGAATAGAGATGAAGGTTAGAATAAGCCCCATTAACCGGGTGACTGCTACCATCGCTTGATCTTTCAAAATTCGCTTGAGCAGGGGAGTGAAAATTAGAATGAGCGTTGAGACTCCCCAAGCTATTACGATTGCAACGAGCATGATCCAGTGATTTTGAAACTGTCTGCTATAAACCATGATAGCAGCTAAAATCGTAGGTCCTGCTATAAGAGGTACAGAGAGGGGGACAATAAAGGGCTCGTTTCCAGCTGCAGAATACCCATGAGAGGTGTCTAAGGTGGGGAAAATCATACCGAGAGCAATAACAAAGAGAATAATTCCACCGGCTACTTGAACCGCGGGGATCGAAATATTAAGCAGCTCTAAAATCCAAGCCCCTAGAAACTCAAATCCTATTAAAATCCCGAGTGAAATGAGCATCTCTCGCAAGATAATCCGTCTTTGGTGAACTGGGTCATAGGGCCCTAAGATGACAGCAAATAGAGGAATGTTCCCTAAGGGGTCCATAATAAGGAAGAGAGAAAAGACTAAGGAGAAGAGGGTCATAGAGATCTTTTTTTAAGTTAAATTTTTTTCTATCACTTTTTTGCTTTTGAAGCTATTTCTTCTTTCAATTTTTTTTTCACCTTGATAAAACAACTCTATTAAGAGACAATAGTATTTAATAACTACACTTTATAAATAGATGCACATTAAATTAAAAAAAGCTAAAGACCTTCTTAGACAAGGAGAAATCATTGGAGTTCCTACAGAAACTGTTTTTGGAATGGCAGTGGACATGTATTCTGAAGAAGGAATCTTAAAACTGTATAATCTAAAAGGACGCTCAACGGATAAGCCTTTTGTCATACAAACAAGTGAGTCATCAGAAATTCTTCCCTTTTTAAGTCACATCCCTTTTGATTTAGAGAAGGTGATGCATGCTTTTTGGCCAGGTCCTTTAACACTCGTTCTTCCTATTAATGAAAAGAAAGTGTCAGGGCTTTTAAGAGCTAATTTACCTACAGCTGCATTTCGTGTGACTCAAAATGACGCGACTCGTAAATTAATCAAGGAATACGGGCCGCTTGCTATAACTTCAGCGAATAGATCAGGTCAAAGATCGCTTCTATCTGCAGCTGATATTGAAAAAGAGTTTGGCGA
>CAYGMF010000022.1:12893-22420 GCA_964351075.1 uncultured bacterium
AAGCAAGTTCAAGAAGAAAAGCACCCCCATGTTTGGGTGGATCTGGACTTTGCTAAAATAGGTCCACTAAAACAAGTTGCCGAGCTTCTAGAGCGCTCAGTTCGCACAAGCCCTTAAAGAATTTGTTTGCTCTCCCAAAATAAGTGTCTAAAAATCTTTCTTATTTTTTTAGTTTCCCTTTTGTTTAAAGAAGAGAGAATCAAAAGATCATCTTGATTACGAGTAAAAGCGCTTTTTGTCCAGTTCGTAGATCCGATTACTAAAACATCTTGATCAATTAAAGCCATTTTGTGATGCATCAGTTGCACTCCTCTATTATGAAAAATAGGGATGTTAGCCTCTCTAAGACTTTCTACAACAAATCTACTCGCTCCCTTATGAGAGAGGTAATCAAAAACAACGCGTACTTTAACCCCTCTTAGATGCGCTTGAATAACAGCCTCGGCAATTAAAGGGTGTGTAAAAGTAAATAAAGCGATGTCTAGACTCTTCTTGGAATTTTTAATTAAAGCCATTATACGCTTAAGAGCAGCCTCTGATGGGAGGGAGTAAAATTCTAACCCTTCTTGATTAAACCTAGTAAAAGGGAGTTCTTCAACCAAATAACTTTTTAAAGCCTCTTTAAGAGGAGGGTTGAAAAGGCCAACCATCAGATTGTCATGCATTCTAAGTGATGTGGTAGTTAAGTTGCTTGACCCAACGAAAACAGTATCATCTACAAGGAAGATTTTTTCATGCATAAGTCCCTTTTGGGGACGCGTTCTTAATTCAATTTTATTAGAGAGCTTTTTAGATAAACTACGGTGTTGTTTCTTATCGACTCCAATATGAATTTTAATCCCTTCTTCAGCTTTTTGATTGAGCTTTTTGATGATCTCTTTATCTGTAAATGAGTAGACTGAAATGATAATTTCATTCTGAGCTTTTGAAAATGCATGGATCAAACTTCTTTTAAGATCAATGCGTTCTTGGTTCGTATAGAGCCTTATCCTTTTAGTTTGAGTGGGGAGAGGGAAGTAAAATAAATCGTGAACAAAAAGAGAAGTAAAAGCAATAGCTAGCACGAAAAGTATTCTAGATACGTTCATGCTAAGAGGATAAAAGCTTTTTTATTTTTTATTAAATAGTTTCTTAAAAAGAGATTTGAAGACGACACGTTTGACGAAGACTTCCTTAAGACAAAAGAGCAAAAAGAAATAGCTCTGTTTGATAAGAAAGTCGATGACGTCTAAAAAATAGATTAAAGAAATTCTAAACAAGGTTAGATTTTTTTGCCTTTTGCACGTAATTCGCGGACCACCGCAGCTAAACCTTTCTTATCAATCGTACGAATAGCGTTCGTAGAAAGCTTTAGGGTGATAAAACGTTTTTCTTCAGCAAACCAGAAACGCTTTTTAAAGAGGTTTGGCAGAAAACGTCTTAGAGAAATACCTGTTGTATTTAGACCGATTCCCTTCTTTTTCTTGGCGATACCTCGACGGATAATGCTTCTTCCTTTTACAGGTTTTTTTCCTGTGACTTCGCAAACTTTTGACATGTCTCTTCTCCAAATAAAAATGAAGGCATAAGGGTACCATCTTCTTTGTTATTGCACAAGAAAAATTATCTTGGCAGTATGAGGATTAAGAGGGGGTAGTATATAGTTAACAAGCTAACTATAAATGGTTTATGGAAAACTTATCTGTTGATTTACTCGTAATTGGATCAGGTCCTGCAGGCCAAAAAGCGGCTATTCAGGCTTCAAAATTAAAAAAATCTGTTGCTGTGATAGAAAAAGAGGGTTTTTTAGGTGGAGCTTGTTTGCATTCAGGTACTATTCCATCAAAAACGCTAAGAGCTTCTATCTTAGACTTAAGCGAGTTCTATTTAAGGAGTTTTTATTCAAAAGAGTACAATTTTGGCGACATTTCAATTAATGACTTAAATTTTAGAGTCCGCATGGTCATTGAAACTGAAGAAGCTATCATAAAGAGGCAGTTTCATAAAAATCACATTCAAATTTTATATGGACATGCTGAGTTTGAAAGCGAATATGTTATAAGAGTGCTTGGAGCTGATGGAGATCTGAAATACCGTGTGAAGTGTGAACAAATTATTTTAGCATCGGGATCTAAACCAAGAAACCCCAACCATATTCCATTTGATGATTCAAAAATCTTAGATTCTACAAGCCTTTTAAAAATAGGGTATATTCCTAAAAAAATGATTGTTTTAGGTGGGGGGATAATTGGATCTGAGTATGCAAGCTTTTTTGCAGCTCTTGGAAGTGAGGTAGTTGTCATCGACAAAAAAGACCATATGCTCTCTTACTTAGATCGCGAAATAGGAATTCACTTGCAAAATGGCTTAAGTCATATAGGACTTTCCTTTTTAGGGAAGAAACAAATTAAGACAATTGGAGCGACTACTGAGGGAGTTGAAGTAACCTGCGAGGATGGAACAGTTGTTGAAGCAGAGCTTCTCTTATATGCTCTTGGTAGAGAAGCCAATGTTTCAGATCTTAAAATTGAAAATGCAGGTCTCAGCCTCAACGCAAGAGGATATGTTGAAGTAAACGCAATCTTTCAGACTTCTAAGCCGCACATTTTTGCTGTGGGCGATGTGATAGGAGGCGCTTCTTTAGCTTCAACAAGTATGGAGCAAGGAAGACTTGCTGCGTTAAAAGCTTGTGGTGAAAAAACCCATTACTTTCCTGAAGTCTATCCGCTTGGAATTTATACCATCCCTGAAATCTCTTCCTGTGGACTCACAGAAGAACAAGTTAAACAAAAAGGGTATAGCTATGAAATAGGTCGCGCCTATTACTACGAAATGGCTGCAAGTCACATCTATGGTTCCAATGATATGGGGATGTTTAAAATTATCTTCCATGCCGAAACATTAGAAATTTTAGGAGTCCATATCATTGGAAGAAACGCCTCTGAAGTGATTCACATCGGTCAAATGGCAATGATGTTTAACTCTCGAATCGATTTTTTTACCGATCAAGTGTTCAACTACCCAACCTTTGCTGAAGGGTACCGCATCGCTGCACTAAATGGTTTGAATAAAGTCTCCAAACGTTAATTTTTAATGAACGCAATCTTATCTCCTTCCATAGATAGACTTAAATGGGATTGAGGTTTCACTTTCCCTGAAAGAAGATCTTTAGAGAGAGGGACTGTTACTTTTTGATGAATCAAACGCTTTAAAGGACGCGCTCCAAAGTCTTTGTCATATCCCTTATGCGCTAAATGCTCAATCGCATTTTTGTCATAACTGATTGTAATGTCTTTATCTTGCAGCCTTTTTTGAAGAAGCGCAAGTTGTATCTTGACAATTCCTGCCATATCTTTCTCTTTTAATGGAGAGAAGGGGAGGATGTCATCTAATCTATTGAGAAACTCAGGTCTAAAGTGACCTTTTAAAATGGGATCGATCGTTTTAAGAAGTTCTCCTTGCGTTAAGCTAGAATCTGATTGCATCGCTTTTAAAAGCTCTGAAGAGCCCAGGTTTGAAGTCATAATAAAAAGTGCATTTTTACAATTTACAACGCGGCCTTTACTATCTGTAATTCTCCCGTCGTCAAAAATTTGAAGTAAAATATTAAAAACATCTGAATGGGCTTTCTCAACCTCATCTAAAAGAACAACAGCATACGGTTTGCGCCTTAGCGCTTCAGTGAGTTGCCCGCCCTCATCATAGCCGACATATCCTGGAGGAGAGCCAATTAGTCTAGAAACACTGTGCTTTTCCATATACTCAGACATATCAAGTCTTATGATAGCCTCTTCATTGTTAAATAAAAACTCAGCAAGAGCTTTTGCAAGCTCTGTCTTTCCAACTCCTGTAGGACCCATAAACAGAAAAGCTCCAATAGGGCGAGAAGGGTCTTGAAGACCTGCTCTTGAGCATCGAATAGCCTCACTTACAGCTTTTATAGCTAGTGGCTGTCCAACAACGCGTAAACTTAAATCCTCCTCTAGATGAAGGAGCTTTTCAGCTTCTCCCTCAAGCATTTTTTGAACGGGGATCTGTGTCCATTTCGCCACAATATGGGCGATTAAATTTTCATCAACCTCTTCTTGTAAAAGACGGTTTGGTAGTTTTGTAAGCTCAAGGTGTAGCTTTTCAATCTCTTTTTCCATAGCAGGAATTTGGCTGTAGCGAATCTCTGCTACTTTATTAAAGTCTGCAACTCTCTCTGCTTCCTCATCTTGAAACTTTAATTGCTCAAGCCCTTTTTTCTTCTCTTTAAGCTGATCTAAAAGAGCTTTTTCTTGTTCCCACTGCGCCTCTAAAGTTCTTAATTTTTCCTGGGTTTCCTCAATATCTTTTTTCAGCTTTTTAGATTTAGAGGGCTCCTTTCCATTCTCTCTTTTAAGCCCTTCTTGCTTGACTATTAGCGTAGACAGGTTTCTTTTAAGTTGGTCAATAGGAAGTGGGCAGCTCCCCATTTGCATCCGTATCATAGAGGCTCCCTCGTCAATCAGGTCAATAGCTTTATCAGGTAAAAATCGATCCGCTATATATCTTTGGGATAAGTGAACAGCAGCTGTTAGGGCATTTTCAGTGATCCGAACACCATGAAAGTTTTCATAGCGCTCTCTTAGCCCTCTTAAAATTCCAATAGCATCTTCCTCGCTAGGTTCCTGCACCATCACTGGTTGAAAACGCCGCTCAAGCGCCGCATCTTTCTCGATGTATTTTTGATACTCATTTAAAGTCGTTGCGCCAATGCAGTGTAGTGTCCCTCTTGCAAGAGCAGGCTTGAGTAAGTTAGCTGCATCCATAGCGCCATCTGTAGCTCCAGCACCTACAAGGGTATGCACTTCGTCAATAAATAGGATCACTTGCCCTTCATTTTTCTCAACCTCTTTTAAAATTCCTTTGAGGCGTTCTTCAAATTCCCCTCGATATTTAGTCCCTGCAATTAAACTACCCATGTCTAAAGCAAACAGTTGTTTACCTACTAATGAATCTGGAATATCTTTCTGAATAATTCGGAGGGCAAGACCCTCCGCAATTGCAGTCTTTCCTACACCAGGCTCCCCAATGAGCATCGGGTTGTTTTTGGTTCTCCTACTTAGAACTTGAATGGTGCGACGTATTTCCTCATCTCTTCCAATGACAGGATCTAATTTCCCGTCTTTGGCAAGTTGAGTTAGATTTTTGCAGTACTTCTCTAACGCTTTGAAGGCTGTTTCTGCTGATGGCGAGTCCATATGTCTTCCTCCTCTAATTTTTTGAATGAGATCAATAATTTGTTTTAAAGTAAGCTTTTTAGCTCGAGTAAAGCTTGTGAGAGGTTCTCGATTAAGCTCTACAAAAGAGACTAAAAAGTGATCAGGGCTGATATAACTATCTTCCCATTTTTGACTCCACTCTTGCGCTTTTTTCAAAAGCTCATGAAACGAAGTAGATGGCCTTGGCTCATAGCTTGCATCTTCGGTGGTCGCAAGCTTTTCAAGTTCACTTTGAGCCGCTTTTTCTAAATCTTTAGCATCAATTCCGAGGTCTTTAAGGATCGTTACAAAATATCCGCTCTCATCAGACAAAAGCGCCTGAAGTAAATGGAAATCTGTAAGCTCAGTATGATGGCTTTCTTTGGCACTTGAAAGGGCAAGCTCAAATGCCGCTGTCATAGACTCTGTAAATTGTGGATTCATAAATTAGCACTCCTATGCTTATTCTGCTAAATTTAGTTTAGAGAAATGGTTAATTTATCTCAAGCTTTGTGGAAATATTCAAAAGAAACATCCGCTAACTCTTTCAATGCGAAAGGTTTCTGAATGTTAACAAGGACCGAGTCGACGGAGAAATTTTGAACAAGATGTTTTGCAAGTTCAACTCCTAGAGTCTCTAAAAGGTGGAATCTGGAGTTTTCAGCATACTCAATTACACTTGCGCAGACTTTTGAGTAGTCAACGGTATCTTTGAGATGATCTCCTCGTAGAGCCATCTCAATAGAGTAAGACAAGGTGAGGTCAAAAATAAGAGGTTGTTTTTTCAGTTTCTCATGGTCTCTAACCCCGATAAAGGTATTAACCTTGAGGTTCTTGAGGTATATTTTGGCTAGCATTTGTTGAACTTTGTTGTGTGGACACAGGTTGTCTTTTCTTTTGAGGTTTTGATGCAGCTCTTGTTTGCTCTACAAAGACGCTCCTTGCGGTATCTCCATTATAAAGCTGGTAAGGCACTCCTGTAGACAAGGACTGTTTGACTACAAAGACAGTGTTCCCAACAGACCACCCCTGCACCATATAGCGAGTAGAAGGTTCCACTTGCCAAGTAGAGCCATTACTAAGCTCCACAAATTGGCCATCTTCTAAAATCTTTGTGATTTGATAACTTTGCGTGAAGGCACTAGAGACTTGCTTAGATGGCTTTTGAGCATTCACTGACTGCCCTGAATCGCTGTTTGTTAACTGAACCGGAAACAAAACATCACCTGATTTTCCAATCTCAATGGGATCTCCCTTTTGCCAGTAATAGGTATAGAGCCAAGCATTAGGGCTAACCGTCCACACATCACCATTGCCAAGTTTCACGTATTGCCCTTCACTTAACACAACAGAGACTTGGTTGGGCTTCACAGTGTCTTGAGGAGTGGCCTTTTTTTGGACGTAATCAGAGATCCAAGTTTGTAGACCTTTGATTTGCTCAGCGCTCATTTTATTCACCCCTGTTTGCTTTTGGATGTTTTTTGGCATCTGCGTCTTTAAGTCGATCTCACTTGAAGTTGTGGAGGGTGATTGTATATTTGAAGTTGCAGGTGCTGCTTTCAAATGGGAAAATGAAAAAAATAGGGATAAAATAAGTGCAGTTTTCATCTAAAATTAAAGTCTTTAAAAATGGATTCTAGCCGATGATAGAGGAATCCACTAGAATGATGCAAATACTTTAGAAGTTAAATTGCACCCCTATAAAGGGAACAAAAGAATAGACTTTCTTAACGGAGATAGGTTTAAAAGGGGCTACTTTCGCTCCTTGCTCTTGAAGAACACCCATCTGTCTTGCCTGTCCCCAGTCTATATACTTACACCCAATTCGTATGCTCAATGGAGCCTCAGGCGTCGCAGGCTTAAAATTAAAGCCCAACTCTCCTGTCCAACTTGCATTAGCGCTGATCTTTTGTCTTAATGAGATGACTGATGAGGTGTAGGTCCCAGACTTAATGACCATTTCATAGACGCTGATATTCGTCCAGCTTTGCCAGCTAGGTCCCACTCCAAGCGCTAAATAAGGAGTTGTAGCCCACGATCCTATAACAAGAGCATAAGGATTCTCTATGTAACATTTGCCTAAGAGCCCGTAGAGTTGCAGATTCGATCGAAAAGTGGCCCAAACAGGGTCATTGCTTGATCCTGTTGCAATTGAACTATTAAAATTGCTTTCTATACTTACTTCGGATTGTCCATAGTAAGTGAGAGCGACTCGAAGCCAAGGGCGAATGCGAGTCCCTAAATTTGCTTCAAAAACAGGAGTCCTATTGTATCCAAACTTCTTGATCTCTCCAAAATCAGCGCCTGCATAATCAGAAAATAGCGCTTTGGGAGCAGGAGTTAAGTTTCCTCTCACTTTATTAAAATAGAGAAAGCCAACTCCTATGTTAAATGCGAAGAACACGCTTGAGGGACTTTGCAGTTTAGCTGTTGGAAACCACACAGGTTTAGATAGATGACTAGTTGGATAAGTGTAATAATAAGCATTATTATTCTCTGCGATAAGTGGCCTAAATCCAAAAACACCTACTAAAGCTAAGAGCATCAGGCACTTTGATATCGAACTTCTTCTAAACATGACTTACCCCCTAACCCGACAATAGGGAATAATAGTTTTTTGTCAAATTTGTAATTATTTTTTAATAATTTATTTTATTTAACTATTTTAGTTTTAGTTTAATTTTTTTATTTATTTTTTTAAATTATTATAAAAAATAAGCAGAGAGCTAAAAAAAAGAGCTATCTCAAAAACCAAAAATGAGTTAACTCTAAACCTTATGAGCATCTTTTTAATTATTGTTCTTTTAGTAGTGGGAGTTCTTCTTCTTTATGGAGGAGCCGAACTCCTTGTTCACTATGCCAATAAACTGGCCATCTCATTTGGAATGACCCCCCTTGTAACAGGCTTAACCATTGTAGCTTTCTGTACTTCAGCTCCTGAGTTGGTGAGCAGTTTAGTTGCCCAAATTTCAGAAGGGAATGCCAATATGGCCCTTGGAAACATCATTGGATCCAATGTAGCGAATATTGGTTTAATTTTGGGAGCTGTAACTCTTTTTAAACCGATAGAGATAGAGCGAAACATTAGAGTATTTGAGGCACCTCTTGGAATTATTTTAGCGGGAGCCCTCTGGGTGGTAATGCTCTTTGGAAAAATCGGTCGAGGGATTGGAGTTGCCCTCATGATTCTACTTATTCTGTATATCGGTAAACATGTCCTTGAGGCTCGAAAAAATGGTAGCGTAGAAGAAGGCTCTGATGCCCATCTAACAAGGATGAAAAAACTAGGGTGTCTACTTCTTCTTCTTTTAGGAGCACTCGTTGTTGTTTGTGGAGGTTATGTCTTTGTTAAAGGAGCCGTTGGCTTTGCTGAAAAGTTTAATATCTCTGGACGTGTTGTAGGACTCACGATCGTAGCTATCGGCTCCTCACTCCCAGAATTTGCAGCTTCCTTTGTGGCGGTCTACCGTAATAAACCCAACCTTGCCATTGGAAACGTCTTTGGTAGTAACATCCTCAATATACTCTTTGTTCTTGGAGTTGTAACCCTTGTAAGCCCCATTTACTTCTCTTCTAAATTTCTAGTGCAAGATATGCCCTTTATGCTTGGATTTGCTCTTTTAGCCTGGCTCTTAAGCTTTTTTACTAAAAGATTGAACCGTATCTCAGGTGCCATTCTGCTTTTATGTTACGCTTTCTATATTTATATAATCGCTTAATTACCAATGAATTAATCTGTTTCTTGCTCGATAAATCATCCCATGCTATGGGTAAGGAAAGACTTAGAGGAGACAAAAAATGAGACTTTCAAAAAAACATCATGATACAGAGCACAAATCGCCCCATTCTTCTAAGAAAAAAAAGGGGAAAACCGAGTACAAGCTCGATAAGCCGATTCGATCAAATACCAAAGAAGCGGATTGGGAAATTGAACAAAAAGCCCTTAAAAAAAGAAAGAGAGACCAGCTGCGCTAATTTTGATTAGAGCCCTGCGCCCATACAGTCTACATAACTTTGAGGAGCCGGGCTCCAAACATCATAAAAGCTACGACTATCTAAGCTAGCAGCTAAACAATCCTCATGCAGTGCATCACTCCCATCAAAGTCAAAGTAACTTTGGGCCACAAAATAGAGTTTTGTAGCAAGAGCTAAAGCAGGAATTATACCTAATGCATAGTAAGCTGTGCTGCAAGTGAACCAAGCAGCCTTTTTGGCCCCTTTTGCTAGAGCTGCTTTTATATGAGCTTCGTTTGGAGTATATACAGCTACTGTACCGTTGCCATTTAGTGGAACATAGCGAACCATTTGAAGTTGTTCTGGTGG
>CAYGMF010000023.1:0-22130 GCA_964351075.1 uncultured bacterium
TTGTTGGAGTCTCTATTTTTTTGAGTGGAGCAGGCTTTTGTGCTTCTTTAGGCTCACTAGAGGTCTTCGTTTCTGTTAAAGCAGGAAGATGAGTTGACTCTTCTGGTTTAGGAGTTGTTCCCTGAGATAAATTCGATGATGTCTCTATTTCACTTACAACAGTTGTTTTTTGGACTTCTGCAGGTACATTTGAAGTTTTTGTTTCTGTTCGAGTGGGTGCTTGAATCGAAACTTCTAGAGGAGCAACCTCTTGAACTTTTTCATCTGCAAAAACTGAAGAGCTTGAAAAAGCTCCTACAACAAACACTACGAAAATTAACCTTAAAGACTGCATTTGACCTCTCATTTTTAATGAATAGATTAATAGGCCATATTTTTTTAAAAAAAACAATCTTTTTTTTAAAAAAGGGAGGAGGTAATAGATTAGAAATTAGTTCCTAAATCTATTACTTTTTCTATAGAGAGACGCTTGCCTGTAGAATTAGAAGTTCCATTGAACACCTAAATAGGGAGCAAACTGATAAATAGTTTTAATCCTTAAAGGATGCCCAAGTGCAATTTTATGAGCTCCTTGCTGAGACATTTTACCCATACTTCTAGCCTGTCCCCACTGGTTGTATTTACAACCAAGCAGCACAGAGAAACAGCTATTTGGATAAGCACTTTGCAAGCGAAGCCCCATGTCTATCATCCAAACAGCATTTGCCGAAATTTTTTGACGAAGAGGAAGAGATTCTAAGTTAACGGTAGTATTCCTTCTCATATAGTCGACTTCAATTTTAGTCCAACTCTGCCAGCCTGGTCCCACACCCACTGCTAAATAAGGGTTGGTTGAAATATTTCTCCAAATCATTGCAAAAGGAAGTTCAAAGTATACCTTAGCTAAAAGTGCATCAAGGCTAAGGTTTGATGTAAATTGCACAAAGCCTGAATCAGTAGCACCTGGCGCTTGATAAGCTGAGAGGGCTTTACTCTGTATTATAATCCCACCCTGATGTTGATAAGAAAGGGCGAGCTTCAACCAAAAATTAAACTGATAACCTAGCAGGTACTCAAAGAGAGGAGTTCGGTTATACGAAAAGCAGCCTTTAAGAGGGACATCTCGCCAAGAATCAACTGTAGAGAAATTAAGAACAGGCAGGCCCATCAGATTACCTTTAATTCCTGATAAATATAAAAATCCGACCCCTGTATTAAATTGAACCCAAATATTTGTTGGGCACTGAAATGCATTCGAAGAAACCCAGTAAGGAACCCATACATTAGGACCTTTTCCTCTTAATTTATAAGGTGACTTAGAATATTGCTTTGTTGAAAAATTCCATTGAACTCCTAAGTAAGGGGAAAACTGATAGACTGTTCGTATTCTGAGCGGCTGAGTTAGAGCTAATTTGTGTGCCCCTTGCTGAGACATTTTACCAATGCTTCTAGCTTGCCCCCATTGATTGTATTTACAACCCATAACCACTGAAAACCTATTTGCTATAGAGGCACTTTGCATACGTAGCCCCGTGTCCACCATCCATACTGCATTAGCAGAAATTTTCTGATGAAGTGGAAGAGAGGCACCTTGATAAAAATTAGCTCCATTTGAGTAATTTACCCGAATTCGACTCCAGCTTTGCCAACCAGGCCCTACACCCACTGCTAAATAAGGGTTGGTTGAGAGATTTCTCCATATCATTGCAAAGGGAAGTTCAAAATAAACCTTAGCAAGTATTGCATCTAAGCTGAGGTTTGAAGAGAATTGTACATAAGCTGAATCTCCTAAGTTGTTTTGTGGTGGAAAAGCAGAGAGGGCTCTACTTTGAATTGCCACTCCTCCTTGGTGTTGATAAGAAAGGGCGAGTTTCAACCAAGAATTAAACTGATAACCTAACAGATATTCAAAAAGAGGAGTTCGCTTATAAGAGAGACGCCCTTTAAATGGAGCATCCCTCCAGCTGGATGCAGGAGCAAAATTAAGAACAGGCTGCCCCATCAAATTTCCTCGTAATCCACCGAAATATAAAAAACCTATCCCTGCATTAAACTGAGTCCAAACATTGCTTGGGCATTGAAATTCGCTTGAAGCGACCCAGTAGGGAAGCCATACTTTAGGATTTTTCCCTTTTAATTTATAAGTTGGTCCAGCGGATAGGTTCGGTAAAAAATTCCATTGAAAACCCAAATAGGGAGCAAACTGGTAAATGGTTCGAATCCTAAATGGGTGCGTAAGGGCTAATTTGTGTGCACCTTGCTGAGACATTTGGCCAATATTTCTAGCCTGGCCCCACTGATTATATTTACAGCCCATAACCACTGAAAATTGATTTGTAGAAGCCGCTTTTTGCATTTGAAGCCCAAGATCAGTCATCCAAACAGCATTAAATGAAGTCTTTTGTTGGAGGTAAAGTACTTCACTTGAAAAAAATGTATTACCTTCCATGTTATATGTTTGAGTTTGAGTCCAGCTCTGCGAGCCAGGTCCGACACCAAATGCTAAATAAGGATTTATTGAAAGGCTTCTCCAAACCATTGCAAAAGGCAGCTCAAGATAAAATTTAGCTAGCAAAGCATTTAAGCTGAGGTTTGAACTAAACTTTATAAAAGCAGAAAAACGAGGGCCTCCTCCAATAGTAAACGCAGAAACGGCTTTACTTTGAATGGTAATACCTCCTTGGTATTGATAAGATAAAGCCAGCTTCAACCAAGAGTTAAACCTGTACCCAAGAAGGTATTCAAAAAGTGGTGTACGGTTATAAGAAAGACGCCCTTTGAGAGGAGCGTCTCTCCAAGCAGAGCTTGGAGGATCAAAATTATCCACGGGCTGACCCATTAAGTTGCCCCGAAGACCGCTAAAATAGAGAAACCCCAATCCAATATTGGTTTGAAAAAAAACGCTTTTAGGAGGCTGAAAACATTTTGTTGAACGAAAGTGTTTACTAACTCCTTCACTTTTTTGTTCCTTAGGAGAATTTAAAGGAGCTTTTGCCTGAGACAAAGAAGGACTTTTAGTTGAATCTTCTAACTTATAACTTTCAACTGCTTTAGGTTGATTCGATGCAGTATCTGTTTGTGTTGAGGAGGAAGTTTCGCTTGCGACTTCAGGAATAATGTCATGAACTTCTTGATCTGCAAAAATAAATGCGCTAGAAGAAACACCTAAAAAAAATACCGCAAAAATAAATCGTAAAGTTCGCATACACCCTCTCTTTTTTATTAATAATCAGTGTGCATATTTTTTTTAAAAAAACAATTTTTTTTTAACTTGATCCTTCTCTTTTAAAAACCCTTAATAGAGCTAAAATTTCTGGCAAAAATCTATTACTTTTTCTATGATCCTTTCCCGTGATGACTAAAACCCTTCTAAATCCCCAGCAAGATCAAGCTGTACACCATGTGCATGGACCTCTCCTCGTTTTAGCGGGAGCAGGTTCAGGAAAAACACGTGTGATTACATGCCGCATTGCTAAGCTCATTGAAAATGGAATTGACCCTAGGCAAATTGTTGCAGTTACTTTTACAAATAAAGCAGCCGCTGAAATGCGAGAGAGGGTGGAACAAGAGGTGCAGCGTGCCCCTTTAATTTGTACCTTCCACAGTTTAGGGGTTCGTATTTTAAGAGAATCTATCCATCACTTGGGCTACAAGAATCATTTTGTTATTTACGATGAAGAAGACGCGAATAAAATTTTAAGAACTTGCATTCGAGAACTTGGAATTGAAGATAAAAAAATCACTCCTAAAGCACTCAAACAAGTAATCTCAAGAGCTAAGAACCATTTAAAAGAGCCCGATCCTGATGACGATGCCTCTCCTGTTCTTCAAATAGCGCCTAAAATCTACCAGCTCTATCAATTAAAACTCTTTGAAGCTTCAGCTGTTGACTTTGATGACCTACTCTACTTACCTGTACGCCTGTTTCGAGAATTCCCTAAGGTTTTGGAAGTTTATCAAAACAGATGGCATCAAATTTTGGTTGATGAGTATCAAGATACTAATATGGCACAGTATGTCCTTGCCTCACTACTTGTTCAAAAACGCAAGAACTTCTTTGTAGTAGGTGACCCTGATCAATCCATTTATACGTGGAGAGGGGCGAATATTGAAAATATCCTTAACTTTGAAAAAGATTGGCCAGAAGCTCAAATTATCCGTTTAGAACAAAACTACAGAAGTACTTCAAATATTCTACAAGCTGCCAATCACTTAGTGGACTGCAATGAAAGCCGCTATAAAAAAGAACTCTGGAGTGACTTGGGAGAAGGAGAAAAAATTCATTCTTTCAGGGCTTTTAATGAGCGAGAAGAAGCTTTTTATATCATCCAAGAAATTGTCAAACAAAAGAAAGCAAAAGGCCTCTCTTTAAAGGATATGGTCATTTTTTATCGTACCAACGCACAATCCCGTCCTTTTGAAGATGAACTTTTAAAGCGCAACCTGCCGTATACTATTTTAGGAGGAGTTTCCTTCTACCAAAGAAAAGAAATTAAAGATATTTTGGCTTTTTTGAGGCTTTTGGAAAATTCAGCAGACTTAGTCTCTTTTTTAAGAACCATTCATTTACCGAAAAGAGGACTTGGAGAAGCTTCACTGGCTAAAATCATAGCTCTTTCGCATGCGAGACAAGAGCCTATTCTTTCTACTTGTGAGCATTTAATAAAACCAGATGCAACTCTCAAGCTAAGTCAAAAGCAAATGACAGGGATGCAAGAGTACGTTAACCTCTTAGCTAAACTCAAAAAACTTAAACTTGAGTCTTCTCTGCAAGAGCTTGTCTACCAAACAGTTCAACAAACAGGCTACCTTGGACTTATTAAACTAGACCCTGACACCTACGAAGACCGCAAAGCCAACATCGACGAATTAATAGGGAAAGCAATAGAATGGGAAGAGCAAGCAGAAACTCCCACCCTTTCTTCTTTTCTTGAAGAGCTTACTCTCAATACTTCCGAGCGTCATTCAGATGATTCCTCAGATAGATTGACTTTAATGTCTCTTCACAATGGAAAAGGCTTAGAATTTCATACGGTCTTCATCTCTGGAATGGAAGAAACCTTATTTCCTCATATTAACGCCCTAAATACCAATCAAGGAGTTGAAGAGGAAAGGCGCCTTTGCTACGTAGGAATGACTCGAGCTAAAAGAGCTCTTTACTTGACTCATACAACCACTCGGTTCATTTGGGGAGGCCCTAGATCCATGCGCCCTTCTCGTTTCCTGCGAGAAATCCCTTCTCAATATTATATAGATGATTCAGAAGATGATGATTTTGAAGTTGTTGAAGAAGAAAGCTCTCAATCGAGAAAAGAGACAGCAGCTTTCTCTGAAGGCCACCACGTTTTTCACCATGACTTTGGTGCCGGTCAAATTATGAAGGTAGGCTCATCATCTCTTGGGGTAACCTATGAGGTTACCTTTCAAAAGGATGGTAAAACCAAAACTCTTTTGGCTAAATATGCAAAACTTAAGTCTTTGAGTTAAGATAAGCTAGGTGAATCAGCCTCCATCGCAATTCCTTTGACTTTTGCCCTTCCATATAAAGTTCAATTGTCTTAAGCCTGCTTCGACTAAATTTTTGGATCTCTTTGCCCGTTAATCGATAGAGAATATGCTTTGCTTTTTGAGAATCTTTAACAAGTGCACCCATTTTTTTAAGTGCTCTTGAATACTGTCGTCTTGTTGAAAGTAACTTTATCCCTAAGTACCCAAGGTAAAAAAGTGGAAGCGCCTTGAAAAAAGCCCACACATAGGGTGTTTCTTTTAAAAGAAAATCTCCTAAGAGAGACATTGTACTCAAAACAACAACAGCAAAGCTTTGGTTGGGTGTAGAGAAAAGAGGGCCTATTACCTCTCGAAATCTCTTAGAAGTCTGAAATGCAAAAATTTCTTCAAATCGAGAAGGAGGAAAGTTCATACGACCAACATGAGCAAATTCATGAGCTAAAATTTCTTCTTTACTATAGATTCCCAAATACTTCGGGTGGTTTAAAAAAGATTTTCTTAATCTAAATCGAAAATAATTTGGAGAGCTTTCTACTTGAGCTGCCTCCCAAAAACGGAGCCCCAAATTGGTATATTCAATCTGTACCCAGCTAGGCTTAATGTCATAAAGCCTTTCAGCAGTATCTAGAGATTCTGAGCAGACATTATCTATTAAATAAGAAGCACTTAGAAAACTGTTCACTCTATTCAAAAAATCTCTTTCAGCTTCCTTGGGCCCAGGGAAAAGTCCTTGTTTATTGTAGGATAATAATTCACTGTCTTGTACAAAAGTCACAACTTAGAGTCCTTGCTTTTAAAGATTTAATTCAAAAAAAATTTAACTTTTTTAAGAAAATGAGTGTTAATAATAAGCGAATCCCCTATTTTACTTAAGCAAACTATTCTCATTTAGAAAAATTTTCTAATTTAAACCTAAGGTACGGATGAAAAAGCCGCTCATTATAGTCGAGTCCCCTACTAAGATTAAAACTCTAAAAAAGTTTTTAGGGGATAAATATACCATTGAATCTTCCGTGGGCCATATCCGAGATCTTCCGTCAAAAAGCTTTGCCATTGACTTTGAGAATAATTTTGAACCCTCCTACGAAGTTCTCCCTGAAAAAAAAGCTGTTGTCGATAAGATAAAGAAAGCAGCTAAAAATTCGGATATCGTCTATCTGGCACCCGACCCTGACCGCGAAGGGGAAGCTATTGCTTGGCACATTGCATATATCTTGCCAAAAGGCACGAAATTTAAGCGTATCACCTTTACCTCGATCACTAAAAATGCTGTTTTACAAGCTTTAGAGCAACCTCGAGAAATTGATTTATCTCTTGTTAACGCACAGCAGGCACGAAGGCTTCTAGACCGTATTGTAGGTTATAAGATCTCCCCCATCCTCTCTAGAAGAATTCATCGCAAAGTAGGGGGCGCCTTATCGGGAGGACGCGTACAATCTGTTGCTCTAAAATTAGTTGTTGATCGTGAAAAGGAAATCGATAGTTTCATCCCTGTTGAATACTGGACCCTTAAAGCAGAGCTCAACAATAAAAAAGACACCTTTGAAGCTTATTTACACTCTATAGATAAAACGAAAATTACAAAAGAAGCTGAAGAAGGGAAAAAGACTCTCCAGATCAATAATAAAGAAAAAGCCGATCAAATAGTTACAGAGCTCAAACAGGCTGCTTACCAAATTACCAGCGTTACAGCAAAAGAGAGAAAGCGAAATCCTGTCCCTCCTTTTATTACTTCCACTCTCCAGCAAGAAGCAAGCCGTCACTATGGCTTCAACTCAGTAAAAACAATGAGTGTCGCCCAAAGCCTTTACGAAGGGGTTGAAATTGGGGCAGGCGATAGCATGGGTTTGATTACTTATATGCGTACGGACTCTGTGAGAATTGCTCCTGAAGGAATCAGCGAAGTTAGAAAATATATCGAGAAAAAATATGGGAAGAAAGCACTGCACGAAACCGTGCGAGCTTACTCAACCAAAAAGGCAGCTCAAGATGCTCACGAAGCAATTCGTCCAACTTCTCTAGAGCATTCACCTGATCAAATTCGAAACTTCCTCAATAGAGAACAATTTCTACTCTATGATCTTATTTGGAAACGTTTTGTTGCCTCTCAAATGGCTTCAGCCATCTATGATACTTTATCGTGTGACATTCACGGATCTCTCAAAAATGCTCCTGATAAATTTTTACTTAGAGCAACAGGTTCTATTTTAAAATTTAAAGGATTTTTATCTGTTTATGAAGAAAAAGTAGATGAAGACTCTCTTACAGAAAAAGATCGCCTCCTCCCCTCTTTAGAAGAAGGGCAAGACCTTGATTTGGAAAAAGTTTTATCTGAGCAATCCTTTACGAAACCTCCTCCGAGATATACGGAAGCTCTTTTAATAAAAGCTTTAGAAAAGTCTGGTATCGGACGCCCTTCTACTTATGCATCGATCATGAATAAGATTCAAAGTCGAGAGTACACAGTACGAGAAAGAGGCAGGCTCGTACCTACAGAGCTAGGGAAGGTCATTGCTCAAATGCTTGAGACTAACTTTAAAATGATTATGAATGTCGATTTTACAGCAGGCCTAGAAGATGAACTTGAGCGCGTAGCAACAGAAGGGAAGGACTGGAGAAAACTACTGGGAGATTTCTGGAAGGATTTTAATCCTGCTGTTGAGCAAGCTGAAAAAGAGGCAACTGTTCCTAAAATTCTTACAGAAGAAGAGTGCCCCAAGTGTGGAGACAAGCTTTTAAAAATCTGGGCAAAAAGTAAATATTTTTATGGATGTTCAAATTACCCCACTTGTGATTTTTCAGCACCTGTTGAGCTTCTCACTTTAAACCGTGATGATTTTGCACCAGATTTTGATTGGGACCAAAAGTGCCCTAAGTGTGAAAAAGATATGGTCGTACGCCAAGGGCGTTTTGGTACTTTTTTAGGTTGCTCTGATTACCCTAACTGTCGAGGTATTGTCAACATCCCTAAAAAGGGAGAAGACTTGCCTAAAGAGGCTGATATGCCAAGCTGTCCAGCCGAAGGATGTGATGGAAATATTGTAGCTAGACGATCAAGATATGGGAAAATATTTTTTTCATGCTCTGAATTTCCTGATTGTGATGTCATCGTCAACGACTTAGAAGACTTGAAACTTAAATATATCAAATATCCTAAGCAAGCTTATGTCAAAAAAACAAAATCAGCTAAGAAAGCTCCTAAAGGGAAAAAGAAAGCTGGGACGAAAGCAACCAAGTCAAGTGCTACGAAGAGAGAACAACCTAAGTTTGCTCTCTCAGACGACTTATCCTCTCTTTTAGGAGAAACTGAGCTTTCTAGGGGAGAAATGACCAAAAAGATATGGGCCTATATCAAAGAGCATGATCTTCAAGATCCTAAAAACAAAAGAATGATTGTTCCTGATGCAAAATTAAAGAAGGTATTAGGAGATAACCCTATTGATATGTTCCAAATGACTAAAGTTTTAAGTGCTCACCTTAAGAAGTAAGATTTTTAACTTAACGTCATTTCAACTTTTTCTAGCCGCTTCATTTCATCACGAATTTTAGCGGCTTCCTCAAATTCAAGTTGATTCGCTTTCTTTCTCATTTGATCTTCAAGATGCCTAATTTGTTTTCGGACATCCTCTATATTCAAATGCTTTTTCTTTGATCCATCCTCTGTAAGAGTTCCCATCTCTTCAGGGAATGTATTTGAAAGACCTTTTTTAATCGTTTTAGGAGTAATATTATGTTTTTTATTATACTCCATTTGATGCTGCCTACGCGAGTTCGTAATATCAAGAGTCTTTTGAATAGACTGAGTTATTTTGTCTGCGTACATAATGACGCGTCCTTCACTATTACGAGCAGCTCTCCCACAAGTTTGCAAAAGAGACGTCTCCGAACGGAGGAAGCCTTCCTTATCTGCATCTAAAATAGCCACTAAAGTAACCTCTGGAATATCCAAGCCCTCTCTTAAAAGGTTTATGCCAATTAAAACATCAAAAGTTTTAGATCTGAGGTCTTGGATGATCTGCATTCTTTCAAAAGTATCGATATCTGAATGCAAGTACTTCGCTTTCACACCTAAATCCACTAAATATTTAGTGAGATCTTCTGAGAGTCTTTTAGTCAAAGTAGTGACTAAAACACGCCCATCTTTAGCAATTTGAGCCCTAATTTCTTCTAGGACATCATCTACTTGAGAAGAGGCCGGCCGGATTTCGATTTCAGGGTCTAAAAGGCCTGTAGGACGAATAATTTGTGTGACAACTTCCCCTTTAGTCTCTTGAAGTTCCCACTCTCCTGGCGTTGCAGAGACATAGATCCGTTGACCGATCTTCTCATACCACTCTTCAAACTTTAAGGGACGGTTATCATAAGCTGAGGGTAGCCGAAATCCAAAATCAACCAGAGACTGTTTCCTTGCTCTATCTCCATTGTACATCGCGCGTATTTGAGGGACAGACTGGTGAGATTCATCTACAAAAAGAAGAAAGTCATCAGGGAAATAGTCCAACAGACAAGGCGAGGGATCCCCTGCTTTTCGATTTGAAAAGTGTCTTGAATAATTTTCAATCCCCTTACAAAAGCCCATTTCTCGTATGAGTTCTAGATCATATAAAGTTCTCTGATGGATCCTTTCGGTCTCTAAAAGCTTTTCTTGTTGTTTAAAGTCATCTAGCCTATGCGCAAGCTCTTGTTTAATATTCAAAAGAGCTGCTTTACGCACATTTTCGGGCGTTACAAAGTGTGAAGCTGGGAATAAAACAACTTGATTTTCTCTTTTATAGACAGAACCTGTTAAGGGATCAATCATTGAAATCTGTTCGATTTCATCTCCAAAAAACTCTATTCTAAGAGCTAAATCTTCTTCGTAAGCAGGAAAAATCTCAATGCTGTCTCCTCGAATGCGAAAAGTCCCTCTTTTAAAATCATAATCATTTCTCTTATAGTGCACCTGCACAAGAGATAATAAAAAAGCATCTCTATCTAAAACCTGACCCCTCTCCAAGCGAATATTCATCTGAGCATAGTATTCAGGCACTCCCAAACCATATATGCAAGAGACTGAAGCAACAATAATAACATCACGCCTTTCCAGAAGAGAGCGTGTCGCACTTAAACGAAGTCGATCAATTCGATCATTAATCGACATATCTTTTTCAATAAAAGTATCCGATCTTGCGATATAGGCTTCAGGCTGATAGTAGTCATAATAGGAAACAAAATACTCGACTGCATTATCAGGAAAATAATTTTTAAATTCAGAATAGAGTTGCGCTGCGAGAGTTTTATTATGTGCCATGATTAGGGTTGGGCGATTTACTTCAGCAATGACGTTAGCCATTGTAAAGGTCTTACCCGATCCTGTGATGCCAAGCAGTGCCTGAGACTCTCGGCCTGTATTTAACCCTTCTACTAAAGATTGAATGGCTTTTGGCTGGTCCCCTTTTGGTTCATAAGAGGTTGACAGCTGAAAGGTATTCTTCAACTCTTTTCCTTTCCTTCAAGGTGGACTCTCAACATCCAGGCTATTTGCTCATGGTTGCGAATAAGCCCTGTAAAAAAATCAGAAGTTCCCATATCTTTATACTTATCATCTGCAATTTCAATATCTACTCTTAGATTACGAATAACAGCTTCATGATCAGCAAGTAAGCTGGAAATCATAGCTATCTCACTTCGAGCTTCGCCCTTATGTTCTTCTAAGCGGGCAAGTTCTAGAAACTCTTTCATAGATCCAGGAGAAAACTCACCCAGCATTCGGATTCTCTCAGCAACTTCATCTATCCACTCTGCTAAACTCTCATAATGCTCCTTGAAAAGTTTATGAAGAGGTCCAAAGTGAACTCCACGAACATTCCAATGATAGTTTAAGGTTTTGATATAAAGAACAGTTTCATCAGCAAGAACTATAGAGAGAAGCCTCGCCGATCCTTTATAACTTTCTTTTTCCATTCCTAATCTGACTTCCATGCTAATCTCCTGTTATTTTGATCGAGCTACTCTAGAAATTTTATTCCATGTCCCTGATATTCCCATAGCGCTTCTCATCTGCTTAATATTTTCTTGGGCAATTTCATTCATCTTTAAAGTTCCTTCATAGATGACTTCCTCTATATACCCTTTTTGGCTCAAAATCCGCTTTCTCTTCTCGCGAATAGGATCTAAGAACTGATTTAGAGCTACCGTCAATTTATCTTTGACTTCGACATCCGTCACCGTTCCTTTTCCATAGCGCTCTTTGAGGTCTTTCACTTCTTCTTGATTTGCATTGAACCAATCGTGGTAAATAAAAACGGGGTTCTTTTCAACTTCGCCAGGAATATGAGCATGCACCCTATTAGGATCTGTATACATTTTCTTTATTTTTTTGGCGACCTCAGCTTTATCATCAGATAAAAAAATGGTATTTTTTAAAGACTTACTCATTTTATTTTGACCATCTGTTCCAACTAAGGTAGGGCATTGGCCAATCAAAGGCTCAGGCAGATTAAAAAACTCTCCATAATATTGATTAAACCGCCTCGCAATGACTCGAGCAAGTTCAACATGAGCTTCGTTATCTTTACCTACAGGAACTAAATCTGCTTTTGACATTAAGATATCGGCTGCTTGTAATACAGGATACCCCACAAGCCCCAAGGGAACACTTTCTTCATCGATATGTGCTGACCTTGCCATCTCCTTTAAGCTCGGCAACCCTGTTAAACGATTTAATGAGACAAGCATTTGGAAATAAAGACCCATTTCACAAACAACAGGAACAGCAGACTGCAAATAAATAATTGATTTTTCAGGATCAATTCCACATGCTAAATAATCTGCAACCATATCTTTGATGTGCTCTCGAGACGCTAAGATATGCTCTTTTTGAGGCTTAGTCGTTAAGACATGAAGATCTGCAATAATAAAGGCACATTCATACTTATCTTGTAGTTCAACTCTATTTTTAATAGAGCCCAAATAATGGCCTATATGCAACTTTCCTGTAGGGCGATCGCCCGTTAAAACTCTTTTTTTTAACATGTCTTTTTTATTCTTTGAAATGGATTTTATTAGAGGCAAATTTTATGACGATTATCAATTAAGAACAATACCATTTTAGGAGATCCCACCCCTTCCAGAAAAATTTTACTTGTATTATTATTTCAAAATAGATGACCCTTTTGTGTTAATTTAAAGCGTAGAGTTATTCTCTCATGGACAGACTACTACAAATTAAAACAGATCAACGTTATCTAGGCCTCTTTTTTACTCTATTTGCGTGGCTCTTAATTTCAGCGACTTCTCCAACTTTAAAATTTAATTCTACTTCACTTTCGTTCTATAACACTTGCTTCTATCAATTTTTAGTCACTTTCATGACGCTTACTATTTGGTCCGGTATTAAAGGGAAACCCAACCTTTTCTCTAAGAATCCGATTGGAATTACAATTAATTCTTTGCTATCAGCTGCGTGTTATGTCTCTTACTTTCTCTTCAGAACAGCTAATTTTAGTTTCATAAACTCTGTCATTTTCAATTTAGATATTTTCATTGTAGCCGCTCTATCTATTGTTATCTTCAAGCAAAAAATCCGTTTGTTCTCCTGGCTTGGAATTACTCTGACTTTTCTAGGCTTAGCCTCCACACACACTTTTAATTTTTCTTTCCAAGGCCCTAATGCGCTTATTGAAACTTTTTCTTCGTTATCAACCACTTTTGCTTTTGCATTTTTAGTTCTTTCCACTCACTATCTCGTCAGAAATTCTAACTCCCCCTTAGTCATTTGCCTCTATAACTCTTTGATCGGATTTTTATGCTTCGGCTCTTTAGCCTGGATAACAGGTCTTCAGCTCCCCTCTATTCAAGATCTTCCCATTTTATTTTTTAGTGGAATCTTTTATGCCGCTGCTTTGCTTCTCTTCACGAGCTCTCACCGCTATCTAGAAGTATACATCATTATGGCCTTAGGATTTATAGAGCCTTTATTTCAAAAACTACTACATTTTGCATTCAGAGACCAATTGCCAAGTATACTCAATTTATCTCAATGTTTTGTGGTTTGCCTGGGGATAACTCTCATGGTTTTACCTACTTTTTTAGAAAAGAAAAGAAAGCCTCGATCTCTAAAGACTTCTTTAGATACAGCAGCCTAAATTAGAAGCTCCATTGAACTCCTAGATAAGGGGCAAACTGATAAACAGTCTTAATTCTAAAAGGCTTACTTAAACCAAGTTTAAGAGATTTTTGCTCAGACATTTTTCCTATGTTTCTAGCCTGCCCCCACCAATTGTACTTACAGCCTAGTAAAACAGAGAACAGGCTATTTGGGTAAGCACTTTGCAGACGCATTCCTGCATCCAACATCCAAATTGGATTTACAGACACCTTTGGAAGTAGGGGCAAAAGATCGCCTGAAACGCCACTTACTTTACTGATATAGCTTACTTGAACCCTAGTCCAACTTTGCCAACCAACCCCACCACCTAATGCTAGATATGGGTTCATGGAGAGGCTTCTCCAAATCATACTATAGGGGAGCTCAAAGTAGGCCTTAGCTTGCAGACCATTTAAAGTTAAGTTAGAGATCAAATGCACATAATTACTTCCATTCGTGGTCGTTTCTGGATTAGTTGCAAGAGCCTTTGTTGAAACGGTAACCCCTCCTTGAGATTGATAGGAAAAAGCACCTTTTAACCAAGCATTAAACCGATACCCGAAAAGATATTCAAAGATAGGAGTCCGATTATACGAAAGTCTTCCTTTAAGCGGGACATCTCTAAAACTTGCATTAGGATCAAAGTCAAGCACAGGCTGCCCCATTAAATTTCCTCGAAGGCCACTAAAATATAAAAAACCGATTCCCGCATTAAACTGAGTCCAAACATTCTTTAAACATTGAAATTCTTCTGAATTGACCCAATAAGGTCGCCAAACTTTAGGACTTTTTCCTTTCAGTTTATAAGAAGGCTGAGCAGATAGATCTGGAGAAAAATTCCACTGCACCCCTAAGTACGGTGCAAATTGATAAACTGTTTTAATTCTTATAGGCTCAAACAAAGCGAATTTCTGAGGACCCTGTTGAGAGAATTCACCAATATTTCGAGCTTGCCCCCACTGGTTATATTTGCAACCAAGTAGTGCGGAAAATCGACTATTTGGGTAAGCACTTTGCATACGAAGACCTAAATCTAACATCCAAATGGCATTGGCTGAGATTTTCTGCCTAAGAAAAAGCAGATCCCCCGTAAATACATCATTGCCTGCCGTATAATCCACTTGTATTTGGGTCCAGCTTTGAAAGCCAAATCCCACCCCTGCTGCTAGGTAAGGGTTTATTGATATGCTTCTCCAAATCATGGCAAATGGAAGCTCAAAATAGGTTTTAGCAAGCAGCCCATCAAGGCTAAGGTTTGAGATAAATTGCACAGCCTCAGAATCTGAATTACTACTATCTGGAAAAGCTGAAAGATCTTTGCTTTGAATAGAAACTCCACTTTGATGTTGATAAGAAAGTGCTAACTTCAACCAAACATTAAATCGATAACCTAGAAGATATTCAAAGAGAGGGGTTCGATTATAAGAGAAGCGACCCTTCAAAGGAGCATCCCTCCAAAGGGAAGAAGGTACAAATTCATCAGTCGGCAGTCCCATTAAATTACCTCTAAGACCGCTAAAATATAAAAAACCAATACCTACATTAAACTGGGTCCAAATATTAGATAAGCTCTGAAACGTTTTTGAAGGACTCCAGTAAGGGAGCCAGACTTTAGGACGCTCTCTCTTAGAGTTGCAATAATAATTGGTAGGTTGATCAGGTGCAAAATTCCACTGCACGCCTAGGTAAGGGACAAATTCATAAACAGTTTTTATTCGGAGCGGTTGAGCTAGTGCTAGTTTAAGAGATCCTTGCTGAGACATTTGACCAATACTTCTTGCCTGCCCCCACTGATTGTACTTACAACCCATAACAACAGAAAAAAGATTTAAAAAAACGGCTTTTTGTATCTGAAGCCCTAGATCTCCCATCCAAACGGCATTAGCTGAAATTTTAGGTCTAAGAAATAAGGTATCTCCTGAAAACGCATTATTAACAAACATATAATCGAGGCGAATCTGGGTCCAACTTTGCCATCCCGGTCCAATACCAATTGCTAGATAAGGGTTTATCGCAAGGTTTTTTCGAACGATTACAAAAGGAGTTTCAAAATACACTTTAGCTAGAAGAGCATCCAGACTAAGATTCGAAGTAAATTGCGCAGATTCTGTGCGAGGTGTCTGACTTGCATTTGCATAAGCTGAAAGCGTTTTAGTCTGAACAGTGATTCCCCCTTGATGCTGATAGGAGAGAGCAAGCTTTACCCAAGGATTAAATCGATACCCAAGAAGATATTCAAAAAGAGGGGTTTTGTTGTAAATAAGACGACCTTTAAGGGGAACATCTCTATAGGAGACACCGCTATTGTTAAAGTTAACAAAAGGCCGCCCCATCAAATTTCCCCGTACCCCACTAAAGTATAAAAAACCTAAACCGATATTGGTCTGAAAGAAAATGCTCTCTGAAGGCTGCAACCCTTCCATGGATGGGCGCTTGATACATTTTCTTGCGTATACTTTTCCTATGGGAGAGTTTAGTGGATATTTTTTGTGATGGACAAAAGAGTCTTGGCTTGAAATTTCTAAAGAGTTTGCCCCCTGAACTTCTTTATCTGCAAAGATTGAAGAGTTCAAAGAAAAAACTCCTAAGATAAATAGTACAAAACTAAGTCTCAATCTCTCCATATAGCCTCATTTTTTGATTAATAATCAATAGGCCATAAATAAATAAAATAATCAAGTTTTTTATATAGGATTTCTAGAGGAGAAAACTTAGAATTGATCCATTAAATCAATAACGATGACTGCAAGAGAAATTAAAATAACTCCGACTAAGACCCACTTCCCACCAAACACCCTAAATTTACTTTCAATTTTAAGATGATAGCGGCCCGACCAAACCATTGCAGCTGGTAAAATACCTAAAAGTGTTGCTACGAATAAAGCCGCATATTTTAGGGCTGAGACAAAAACATTTGGGAAAAAGAGCGCAAAGAAAAGGGGAGGGAGAAAAGTCAAAAGGGTAAGAAAGAAACGCCCTTTATTTGTTTTCTTGATTTTAAGACCATCAGCTAAAAAATCATGTAAGCTTAAAGAAACGCCTAGGAAAGAAGTTAAAATGGCGAAATAGGTAAAGAACCTTAAAATTTCTCCAATATTTAAACTCCGAATATTTGTACTGATAGTCGTTATTAAGTCGACTTCAGGGTGAGTACTACCTGCTAGCGCAATTAGACCATCAGGCCCCGCATGTGGAACCACACCCATCACTAATATTTCCCAAAAAATATAAACAATAAGAGGAAGAATGCTTCCCCAAATGATTGTTTTTTTCAAAAGATCTTTTCTATACCCCAAATAATAGGAAAGGCTTGGAATAATAATATGGTATCCAAATGAGGTCACCATAATAGCAAGAGAGGGCCAGACTAAAACCCAATCTTTGTGAGCTAAGTAAGATCCTTGAACTTTTGGTGTTAAAATGGCGCCTAAAGCAGCGTATGTGATCACAAGCCCAAGCATCAGGGCACGGTTTATATAGTCAGCAGGGCGAGTTCCTAGGTAAATACAAAAGCCAAATAAAATTAAAAAGGGAATAGGTCCTATCCACTGAGGCAACACAATCTGTGCCCAGGTTTCTACTGAATTGATAAAAATAGCTCCACAACCTGCTAGGTAAGCTGTCGTGAGTGAATAGAGCAGAAAAAGATATAAAATCCAGCCTATAACTTTCCCAATTAGGCCCAAGGTGTGCTCTGCCATAGTGACAATATTGACATCTCTCTCCAACCAAAGAGTGGCTTCTAAGAATAAGAATGCTGTCGTCGTCATGTAAACCCAGCAAGCTATGAGCAGAATAAGGGAAGGAAAGAACCCTCCGGCTCCGGAAGTAATTGGCAAAGCAATCATTCCGGCTCCAATAGCCGTACCTGCTACAAGTAGTACTCCTCCAAAAACTCTATTCTTCTTCATAAGTATTGCTTTAAAAATGAAAAGTTAAATAGTTCCTGCAATAGCTCTAAAGCCATGATGCAAAAACCAATAAAAATTACGCAGCTTAAGGTGAAGCGCCCACCAGGAACTATTTTATGGGCACTCTCTCTCCGTCTATAACGTAGCTCCCACACCATAAATGAAGGAATAAGAACAAATAAAATAATTGCAGCAAAACCACCCACATACCCTAAAGCTTTAACAAAGATTCCAGGGAAGCTGATGGCCAAAAAGAAAGGGGGAATTAAAACCAATAGAACAAGCCAAAAGCGATTGAAGATTGTTTTTTTAGCTCGGAAAGCATCCCTTAAAAAATCTACTAGTGCTAAAGCTTGAGCTAAAAAAGAAGTCACAATAGCAAAAAAAGCAAAGTATTGAGAGAAAAGATTGACTTTAGAATGAGGCACAAAGGTCAAAACATTTTCAAAGGAAGCATTGGCTTGAAACACTTGAAAAGGGACAACTCCCAGAATTAACCATTCCCATAACACGTAAATAAGAAGAGGGAGAGCTCCACCTAATACAACCACTAGAATCATTCGTTTTTTATCCCCATGGAGGTAGCTTGTCAGAGTAGGGATAATGTTATGGTAACCGAAAGAGGTAATAACAACAGGAATAGCCAGTAGCGAATACCCCCAGACTCGGTGCTGTAGATACTCGTTATGGACCGCCGAAGCTCCAAAGAAGAGCACTAAAATATAGGTTAAAATCAAGCCCAACATAAAAAGGCGGTTAAGCCTATCAACAAAAAGAGTTCCTAAAAAGACGAAAAGGCCAAAGAGAAGAGCAAAAAAGAGGCTCCCTTCTATAGAGGAAAAATGAAAATTAAAAGTGCGGTTAAAGAAGTCTCTAGTTAGTATCCCACTTGCATCTATATAGGCCACTAACATCGAGTAAATTAAAAAAATATAAACGGCAAAGCTAATGTATTTACCTAGATTTCCAAGGCTTTGATAAGCCATTGAAATAATATTTGAATCTTTTCCTGCAAAGAGATTAACTTCTAAGAGCAGAAGCGCTGTAACGCTCATAAACACCCAGCAAAAGAAAAAAATGACTAAAGAAGGAAGAAATCCTGCATGACCGGTAACTAGAGGCAACCCTAGCATGCCAGCCCCTATAGCACTTCCTGCCACTAGAAGCATTCCTCCAAGAACACTTCCTCTCTCTTTTGTTTGAATATTCATAGAAATTTGAATCGATTAAGACGTTTGGCTTTTTTCGACTTTCTTGATCTCTTGTCCAAGTCGACCTAGCTCATAACCTTCATAATCCACGTATTTCAAAAGTGGCTCAAAAGCAGGAATAGCTGTACAAACTTGCTTAGCCATTTCCTGTGCCACATAACGATAATTAGGGTGACCTGCAGGAGAAGATCTCAACTCACAAAGCCACTGCAAAGACCTCAAATTAACATGGAAATACCAAGGTGTATTGAAGCCCATCGGAACACAGTATTGCGCTTCTTCAGGAAGCTCATCAGCTATTTTTTGGTAAGCCTTCTTCGCTTTTTCCATAGCATCCCTATAGACATCTTCCATGTCAGTCCCTTCAACTTCTCTAGGAACGAAGTAGCCATAGTTACAGGTTAAAAGCTGGCGCTCTTGAGTAAGAATTCTATGACGATGCAAGTCTCTATAACAACCAAAATCACTCATAATTTCGAAGGTAAAAGTGGCATGTTCAAGTGCTCTTGGAGACTTATGTCTCCTATTTTCTCTTGAGTTACAAGCTGCATCTATAATTCTTGCAAGCTCTTCTTCTGGCAGTGTAGAGCAGTATTTTCTAAGGTCTGAAAGACGTTTATCTGACTTTCCATAGAGAAGGGCTGCAGCTACTTTTTTAACATCTTCCGGGTTAAAGTCAATTAACTGCACTCCTGACTTCATTGGCTTACTCTCGCAAGTAGCATGCTCTTTAGTAATCACTCTGATCTCTTCTTGCATCGCCTCATAGAAGCGACTAAAATCAACTTGGTTTTTATGATTAGGCTCCGCTCTTCGTATGAAGGAAGGAATCACCTTAAAAAGCTCTTGATAAGAGTCTCGTCCAAGGTCCTGAAGTTCAGCTAGATTACTTACCTGTAACTTTCTAATGAGCGTTTCAAAAAATCTCCCATTCCCAAAAACACCCATATTAGTAAGCGCGCTGGAAGGGAGTAACCCTCTTAAACAGTCTAAAACTTTTGCTCGTACAGCTGCTCCATAAGCTACTTTTGAAGTATGCTCTTCCTTTGGAAATTGCTCCTCCATAAAGTCTGTCATTGGTGGGATAAGCTTACTATAGGTTTCAAAAAGCATGTTACAGGTCTCTAGATAGAGATCCCTATAAGCAGAGGTCATTAAAACAGGCTCTTTATAAAAGAGGTACTCTCCATTGACTTTCTGATCAAAATAGATATAGCGGGTTGATTTTTCTAAAGGAGATCCTCCTATACGACTATCTTCTATAAATTTAGCTGCTAACATAGAGACATTTTCAATAGCTAGGTGAGCGCCCCCTAATTCCCCAATAGAGTCATCACCATATCCATCTAATATGCGGTCATAGAAGTTTTGAGCTTTATGAATAGCGGAAGTTTGGTCCTCAGTTTTATCAGAATCTGTTGATGCTCCAGCAATGGACTGAAAAGCAGTCTCTTCATTCAGAATAAATTCTTTAAGTAATAGTGATCGCAGCCCCAAGCTAGAGCGAGAGTATCTAGAAAAAAGGGCCCCTTTGATAACTTCTGGTAGGTTACGCAGGACAAAGACATTAGAAGTCGTATCAGTAACAAAGTTCTCTAAAATTTTAATTTGACTTTCGCTAAATTCTTCGTGGTTACTCATACAGGTTTTGTCCTCATTCGATTATCTAATTTCTTTTCTAAATCTAGAAAAATATAGAAACTAGCCTGCCATATTTAAGGATCCCTATCAAGGGAAAAAACAGATTTTTAATAAGATTTAAAATTACTTTATCTATTAAGATCGTAAGTCACTTCTTCAAAAGAAACCTATAGAGGATTTAAGCTTATGAATAGAGAACCCTTTCTTTTAAAACGCCCAAGAAGAAACCGTAAATCTCCTTCTATCCGTTCTTTAGTACAAGAAACCCATTTACACGCATCTAACCTTATAGCTCCTTTTTTTATTACTGAAGGCAAGCAGATTAGGTCCCCTATTACAAGCCTGCCAGGTCAATTCCACCTTAGCTTAGATGAACTACTCATTGAAGCTCGCTCACTTTTAGCTTTAGGAGTACAAGCCCTTATTCTTTTTCCTGTTATTTCTCCTAAATACAAAGACCCTTTGGGCTCTTATGCTCTAAACCCCGATAGTTATTTTTTTGAAGCAATCCACCTTTTAAAAAAAGAATTCCCTGAACTTACTTTAATTGCAGACATCGCCCTTGACCCCTTCACCACACATGGCCATGATGGCCTTCTATCAGATTCAGGAGAAGTGCTTAATGACGAAACTGTTGAAGTGTTAACAAAAATGGCTATTTTGCAAGGACAAGCTGGTATAGACGTTGTAGCCCCTTCTGATATGATGGATGGACGTATACAGGCTATAAGGGAAGGTCTTGATGAAAAAGGCTTAAAAGCAGTGAGTATTCTCTCTTATACTGCTAAGTATGCCTCTGCATTTTATAAGCCATTTAGAGCAGCATTAAAATCGACACCTACTTCTGGAGACAAAAAAACCTATCAGATGAACCCTGCAAACTCTAGAGAAGCTCTCCTTGAAGCTTCTTTAGATGAAGCAGAAGGAGCTGATATCTTAATGGTTAAACCCGCCTCACTGTATTTGGATGTCATCCAAAAAATGAGAGAGCAGACTAACCTTCCTATTGCAGCTTATCATGTAAGTGGAGAATATGCGATGCTTAAAGCTGCTGCTCAAAATGGTTGGCTAGACTTTAATCAAACTCTTTATGAAACCCTTCTAGGAATCAAACGATCTGGCGCTGATATGATCATTACCTATGGAGCAAAAGAGCAAGCTCTTTTGCTTAAAAGCTCCACTGAACTCCAGCGTAAGGTGCCCACTGGTAAACCGTTTTAATTGCAAAAGGATGTATCAATCCATTTCTAGGAAGAGCTTGGTTTCTGTATTTACCAAGGTTTCTAGCTTGTCCCCAAGAGTTAAATTTAAGACCAAAGACAGCTGAAAAGCCTGTATTTATGTAAGGAGTCTGCATTTTACATCCAAAATCAAACATAAAAGCTGTGTTCGCCGAGATTTTCTGACGAAGAGAGGTTTCAAATGAATGGAATAGCCCAGCATCAGCAGAGCCAGCATTACCCACTATAGGCTGGTTAATGCCCACTCTTTTCCAAGTTTGCCAAGCAGGCCCAATTCCCATTGCAAAGTAGGGGGAGTAGACGTAATTTTTAAAAACTAAAGCTTTTGGGGATGCTAAGTAACACTTGGCCATTATAGCGTCCAATGTTAAGTCCGCCGAGAGTTGGCTGTATGCACTGGCAAAAGCGGTTGCCCCATCATTTAAATTATGTAGCACTTTTGTTTGCACAGTTACATTACCTTGATGTTGATAGGAGAGTGCAACTTTAAGCCAGTTTTTCAAGCGATATC
>CAYGMF010000024.1:0-1127 GCA_964351075.1 uncultured bacterium
CAATAAAAGGGGATGAGGCTCTTTTATTGCCGTTCTAGCAACTAACTCTAAGGCAGGCTTGAAGCCTTTCAAGGCGAAATCGCTTTCTCGTTTAACAGTGGGTAAACGAACAACAGAAACTCCATACCTAATATTTTTTGAGCAGCTTCTTTGATCTAAAAGGCTAGCTCTTACCTCAAGAAGTGTACCGAACTTTCCCTGAAAATTAATTTCAGTGCTAAGTGTTTCAATCATACGAAGAGGCAGCTCGGAGCGGAGGTAAAATTGTACTCCTCTTAAACTTGGGATAGGAGCTCCCTCTTCTGCAGTAACAGGCTGAAGTTTGACTAAATAATGCGTTTCCATATTTTCTTTTTCGCTGGGTGGGGGCATATATCTTATTACAGAAACAGCAAGCCGAGTAGAATCAAGGGTTACCCCGTCAAAAGTTCTCATATAAACATTTAACGGAGGAAAATATTCACTCTTCATCTTTAATACATCAGCTCCTTGAAGAGAAGGTGCAAATTTAGGTATTACACTCCCCACAGAGGCTCTAGTTAAAGCAACACAATACTGACCACTCTCTGGAGGAAAATACATTCCTCTAGGCAATGCTATTGTTGATTCTGGTCCACTTCTAGATGGCGTCATAGTTAATCTCCTTGTAAGGGTTTCTTTTCTATAATTTTCAATGGATGTCGAAACAGAATGCTTGTTTCTTCTTTGTAACTATTCAAAAAACAAATATATGTGAGGGATAACTGAAGTCCTGAAGGGACTACTTTTAAGAATGTAATCATAGATCTTCTCCTTGCACTGTAGTGTATTGCAACTACTACCAAGATTGGTATCTTAATTAATCTTAGGAGAAAGATTAACTCTGATTCTTTGTAATTGTCAATAAAAGGATGAAGACGAGCTCTTAATTTTACATCTGTTTAGAAACTATTTGATGAAGAGTTCCTTGTATTCCATTGAACTAAACTATAAAATACTGCCTCTAAATAACCTATTTTACCAAAAATCATGAGCGCAATAACAGACCCTGCAGTAATCGATCCTGAGCGACTTCAAGCACTTCGAACTTTTGTGAAAGATCCTAGTTGGACCTGCTCTGTTTGTCTAGCTGGTGTTATAACTCAGCC
>CAYGMF010000024.1:1227-18303 GCA_964351075.1 uncultured bacterium
GGAAAGACTCCATTTCATAGGGCTGTTTATTATAACCACCTTCCCTACCTAACAGCACTAGCAACGCATTGGAAAGCAGGAATGGAGTTTAGAGATGCTAAAAGCGCCTCTGCTCTAGATTGTGCTGTAGCAAATGGTAGAACAGACTGTATCGCAATTCTAATTAATGCAGGGTGCGAAGTAAATAGCTCGGGAGATAATCAAAAAACACCTTTAATTAATGCTGTAAGAAGAAAGCGTCTGGATAGTGCTGCAGCTCTTTTAAAGTCAGAACAAATAGAAGTTGATAAACCTAGCAAAACAGGGAAAACACCACTTTATGTAGCTGCATGCAACAATAACCTCCCAATGATGGCCCTCCTAACTGCTCACGGAGCTTCACCTGCATGTCCTTGCTCCGATAAAATGACTCCGCTACATGCTGCAATTAAAGAAAAGCATCCCGATGCTGCAGCTTTACTAATAGCTACACAAAAAGCGGCTGTAGATGCACGTGACGCAAAAGGGAGAACCGCTCTATATATAGCATCCTCTCTTGGTGATACGAAGACAATGCTCCTTTTATTCGCCCATAAGGCATCAGTAAAGCAACCCGATAATAACGGAAAAACTCCTCTACACCTAGCAGCTTCTATAGGACGTACTAAGGCTGCAAAATTACTATTAGAAAATGGAGCCCAAGCTAACGATCTTGATCATAACGATTGCTCAGCTCTGTACTTTGCAGCTTTCAGTGGTCATCATGAAATTGTCTCTTTACTACTAGATAGTGATGCGGAAGTAAATCAACGTGATAAGAATTTCAATACTCCATTTCTTGCAGCTACATATAGCAATAAAATTCAAGTTATGGAGCTACTTGCTAAGCGCGGTGCTGCACTAGATGCAAGAGACAATCATAGATTGACAGCTTTTCATTTTGCTGCTCACGAAGGGCATGTTGATGCTAGCAAACTTTTATTAAAGCTCAAAGTGGATCCAAAATTAGTTGATAATACAGGTCAAACTTCTTTACATGTTGCTGCAGGAAAAGGCCATTTAGAGGTGACAAACCTTTTAAAAGTCTTAGTTCCAATAGATTCAACTGATAAAAAAGGGGAGACCCCTTTACATTTCGCATCCAGAACAGGTTATAAAGAAGTTATAGCCTCTTTACTAGACAGCAAGGCGGAAATCAATTCTCTTAGCAGCAGTAGAAAAACTCCCCTCTTCTTTGCTGCTAGAGCAGGAAAAAGAAGTGCTACCAAGTTGCTATTAGATCGAGGTGCTACAGTTGATGAAGAGGATATCAATGGTGATACCCCTCTAATCGCAGCTGTGAGAAATGGTCATCATGAAGTGGTCTCTTCTCTACTAGACTTTGGAGCTGACCCTAAACATTTTAACAAAGCTCAAAAGACAGCTCTTTCTCTAGCAACAGATAATCAAGATCAAAAATGTGTAGATTTATTAAAGGGACAAATAGAGGAAAGAAAAAGAGCTGCAGAAGGAGCTTTAGGTAAAGAAACAACTAAAAAACGTAAGTAAGTCGTTTTTCTAAATTCACCCGTGAATTCAAATAAAACTTTGCTATTTTAGTTTTTTTTGCTAACTTGTTAGGCGCCTCTAATCTTCGAAAGTTTAAAGGAGGGAAAATGTCTGCTTTAAGCCGTGCAGGAGCAATATCACCAATACCTGAAGATACTATTTTTGTAGACGATAAAATCTTTGATGAACACATGCCCTACGAGTTCTTACGTCAAGGAGCACTCCCGAATTGCACCTTTCTCTTACCGCCTTTAAGGGAACCACTACCGGAAGCTGAGGTTTTTAGAAGAACGTTTAACGCCCTTGATATTGCCAAAGTTCCGACTGAAAGGAAAACCTCAACGGCTGTTAGATTTTACCGTACAGTGACCATAATATTTCACAGAACACCCAGTGATCCTGATGAAGAAGATGACGTTACTGGTACACTGGAATTTCAACACCATGACAGATTAGAATTTCATCATAAGATTCTTCCTGATCTGACCGCTAGAGAACAAGTTGATAAGCTATTAGGGGACAACTTAGGAGAAAGTATTGATACTGTAGCAGAAAAGGCTAGTGCTGTAGCAATAAAAGCTGTAGAGCATGCCTGCTCAGAACCAACCCCAGCAGATGTTGGAGCAAGTTTTTGGGTTGGAGCTCCGGTAATTTCAGGTGTCCCCAGATGTGTAAGCTGGGGATTAGGAGTTGCTCTTGCTACTGCACTTTCCCCTGCAGCTGGCGTTCTTACATTAGGAGTAGCTTCAGTTATTAGTTATACGACTGCTGAGGAGAACCCCTCTTCCCCTCCACCAGAAGCTCAATAAGACTCTTAAAATTGCATTTAATTCTCTAAAGTGGAATCCTGCTTAGAAAAAAGCCTTTGTATGGATTTTCGTTTAAAACGCTCTTCATTTTCTCTTTTAGAAATTCTTATAGCTCTTCCATTAGCTGGTCTTTTAATTACTACTCTTTTGACAAGTTATACTTCACTAATCTCTTTAAACTTTAAAGAGAAGCAAGCTTCTTTTATCCTTCAAGAGTCTCACTATTTTAGGCTACGGTTAAAAAAAATGTTTCTTTCTTTGGAGCCTGAAAAAAGAAAGTTGAAACCGATAGAAAAAGACTTAGAATTTCACTATGACAATGGCGTGAATAGACGCCCTATTGCTTCTAATGAAGTGCTTGCAAAGCTAGTCCTAAAAAAAAATATACTATGCTTACAGGTGTCCAAAGAAGTTGGAGAAAAAAATAAAAAAAAGAAGCACTTTTTACGTGAAGAAGAGCTTCTTTCCAATGTTCAAACTGTGGACTATGAGTGGGGTTATTTAGAGAGCGAGAAGGTTGCATTTCAAGAAGAGTATTTAAAAGAAGAGACTCCTCTTGCTTTAAAGATGAAGGTCACTTTTTTAAAGGGATCAAAACCAAAAAATTACTTATTTGAGTTATAGAGATGTCCCTTATTTTTACACTATCTTTCCTCCTTATTTTTGGTCTTTTATCCAATGGTGCTTTAGAAAACTATGTCCACCAAAAAACTTCTCTAATCAGATTTCAAAGCTCTTATGATTTGCAAATGCGCGATCAAAATAATCGAGAGCGTCTCCTTTTTGAAGAGGCTAAAACTGAAAGGATCACAAAAAATGAAGAAAATGCACAAGTCAATGCTCGTCATGTAAAGAGTGATTCTGTAGAACCTGAAATGGGAGTTGAAGAGCCTACTTCAAATACACATGAAACAAGATACCACTTTAAAAAGGGACTTAACCTCTATCAGTTGCTCCAAGAAAATACGGCCAACAAAAACTTAGAAGATGTTTTTTTTAAGCTCTTTGAGCGCCTCTATCAAGGTCAAGCCTTCTACTCTGAAAATTTAGCTCAAGATCTTTTAAAGGAGATTAGGAAGCTCGCTACAACAAGTAAAGACATCAAACAAAAAAAACACAAGATCGCAAGGCCTGAGGAGTTGGCAGCATTAAATTTAAATAACCCTAAATTGCAAAATGCTCTTTACAAAGTACTAAAGGGGTGTCAAGTAGAAGGCAGTGAAAAGGGGTATCCATCCCTCTGTGACTACCTCATTATCCATAACAAGCCCCCTGTAAAAATTAATCTGTATCAAGCTCCTTACGATCTCGTTGCTGTTTTACTAGATGACGAAACAGCACAGTACATAGAAGATAATAAAGCTTTATGGGCTCAAAAAACAAAAGCGACAAATAAAGATCATGGAGAACAAGTGCTTGCAGATATTGCTAAGCACTATGGAAAGGATTTTTCAAAAAAGTCTGAGCTCGTTATTTTTCGGATTCGCTCAAAATGAAGCTTTCAGCGGCTTCTTCAGCTTGCGAGCAGTCTTCAATTTTGGGGTGTAGTTTTGCAAATTTCACAAGGTCTGAAAACTTTAAAAACTCGGTTAGGTAATGGTTGATAGTTTCACTAAAAACAGATTGTCCAAGCATCACTTGTAAAAACTCTTGAGTGGTCTGCTCGGGAGCTTTAATGCGATAATACCCTTCTATATAGTGTCTAACAATTAGGGTGATTTCCACATAGAAGTCTTCATAGCGCCCTTTTTTAGGAAGGTTTTTAGCTTTCAAACTTTTTAAAGCTTTTAATGCTTTTTCCTGAGGATTTTCACGAGCAACAAACAAATCCTTAAGGGTTCTTTTTCGAGTTACTAATTGATAGAGCTTATACCCCACAAAAGCTACAACAAAAGCCCAAACAAACCACTTCCACTTCATGGAAGGTGCTTGATTTAAAAATTTCTGATGAACTTGCTGTAGATCTTTCTCTGATTTTTGAAAGAAGACTTTTTTATTGTAAGCATCGAGTTCAATAGGAGGCGTGGCGTCCAATGTCAAGGGAGATGCGACTTCAAGTTCCTCAAGAGGATCTGCTGCAGTCATTTTAACTTCGCATTCAATAGAAGGAGGGTAAAGAGTGTGGCGGTGAATAGGTTCATTTTTAGATTCAAAGTGGATGAGGGGAAGATCTAAGTGATGCACTCCTTCAATTTGAGGTTCATACTGAATAGATAAGTTTTGAGTTGCATGGTCATCAATTTCTTTTGGAAGTGTCATCGCAGTAAGTCTATACTGCATATCTGTTGATTCCTCTGAGAGAGCTAAATCTTTCATGATAAAATCATTTGGATATGTGACCTCTAGCTCTACATCTCCTAAATCTTCTAGAGTTAGCTGAGTAGACTGCTTGAGAACTTTAGCTGAAAAGTTTTCAGGGACATCTCCATAGTATTGGTGCGCTGTTAAATAAAGAGGAAGAAATAATAAAAAGACCCAGTGTTTCATGCTTTTTGTTTTCTCCCCTTAAAAAACTCTTTAATTGCGTTCATGTAAGAAGGATCTGATTGTACATTAATAAATCCTCCTCCAATATTTTCAAATTGTTTCTGTACTTCTTTTAAGTGTTTTAAGTTCTTTTCTTCAATGCTTTTTCTTACTTTCTTTAAAGAGGTATCCACCAAGTGAGTTTGGTTCGTCTCCAAGTCTTTAAATTGAACAAGTCCCATTCTAGGAACAGTAAGCTCTTGAGGGTCTCGTACATTCACTCCAATCACATCATGCTTTTTAGAGATAAATAAAAGTTCATCTTTAAAAGAGGGAGAGAAAAAATCTGAGATGACAAAGACGACTCCTCGTTTTTTTTGTATTTTAATAAGAAACTGCAGCGCTTTAGAGAGGTCTGTTTTTTTTCCTTCGGGTTTAAAAACAAGGAGTTCACGAATTACTCTGAGAACGTGTTTCAAGCCTTTTTGTGGAGGCAGAAAGCGTTCAACTTCATCTGTGAAGAGGATCAAACCCACTTTATCGTTATTTTTTATAGCAGAAAAAGCCAGAAGAGCTCCTATTTCAGCAATAAAAGCTTCCTTTTGCTTCCCAGTTGTTCCAAATAGAGAAGAGGCAGAGAGGTCAACGAGTAGAATAACGGTAAGCTCTCTTTCTTCCCTAAAATTTTTAACATAGGGAGTTTGCATTCTGGCCGTTACATTCCAGTCGATGCTTCGCACTTCATCGCCTGGTTGATATTCTCGGACATCTTCAAACTCCATCCCCCTACCTTTGAAGGCAGAGTGATAGGCTCCGGCTAAAACATCTTGAACGTACTTATTTGTTCGAATTTGAATTTTCCGAATATTTTTAAAAACTTCTTCAGAGACTAGCATTTACGGTACAAATAAAGTGTCAAAAATACGGTTTATAATATCATCGGTGCTGAGTTCTTGAGCTTCCGCTTCGTAAGAGAGGCGGATCCTGTGTCTTAAAACTTCATGGCCAATTTTTTTAACGTCATGAGGAGTAACAAAACCCCTACCAGACAAGAAAGCGTGAGCTTTAGAGGCCATCGTAAGTGCAATACTTGCCCTTGGGGAGGCTCCATATTCAATTAGGCCTTCTAGATCCATCCCAAATTCTTTAGGGTTGCGAGTAGCAAAGACCACATCTAAAATATAGTCGGTTACTTTCTCATCGATATAAATATCATCGATAATTTTTTGCGATTTTAAAATATCTTCAGCAGTTGCCACTTGTTGAACTTGAGGGCGATTGGCAAGTTTTGCCATCCTTTTGATCACCTCTTTTTCCTCTTCCTTGTTAGGGTAGTCCACAATGACTTTAAGCATAAAACGATCTGTTTGTGCTTCAGGCAGAGGGTAAGTTCCTTCTTGTTCAATAGGGTTTTGAGTTGCAAGAACTAGAAAAGGGTTGGGAGCTTGAAAGGTTTCACTATGGATGGTGACTTGCTTTTCTGCCATCACTTCTAGTAGAGCAGACTGCACTTTTGCAGGAGCCCTGTTAATTTCATCTCCCAAAACAATATTTGTGAAGATAGGCCCTTTTTTAACTGAAAAGGTCCCCTCCTTGGGATTATATATGGAGGTTCCCACTAAGTCAGCTGGAAGGAGGTCAGGAGTAAACTGAATTCTTTTAAAATCACACCCCACAACTTTTGCAAGGGTTGTGATCGCTAAGGTTTTAGCGAGCCCCGGCAATCCTTCTAAAAGAATGTGCCCGTCTGCTAAAAGCGCTATTAAGAGGCGGTCCACTAAGTGACTTTGGCCCACCAAAACTTTATTAATTTCATCTCGAATTGCATTAAAGGGAATGTTTGCTTCTCGTACAATGCTATTGAGGTCACGTATATCTGCAGTTGAATTCATAATTAAAACCTAATCATTTTTCTATCAAAATAGTTTCATTTTACTTTTTTAGAAATTCGATTCAAGGAAAATGAGCTTTATTTCTTTTTCTCTTCAACTTCAAGGGACAAATTATAATCGCTCTTCTCTGTTCGGGAGGCATTAAAAAGGTCTCCTATGAGATATTTCTTTCCATCCACTTGCGTGAGAGCTTTTACGATGAAAAGTTCTCCTACATTAATTTGGTGGATATAAGTTTCTAAAGCTTCAATAGAGTTTACTTTTTTCCAATTTAAATTTTGATGAATAAGCCAGTCCCCACTCTCTAGAGAAAATCTCTCATCTTTGTTCTGGACAAGCCATTTCTTTTTTGTTTTGGCGCCTACATATTTTAAGGAGTGCAATTTTTTTGAAAGAGGTTTGGATTGAGTGCGGCTCACTACAAAATGCTCTTTCACTCTTCCAGAAACATCCCAAATATTGATATGCATCACTTTATTCTCAATTTTCTCAACAGACAAAAGTGGATAAAGGGAAGAGTCTTCATCAGCTTTTTGCCATTGCCCCTCTTTCCATACAAGCAAATCATTTTCTTGAACAAAGCAAGAGTAGGGTCTCTTAGAATTTTGAAAATCTATTCTTTGGGATGAGGCCGCATCTGGAAATTCATCTAAACCATATAGTTGCAAAAAAAGATCAGGTCCTAGCCAACTTATTTTTTGTTTAAGAAGTAAATTACGATCTAGTTTCAGCTCTCCAGGAGAATCTGATAAAATAGCTTTTGGAAACTGAAAGGAGAGAGAGCAGATATTTTTTTCATCCTGAAATACGTTCATTTGCGCACTTGAATCTAGCGCTTCCAATGAAAAGGTCAACCCCCTAAGCTCTTCTCCCTCTAAAAGTTCAAGTTTCTGAAGCTCTCCTTCAAGTAAAGAGGCTTCTTTGTTGTCCCACATAAAAAAATGTTCTCTTTGATTTTGATCGGGCCTAGTATTTGCACCTAAGTATTTGAAAGAAGCTTCTATCTTCCTCTTGTATCTTTGGCTTTTAAAACCTAAAAGGCCTTCTCCAAAGTCTTCAATAGCCTCTTTTGGAAGTAAAACAACTTTTGGTTTTTCGGTGATAAAAGAGAGGCTATTTTCTAATTTTTCGCTCTGTTTTTTTTTCTTAATAAGTGGCGTTGAGAAGAGATAAAAGACTGAAATAGTCAGTAAAATCATCAATATACGATTAAAATAAACCACACTACCTTCTATATTTTAAACATTTAGAAATAAAAATACTCTAAGCTTTTTTAAGACTAAAGAGATTTTGGACAAAAATAAAATAATATACTATACCTAAATAATATCTATATCATAGGAGGTTAGAATGGCCGAAGGAGATCATCCAGATAAAGATCCTCATCATGAAGAGGACGATAAGTTGGATTTTAAAAAAGTTCAAGATAAGTACAAAAAGTTAAAGTCACACCCAAAAGTAAAAGCGACAAGGGGAATCTTTGCTAATTACTTTGTGGAAATTATCTATTTAGCGGCTGCTATAATCGCATTCATCATCTCGCTTACTCGACCAGGAAATGGTGGACTCATTTTTGTTGGGATTGGTTTTTTAGTAGGTCTTTTCTTATTTTCAATTTTAAAGGTAACTACTCATCGAGTTGGAACCTTTTTAACGAAACAAGAGTTAGTGGTCCATATTATCATAGCGATCATTCTATTAATTTTGGCTTGTATTATCCCAACAATAATGATGGGAGTCCTTATAGGAGTGCCTGCTGGGTACGGAGTGAGGACTTGGATCTTTGGGGTAAAAGGGCAGATGGGTGGAGATGATGATCACGATCATCATAAGCATGATGACCACAAACATGATGACCACCATCCACACAATTAAGCTAAAACCTTGAGTAAAATAGCCCTAAATTATTCTCCATTGCGTGGAAGACACTTTGGTAGAACTTTTAGAACGGGGATTTATCGATACTCTTACCATCTTTTAAAGGGGTTGATTGCAGCTTCTAAAGATTCTCTTTCTTTAGTGTGTGAGAAAGAGAGTTTTTTTGATACTTACGACCTCTATCATTCGCTCTTTCAACTCTTCCCCATTCCTCCTTCCATTCAAAAAAATAAAAAGACCCAATGTGTTGTGACGATTCATGATTTGATCGCTTGGATATACCCTGAGCTTTTTTCTTTAAATGCTCAAGATCTTGTAATGATTAGTAAAGCGCAAGAAAACACTTGGATCATATGCCCCTCAAACTCCACTAAACAAGATCTTATCACCTATTTTTCAATAGACCCCAGCCGGATTTTTGTAACTCCTTTAGCTGCTTGTCCAAAACTTTTTTATCCAAATTCAAATAGAGAAATTCTAAAAAAGTATGAAGTTCCTGATGCTCCGTATCTTTTCTATACGGGAAGACTGGAAGAGCGCAAAGGGGTCCATTTACTTCTTAAGGCTTTCAAAATTTTAATTTTAGAGGAAAAAATCTCAGATCTAAATCTTATTTTGAGTGGACCTTTAGTTCAGCACTATCCTGACCTCCACCATACCTTTCAAAATGAAATTGAAAAGATGGGCTTGTCCCATCGAGTAATCCATATCCCCTATCTTTTAGATGAGGAGCTTTCAGTTTTTTTTTCTGAAGCTCTCGCTTTTGTCTACCTCTCTCAATATGAAGGATTTGGCCTACCTGTTTTAGAAGCTATGCAGTGTGGCACCCCAACTCTTTGTTTCCATAACTCCTCTCTTCCAGAAGTTTTAGGGGATGCTGGTATTCTTTTAAAAGATACGAAAACAGAGAGTATCGCCGAGGCTCTCTTGAGCCTCTATAAACACCCCAAAAAAGTAGAAGCCTTTTCACAAAAGGGAATAGAGCGAGCCCAATCTTTTACTTGGGAAAAGACCACTCAAAAAACATTAGAAGCTTACCAAAGCATCCTAAAGTAGAAGGCGACTCTGAAGGAGGCTTTGAGTATAAGGGTGCAAATCTTTTGTCTTAAAATGACCTAGAGTCCCCTCTTCAATTTTAATCCCTTTTCTTAGAATAACCATGCGGTCTGCAATTCTCAAAGCACTTGAAATGTCATGAGTAATCAAGATCAAAGAAAAGGGTCTTTTCTTTTTAAGCTCAAGAAGGAGTTTAAGAACTTCCACACGAACGAGTAGATCAAGGGATGCTGTGGGTTCATCAGCTATGAGTACCTCAGGATCACACAAAAGAGCCATAGCAATTAAAACACGTTGTTTTTCTCCACCTGAGAGCTGGCTTGGAAAAGCTTTTAAAAGTCTTTTTGGGTTTTCAAGCTGCACCTCATCAAGCCTCTCTAATAAAAAAGCTTCCGCCTCTTCTTTTTTGAAGTCTAAGTGAGTGGATAAAACCTCTTTAAGCTGGAACTCAATTGAAAAAAAAGGGTTAAGGCTAACTTGTGGATCCTGAAAAATCATTGCTTTATTTTTGCCGCGTACCCAGGGGGCCTCTAAATTCAAAAAATTAATAGTTCCAGCAACTAAAAGTGATTTAGGTAAAAGATCCATAAGAGCCAAAGCAAGCGTCGTTTTTCCTGAGCCAGATTCTCCTAAAAGAGCTAAAATTTCATTTTGATAGGCTGTAAAGCTCAGCTCTTTTAAGAGGAAACGGGAATCACTTTTGGACGTAATAGTCAAATTTTGAATCTCGATCCTTTTATTTTCATTTTTTACATCTTTCATTTTGAGATTTAGTTGAATTAATCCTACGAATTCCCTAAAATAAGGCCAGTTTTATGAATTTGATTATCAATGAGGAAACTTTTAAATGCGAGCATTAGCAGGCCTATTTGGGAAATCACCCTTCTTCCCCCTGCAAGAGCATATGACCCGGGTCTCCCAGTGCGTCAATAAACTCCCAGAAATTTTTAAAGCTCTTAAGCTTGAAAAGTGGAACCAGATTGAACCTCTCTCAAATGAAATTTCCAAGCTCGAGCATCAGGCCGATCTCACTAAAAATGAGATTCGCAACCAGCTTCCTAAAAGTCTTTTCTTGCCTATTGAGCGAGAAGTTCTACTCAACATGCTTTCCTTGCAAGATAGTATCGCTGACACAGCAGAAGATATAGCTATTCTTTTCACCTTAAAAGAGACAACGCTTAGCAAAGATTTACTTAAAAAGTTCGAGAAATTCTTAAATAAGAACCTCAGTTGTTTTGAAACTACTTACAAAATTGTTCAAGAGCTTCATGAACTTTTTCAGTCCTCCTTTGGAGGAGTGGAAGCAGAAGCTGTGAAGGCAATGACAGATGATGTCGCTTATAAAGAACATGAAATAGATGTCATGCAGCGAGAAATATTAAAAATACTCTTCAACTCTGAGGATGATTTAAGTTACTCGACTTTTCATCTTTGGATGCGCATTTTAGAAAGCATAGCTAAAATTTCCGACCTTTGTGAAAAGCTTGCAAACTCAATACGAACCACTTTAGAAAGGAGATAAAGCTTAAACTTAAAGCCTAGATATGGACACTACTCTTTTAGTTATTAGCCTAGCCTTTGGATTCTATATGACGTGGAATATAGGCGCGAATGATGTAGCTAACGCGATGGGCACATCAGTAGGATCCAAAGCCCTCACTCTAACGAAAGCTGTTTTACTAGCAGCAGTACTTGAATTTGCCGGTGCATTTTTAATCGGAGACAACGTCTCTGAAACGCTCCAAAATGGCATTCTCGACACTGCCCTATTTGTCAACACTCCAATGATTTTAGCTTTGGGAATGATTGCCTCTCTTTTAGGAACAGGAATTTGGCTACAGCTCGCCTCCTATTTCGGTTGGCCTGTCTCTACTACACACACCATTATCGGCTCTCTATTTGGGTTTGGACTTGTGGTAGCTGGAACTTCGGCGGTTCACTGGAATGAAATCTATTTTATTGCTCTAAGCTGGGTGTTATCCCCGCTTCTTGGAGCAACTTTCAGCTATGTAATCTTTCACTTTATTCAAAAAAAGATCCTCTACTCAATAAACCCTCTAAAATCGGCTAAAATTATTGCACCTTTCTTTGTTTTTGCCTCTTTTTTCGTTCTGGGTTTAGGCCTTTTCTTAAAAGGGATGCCAAAATTGCATCTGAATTTTTCCTTTGTCCCTGCCCTCTTAATTTCTCTTTGCTTAGGGGCAGTGGCCGGCCTTATTAGTCTTTTGGTTTTAAGTCGTAAGAGGCCTTTAGCTGACCCAAATGAAAACTCTCTAAAAAAGCAAATTGACTTTCAAGTTATTCGAGGTTTGAATAAGTCAATTAAGCATTTAAGGCGTACAGAAATGTATGCAACAGGAGAGCTTCAAGAAGATGTCTCAAAGATGCTCAAGAACCTATCTGCAGCCTCCCATGATACTAGAAAAGAGCTTGATTTACACATTCAAAGTCATGAGCACAGCCAAGTAGAAAAGATTTTTTCCTTCCTTCAGATTTTAAGTGCATGCTTTGTAGCCTTTGCGCATGGCGGTAATGATGTAGCCAATGCGATTGGTCCTCTAGCAGCAGTAATTTCCATTTTAAAAACGAATTCTATTGTGATGCAACCTGGCATACCTCTTTGGCTTTTAGCTGTCGGGGGAGGTGGAATAGTCATAGGTCTTATGACATGGGGCTGGCGTGTTATTGAAACTGTTGGGAAAAAGATTACTGATTTGACACCGACTAGGGGCTTTGCTGCAGAGATTAGTGCGGCGATTGTTATTCTTCTTGCATCTAGGCTAGGGCTTCCTATTTCTACGACCCATACTTTAGTTGGAGCAATACTTGGAATTGGTCTTGCTAGAGGGATTGGCGCTTTAAACCTAAGAATACTTAAAGACATTGTCGGAGCTTGGGTCATCACTATTCCAGCAGGAGCCCTTTTTACAATCATCATCTTTTATATTCTAAAAGGGATTTTCATTTAGTTTGGGATCCGAGGCTTTTCTTAAAGAGTCACCGAGCCAAGCAAGAGAGATTAAAATCACCATCAAAAGAAGTGTGGGGGGCCAAAAAAGACTTGGTTCCATAGGGTAAGCCATCCGCGCTTCATCTAAAAGAAGTCCTATTGAACAACTTTTTCGATCTCCAAGGCCTAAAAAGGAGAGAGCTGACTCATACGTAATTGCACCAATTAAAGCGTGCGGCATTAAGGAAATGAGCATCCAATAACAATTTGGAAGCAAGTGTTTAAATAGGATTCTAATTTTTGAAGTTCCCATATTTTTAAGTACTTCGATGTAGGCTAAGTGTCTATGCTTGATCATTTCTATCCGAACAACTCGCGCTATAGAGGTCCAACTAAAGAGAGCGAGAACAAGAACCACGAAGAAGAAGCTGACTTCTTTTGTTATAGAAACCAAGAGAAGAAGGATAAAAAGAGTAGGAAGGGATTCCCACACTTCAATGCCTCGACAAATTAAAAGGTCTATGCGACCCCCTAAAAATCCTGAGGTGGCACCTACTAAGGTACCTATTAAAAAAGCGAGTGCACAAGCTAAGAGAGCAAGTGTAAAGGAATAGCGTATTCCAAAGAGAAGGGTAGCCATGAGGTTTTGCCCATTGATACGGAGTGTGTTCCAATGAGAATTAGAGATGTGCTCTTTTAATGCATTTTGTTCCCAATGAGAGGTTATAGGGGGACGCGCATAAAATTGATGAGAGGAAACCTTTTCTGAGCTCGCTACTAACTTGTCTATCTTTTGAAAGGTAGATGCATGGGGTCCAAGAGATACATGTGTGCTAAAGTAATAGAAAGTTCCTACTTGCAGAAGAATTAAAGCGCCAAAAAAATAAGCTCTCTTATTTTTTACAAAAGCTCTGATTAATACTCCTAGTGGCAGAGTAAACATGAGTAAATTAAAAAAGAGATCTAGAGGTTTGGTGTACACATTTTTATAGATCAAGGTGCGAAAAAGGGGGAAATAGAGTTTTCCTTCATAGTAAGCAAAAAACGGCCTTGATGAAGCCAAAAAGGGGGCATAGAGGCCGAGTAAAAAAATAAGGCCGATCCATGACGCTAGAAAAAGACATTTTTTACTCCTTTTAAGAGGAAGCAAGAGCGTATGCAGGGTCATTGAAACGAATCCTTGGATCAAATGTGTTAATAAAAAGGTCAGCTAAAAAATACCCACTAATTGAGAGAAAGGAGGCAAAGAGGGTAGAAAAGAGAAGGACGTGGTAATCTTTTTGGATCATGGCTTGGTAGAATAAAAATCCAAATCCTCTGATTTCGAATAGGTTTTCAACTAAGATGAGACCACTTAAAAAAGTACCTATTGCCCCTAAAAAAAGAGGCACTAAGGTTATAAAGGCCTGCCTTAAGGTATGGACAAAAAGAAGTCTACACTCGCCTAAGCCTTTAGCTTTTGCAACTTTTAGATGAGGCTGATTAAACAAGTGGAGAAAAAGGGTTTTATTAAACCTAGAGTAGAGGGCTAAAGCTCCGTATGTAAGAGCTAGATAAGGTAGAAATAGCATTTTCAAAGTCTGATTGCTTTTTTGAAAAAAACTTAACCCCTCTGTTGAAAGTCCTCCATGGATCGGAAAACCATACGGGATCCCTACTTTTTCTATTAGAAGAGGGATAACCACATAGAGAGGCAAGGCATAGAGCACCATGCAAGCAAAAGTTAAGATAAAGTCTGTTTTCTTTTGAAAACGAAGAGCCATAAGCATGCCAAGTAGTTGAGAGAGGACAAAGGTCAAGAGAAGAGGACCCACTAAAAGAAGGAGGGAGGTTTTAAAGTGTGCAAAGACAACTTTAGGAACTGACTGGGAAATATCTTCTCTTAAAGTTCCAAAATCAAATCGTATGAGGTGCTTAAAATAATAGAAGGTCCGGGTTTCCATTACAGCAAAAATAAGTTTTTGAGTGAAAGAGGGCTTTAGTTGATAAAGATCTTCATGAGCCCCAATCCAAGCTTGGAAGGAATTCCAAGAAGGATTTTTCAAGTAGTCCTCAAGTTCAACTAAATCTCTTGTTTGAGCTGAATTTAAGCGATGATCCTTAAAGGAGTGTTTACCTATTACTTTTTGCATGGCTCCATGGATTAAGTACTGCAAAGCTCTTTCATTTTCCAAATCTGCTTCGTAAAGGGTTTGAAGTTGCTTAAGTACAAACGAAGCTTTTAAGTTGAAGAGGGAGTGACTTTGAAGCTCTTTTTCTATAGAAAGAGTGCTTTTAAATGGCCAAAGGTTCACTAAAAGAGGGAGATCCAATCCATAGTGTTCTCTAAACTCATAGTCATAAGAAGTCGTATTTAAAGGAGACTCTAAATAATCTTGCATCTCTTTATCGAATCCTTGGCGCTCATCCTTCATACAATTAATCAAAATGAAATTGACCAGCAGCACTAGAAATAATGTGAGCGGTATTAAGAGGAGACGCTTTACAAAGTAGGATTTCATAACTCCTCACGAAAATAAAATAGACGTGGACAAATCTCTTGCACATCTGCATTCAGCGTAAGATCTGGACGCTCACTAGGGATAAAGACATTACCTAAAGAACTTCTATGGAGAAAAATTTGAGTAGGGACATAGAGGAAGGTGTAGGGCTGCTCCTCGTGGATAATTTCATGAATCCGGTGGTAACAACGCTTGCGGGTAGGGAGATCCACACAATTTTTTAGCTGATCAATAAGGCGATCCACCTCTTCATTTTTAAATCCTATAATATTTGATGAGCCGCCCCTTTCAGCTTCCTTGGAGCTCCATGTTTGCCCTGGATCTTCAGGAGGAGTCCCAAGAGACCAAGCCATATAAAGAGCATCGAAATCTTTCTTTTGGTAGCGCTGCATAAAAGGTGCGTAGTCTAACCCCTCCAAAATACAATCCACTCCAACTTCCCTTAAGGAGTTCGAAATGTATTGGCAGATGGATCCAGCTAGCTCATTTCTTAAAAAGTAAATCAAATGAAAGCGAAGGGGCTCTCCTGTTTCTTTATGCTCTCGTATCCCTTCTAATTGACTGAGATGCCACCCTGCCTCTTCCAAAAGCTTACACGCTTTTTTAGGGTTCACCTCAAGGGGCAAAAGATTATCATTATAGGAAAATCCTCCTGGGATAAAGGGGCCCGACAACGGTTTTGCAAACCCTTTTAAAAAGTGCTTAATGATCAAATTACGATCAAGAGCATAAGTGAGAGCTTGTCTTACTTTTTGATCTTTAAGAATGGGATTTTTTTGATTCCATCCAATAAAGTAATACATTTTGGTTTTGAACTCTTTCTTTTCAATACTCTCCCCTGTTTTCTCTTGTTGCTTTTGATAGAGATCTGAGTGTAAAAAATGTTGAAAGTCATTCCATTGAAAAGGGGTTAAATAAAAGCTATCGAGTTCCCCGAGTTTAAAAGCTTGCCAGGCAGTATTTGGAGAAGCTTTATAGATGAAGTGCATCTTTTCAAATAAGGCTCGAAAAGGTTCAGGATAGTTTTGATTACGGGCAAGCTCAATTCCATCAAGGCTATAAGAGTGTAACTTCCAAGGGCCACAACTTACAATAGTTTTTTGAGCCCAATGGCTTACAAAATGCTTAGCATGCAATAGCTCACTTGTTTTGGAATCAACCTCCTCCAAGAAAGGTTTTCCGTCTGAACTATAGAGAAAAACATGAGAGGGAAGAGGTTTCAACTGCCCAGTAAGCTCTGCTTGATTGATATTTTTTTTCCCCTTCCAGTGCACAATGAAATGGTCATCGTCCAGTATTTCAATAGACTCTAAATCTTCATAATGGGTTCTCAAACTTGCAGCTAGAGGCAATTCAACATAAGGATTTTTTATGAGGTCTAGATAAAGCTTAAAGTCGAGAGCTTTGACCTTGACCTTTTTCAAAAAGCAATCTGCTAAATTGGGAACTCCTACCTGTTTTGGGTCTAAAGGATTCCAAAAGAGACCAGGTCTAAGTTCTACGAGATAATCATTGCCAAGTTCAGTCTCTTTTTTATCTATCCGAATGGCTAAGTTTGGGGTCATGGTTTGATAGTGACCTGTCTGCATCTGGGACAACGAGCCTGTACATAGATTCCAGAGGCTTGAAACAAAGGGGTTATTTGAAAAGGGATGAAGGTTACTTGGTTTTGCATAGTAGGGAGTTCGATAGACTCCCCTAGGTTTAAAACCCTTCCCAATAAGATCTGGCAGTGTTTCTTGGTAGAATGGATCCTGAATTAATAGATTTTGAGTATCTAGATAGAAGCTGAACAAGCAAGCTATAAACAAAAACCCCGCAATCTTTGGAAAAAATATCTTCTTCATGCTTTTGGATTATAAAGGCCTTGTTAATTTATTCAGATATTAAAAAAAACTCTTCAAAATTGTGTTCTCACTAATTCTTTACTTTTTTTTCAAATTTTTTTATCTATCAATAATTAATTACAAAGGAAGCCATATGCTTAAAAAATACCC
>CAYGMF010000024.1:18403-21390 GCA_964351075.1 uncultured bacterium
CCTTCCTAAAAACGAGCAATATTCTCTTGTACTCCTTTCCAACTACGGTAAAATCCAAAAATCTTCAGATGGATCATATCAACTGATTCTCGATCACCAGAATGTAGAACATGTTGTTGCGTTTGCAAATCGTCCCTATCGAGTTGTTAAGCATACTACAGCTGAGCAGCTCGCAACGTACTGGGGTGAAGGTGCGAACTCATTTGCTGCAGACCCTCCTAATGCAACTGTGGTTATTAATCAGCATCTACAAGTGGTGGTGATCCAAACGATTAAAGTAGTTGGGAATAAAACTCTGTTTACTATTAAAGCAGATGGCCCCCAGAGTCTCTATGCACTTGCAGGCCCAACCCAGGTGTTTATAGATTATGGCATAAATTCTTGCTGTAATGATAACGTCACAAATTGTTGTGATGGTGGATACACTAATTATTAAATTTGCACGATATCATAAGAACTTTCACTGAATAGAAAACCTATTCTTCTGACTCTGAGGCTCTACGAACTTGCCCACAGAAGGGTATATTGAGTAGCCGAACAGAAGCGTTGTCTATTCCCCATGGGACTTGACCGCCTCCTTGGTAAAGACTCCCCATATTATTTTGGATATAGTAGTCTTCGATCATAGAAGGGTACCTTTGAGTGGGCTGATTGACTTTTTTATCTAAAAAGGTTTGAATACAGGGGCCTGTTTCATCATTGCACTGGCAATCTCCCTCTTTAGTCCATGTGAAGCTAGTTTTGACACCGCTCACCTTCTTTTTGGACGTATTAATAGGCCCAGCCTTATAAGTTTCAATAACTTCTGTATTACTAGAAAAGAGTTTTTCTTCATATCCAAACGCTATTAAAACGACTGCTATGAAGATCGAACTATACAAGAAAATATAGAATAGTCTAAGTGCGCCTCGCATCACATACTCCTAAGGGATTTGCCCCTCAACCTTAGGTTTAGCTTATTCCTCTATTTGTGGACAGGAAAAAAAATAATCTTAACTTATTAATATTAAGATTGTTAATCTTGATTTCGAATTTATTTTTTTAAAATCTTTTGAAAACATATAATCCGCTAACTTTTACCCCCTACTCGTGCATGAATCAAAAAGCTCCATCTAGAATACGTCCTTGGTTTGTTTGGGGATCAGCTGGCCTATTTGCAATGTTTCAGTTTTTACTTCAGGGTTCTCCAAGTGTAATGATCCCTGATTTGATCTCCTCTTTTGGGATTGATGCTGCTCAAGTTGGCTTCTTAACCACTTACTTTTTTTATTCTTACATTGTGATGCAAATTCCTGCAGGAATACTCGTGGATATTTTTGGGCCTAAGATTATTCTGCTTATTGGGTGCATCTCAGCTGCTACAGCCTGCATTGTCTTCTCTAGTTGTCACACTCTTTGGTCTGCCAAGTCAAGCCGCTTGATCATGGGGCTTGTGAGTGCTCCTGGAGTCGTTTGTACACTCACACTTGCTTCTCGTTGGTTTGATCCTAAACGATTTGCTCTTGTTGTTGGTTTTACTGAAACCCTTTGTATGATTGGTGCAGCTGTTGGAACTGTAGCTTTAGCTTTTTTGGTCCATCTCTATAATTGGCGAATTGCTATTCTAGTTTGTGGTTTTATTGGTTATCTTGTTGCTCTACTCATCCTTATTTTAGTACGCAATTACCCTCCTGACCATGCTAGACAAAAAGTCTCTTTTAAAGATTTTTGCCCCAAACAAGAACTTGCGAACCTTATTGTAGTTCTCAAAGAACCTCAGGCGTGGCTTGGAGGCATCTTTTCAGGACTCAGCTTTGCAATTGTTCCTGCTTTTTTTGCTCTTTGGTCGATTCCTTTTTTTATAGACAAATACCAGATTAGTTCTACTGCAGCCGCTTCAATAGTTTCAGTAGGTTATATAGGGGCTGCTTGTGGGGGGCCTTTTTTAGGGTGGTTATCAGATAAAATAAGGCGAAGAAAGATTATACTTACTGTTTCTTCTTTCTTTGCTTTCTTCCTTGTTTTAGGATTAGTGTACTGGCCTATTCATATTAGTTGGATGTATGTTTTTTCTTTTTTCTTAGGGATCACGATAAGCTCCTATGTTATTCCTTTTGCAATAATAGGAGAAACCCTTCCTACAGAGGTTAAAGGAAAAGCTATGGGATTTACCAATTCTCTCACGCTTCTCATTGGAGCACCTATTTTGCAACCCCTAATCGGCTATTTTTTAAAACATTCAGAACATCCTACAGAAATTGCATGTGAAAAATTCCCATCTGCATTTGCTCTTCTTGCCCTTGTTCTTGCAATTGCCTTCATCCTCTCATTCTTTAACAAAGAAACTTATTGTCAAAATAACGTGAATTCTTAGAATCTATGTTCTATGAAAGCGATGCAAATTTTAAAGCCCGCGCCTATTGAAGAGAAGCCTCTCAAGCTTGTTGAGCTTCCCAAACCTATCCCAACAAACAAGCAGGTATTAATCAAAGTCTCTGCTTGTGGCGTTTGTCGTACAGATCTTCATGTTACTGAGGGAGACATTAAAAAAGGGAATTACCCTATTGTCCCTGGCCACCAAATCGTGGGTTCTATAGAAGAGCTCGGCAATAACTGCACCCGTTTCAAAGAGGGAGATAGAGTAGGGGTAGCCTGGCTAGGCACCACTTGTCAAACTTGTCCTTTCTGCAAAAGAAACCAAGAAAACCTGTGTTCTCAATCGGGATACACAGGCTACCAATTACCAGGAGGGTATGCAGAATATACCGTAGCTCATGAAGAGTATATTTATCCAATTCCTGACCTTTTTACGGATGAAGAGGCAACTCCCCTTCTTTGCTCAGGAATTATTGGGTATAGAGCTTTTAAAAGGAGTCAAATTCAAAAGGGGCAAAAACTTGGGATTTATGGTTTTGGTTCTTCTGCTCATATTATTATGCAAATAGCAAGTGCCTGGAAGTGCCCTGTCTATGTAGCTACAAGAGATGAAAAGCATCAAAATTTAGCTC
>CAYGMF010000025.1:0-4471 GCA_964351075.1 uncultured bacterium
TTGATTTAATCATACCCAATGTAGAGCTCCAAAAAATTGCAGAACAATTTTCTGGAGAAGCTCCTCTAAAGTATTTTTATACCAAAGAACTCCTAGCTAAAAAACAAAATCACAAAGTCTTTAAAATTGAATGTTCTATCTGCCCTATATCTAATCAGAATGAAGAGTGTTATGTAGGGATTATCCGTAATCTACAAAAAGCTAATCGCTTTAAGAACTTTATTAGAAAATATACTACGCGTAATTAAGTATTCTTATTGCCTTGATTACTCGAATCGGCGTCAACTAGGGTTTGATGCGCGTGCAAACAGCTCATTTTTAGTTATTTTGGCGGCCTGAAGGGTTGTTAAGCTCTGAGGGGCTCTAACTTCTAAATCAGACTTCTTGAATGTGGCAGGAGATATCAGCCCCGCGCATTTCGCAAAATACCAGAAAGTGTTGTTTTAAAAAGCTGTAGTATTAAGAAAGAAACGACTGCAAATAAGTAAGCATATTTTCTTAAACAGGTTTTTGAATTACAACACTTTCAGTAGCACTCATAGGCCAAATACCGCAAGAGCTGAAACTGTTAGCGGAACTGCAACTTTTAAACATTGGGTGCGATATTGGATCGTTTCGTACCTTCTCAAAAGCTCAGCGACTTCATCGAAGCCACCCTCCCTTGCAAGGGCATGAGGAGTTTCACCGTCACTATCTTCAGCCCTAAAATCTAAAGAGGGGTGAACATGAGAAAATTTGTAGAGATGCAAGGTGGACAGTACTCTAATAGAATCAATATCGCCAGTAGCTGCAGAGTAATGGAGTGGAGTTCTCCCTCGGCCATCTTTAACAGTTCTGTCTGCTCCCGCTCGCAATAGTGCATCTACAAATATTGCAGAAAGCTTAGTATGGCCGCCTGACATTCCTATAGGAACCATAGCTAGATTCTGTGTTGCTAGATGCAGAGGGGCTTGACCATCATGGTCTGGAGTGTTTAGGTGAGGATGATCTTTAGTAATTAGCTCCAACCTCCTATAGTCTCCTTTTTCTAGCGCAACAGTATCATGCAGAACGGTTTTACCGTTTTTGGCTGTTGTGTCGCTTCTTGCTCCAGCTTTTACAAGAAGGTCCACTGCTAAGCCATTACTTTTTACGACTGCTAAATGTAGGGGAGTGTAACCGTCTGGGTTCGGCTGTTCTAAATGTGGATGGGGATCTACTGACTCAGTCATTTTCACTAGCACTGTTGAGGCACGTTTTACTACAGCATCATGAAAAAGAGTGTTGCCGCTCTTGTCTACAGTGTCTGTTTTTGCACCCCTAGTTATCAGATAATCTGTTAAATCAAAAGCACTATCTCTATCAAAAGTTCTTGTTAAAAGGTGTAGAGGGGTTAAGCCTTCTTGGTCAGTGGTATGCACATCTGCGTTTGAATTAATTAGAGAGGCCACTTTTTGGGTTAAGGCATTTAATGTAGCGCGGTCCTCCCGATACTTGTCACGAAGCTCTAGAGAGTCATGTGTTTTTAGGGTGTCATGTGCTCCTAGAATAGCTGCATGTAGACATGTCCCACCAGTAGGAGTTCTAGCTTCTCGAACGTCTGTGCAGATGGCGCTACCAGGGTTCTGATCGAAAAATTCCTTTAATTGGTCTGGGGTAGCATGGGGTGCTTTTTCTAGTAGTTCTCCTGCTGTGAGAGATCTTCGAGCTATAGTACTCATAAAAAAATACCTTGAGGTCTTATTTATTTTATTTGAATGTAGTATTTTATTTTATCCGTTTTTTATAGTAAACCATCTTTATTATAAAATACACCACCTGTAAATCAAATTCTTTTTCGAATTTATTCTTGGTTTTGATAGACTGCCCTCTTTTGACTTAATGAGAGATCCCATGCAGACCGCTTATACTTTTGACGATGTAGCCTTAGTTCCTCAATATAATAACATTCCCTCTAGAACAGAGCCAGAGCTTGATACTTGGCTTACGCGTGATACTAAAATGAGAATCCCTCTTTTAGCATCGCCTATGGATACGGTTATTTCTGAGGAGCTTGCAGATCTTCTTTTGGAGAATGGCTCAACTCCTATTTTTCATAGGTTCACAGACTTTGAAACGCAATTAAAGTGGGTTAGAAAATACGCTGGAAAAACGTATGTTTCTTGCGGTCTTAAACACTTTGATGAGACGCAAAAACTTTTAGATGAAGGGGCTATTGGAGTTTGCGTCGATATTGCGCATGGACACTCTCACCTTATGTTTGAGTTTATTGAAAAATTAAAAAAGCTCTATCCAAAACATCCTATTATTGCAGGTAATGTCTGCACAGCTATGGCTTATCATGACTTAGTTAATGCGGGAGCTGATGCAGTACGTGTGGGGATAGGTCCTGGAGCTGCTTGCACCACTCGTATGGTGACAGGATTTGGAGTGCCTCAATTTACAGCTATTCATGAATGCTCCAAAATAGCAGATAAGTTAAGAGTACCACTCATTGCAGATGGCGGCATTCGAACAAGTCGGGATGTGGTGCTTGCGCTCGCTGCAGGAGCAAGTAGCGTTATGATCGGAAAACTCTTTGCTCTAACAAAAGAGAGCGCCGCCGAAAAAAAGAAAGGGGACAAAGGAGAATTACTTGCTAAATATAGAGGGCAAGCAAGTGAAGACTTTCAGAAAAACTTTTACGGAGGCCTAAAAGAAAAAACAGTTGCTGAAGGGGTTGACTTTTGGGCTGAAATTTTAGGAACTGCGCAAGGTTTAATTGATCGACTTTTAGGGGGAATTAGAAGTGGTTTGACTTATGGCGGTGCGCGCAATATCAAAGAACTTCAAAGAAAAGCAGACTTTGTAGTGGTCACTCCAAGCTATATTTCTGAGAGCCACCCAAGGAATACTCATGACTGACCTATGCCCTTGCCACTCTGAGCGCTCTTATGAAGAGTGTTGTGAACCCTTTCACTCTAAAAAGAAATACCCAGAGACTTCTTTGGAATTAATGCGCTCTAGATATAGCGCCTATGCGTTAGGCTTAGCTCGTTATATTATTGAGACTACACACAAAAAGAATGTAGATTATCAGCCAGATGCCTTTGACTGGACGCAGTCTATTTTAGAAAGTTATGAGCAAACAGAATTTAAAGGTCTTAAAATTCTTCATCATAAAGACCAAGGCAACAAAGGGTTCGTGACTTTTTTGGCAGAGCTTGCTCAAGAGGGGAGAGATGTCTCCTTTCAAGAAACGAGCGACTTTATAAGAGAGGGTAAACAGTGGTATTACTTAGGTGGAAAAAAAAGTGAATAAGTTAAAACTACCTAAAATAGGTCTTGGTACTTATCTTCTTACAGGAAAAGAAGCTCAAAAAACAGTAGAACACGCTTATAACATGGGCTACAGACACTTTGATACAGCAACGTTCTATGAAAATGAAGAAGAGATCGGAAAAGCTCTTAAAAGCGCCCCAAGAGAAACTTTTCAAATTACAACTAAAGTTTGGAATGAAGACATGGGCTATCACGCAGCTTTAAATGCATGTGATAGATCAATAAACAAACTCCAAATGGATTATGTAGATCTTTACCTCATCCACTGGCCTGATCCCAAGGGACTCATTTTAGAAACGCTAGAGGCCATAGAGTCTTTAAAAGAGAAGGGTAGAATTAGACACTATGGAGTGAGCAACTTTACAATGCATCATCTAAGAGATGTCAAAGATGCAGGCTTTAATGTTTCAGCTAACCAAGTTGAATATCACCCCTACTTAAATCAGCAGGAGCTCTTGGATTATTGTTTAAATGAAGAGATCCAATTAATTTCCTATTCACCTCTTGCAAGAGGGGAGCTCGCGTCTGATCCCTATTTAAATCAAATCGGACAAAAGTATGCTAAAACACCTTTTCAAGTAGCCTTAAGATGGCTCCTTGAAAAAGACATCGTAGCTATTCCCAAGACTCAGCGACTAGATCGCTTGCAAGAGAACTTTGATCTCTTTGACTTTGATTTAACTCCAGAGGAGATCGTTCAGATTAACCGGTTAAATCGAAACTATAGGATCACAGACCCCGATTGTGGAGATTTTGACTATTAAGAAAATAGCACTCCTCTTACTTTTAGCTTTTCCTCTCTGTGCAAAAGGTCCGACTCAAAGCTTTTTGGACTCAGGATCTCCTATTTACTTTCAAGAGAACTTAAAATCAGAGATCTGGAAAAATAAAGATCTTATCCATGAAGTTTTGGAGACTGAAAAAGAGCTCTCCTCTAATTATCACGTTTTCTATCACGCAAACTCTAATTTGCTTTTTTATCAAGAGCTGATAGATGTCCTTTTTAAAGTGTATCAAAGAAAAGAAAGTTCTGATTTTCACTGGCTTAGACTACCTGAAGCTCATTTTGCCTCCTCCAAAGAAGAGTTTTTTAATAAAGAACAGCGCTGCATTGACGACTCTTTAGGATCAACTCGTAAACAACTGCTTTCTGTAAATCTTTCCCTATTTG
>CAYGMF010000025.1:4571-20090 GCA_964351075.1 uncultured bacterium
GACTCTTTAGGATCAACTCGTAAACAACTGCTTTCTGTAAATCTTTCCCTATTTGGAAATAGTGACGACTTAAATTGCTGTACACTAGCTTTTTGGCTTTTGGACCACGGTGTTCATCCTAAACTTGATGAAAGGGAGCTTATTCAAGATATCCTAAACTTCTTTCATCTGCCACATGAGTATTTAGAAGAGCTCCTTACGCTATCTGCAAAAATAAACGATCGAAGCCTTTTGCAGATTTTCATCCCTAAATCTAAAGGAGAACTTTTAGATAACGTCTTATATTTTGCCCATGACCGAGGGGAAATCTGTCAGCACCTTATCGAAAAAAGACCTTCAGAGGTTCTAGAGGCCTACTTAACGGATATAGAGCAAATCCCTCACTTCAAAGACCTGCAAGGGCGCCTTGTATTGAATAAAGCCCTTTTACTTAATAGGGAGTCAGGAGTGAGGATGAGACGCTATGACCCTCATTTAACAGCTTCAGATATTGAGGATTTTAAGGGTCAGATTTTGAAATGGGCTCTTAAAAGCCAAATGGATCAAGACAAAAAAAATACCCTTAAGTAATTAAGGGTATTTTTTACATTCTTTACAAAATGTATTCACTACGGAGTTGCTGGAAGAGCAACCCATTGGCTTACGATAAGCAGTGAAAAAGCTAGAATTGCTGCTAATCTGCAAAACATAGCCCCTCTACAAGGGTGCTTTTCGTGCTTAGCTGCGCGAATGTTAGTAGCTACTAATGTTAAGATAATAACTCCATAAGCAATCGTGCTTAAAAGATTAAATAGTGAAAAATTTGCGTTTAATACTGGATTTTGCATATGCGTACCTCCTTACAGGTTCTACTTTTCTAATTATCAAATTTATTTAATTTCTGAAAGTAATATCTATTAAAAAATGAACAAAAAATTGGGTTTTTTAAAAAAAATAAATAGTTACTTAATAAACCTTTGATAGGTAACGAGTTAATTTTTGCTAAAAAATAAGAAGAACGCTTTTTTTTTATTAAAAAATTCATTATTTTGAACCTTTTAATCACTTTTAAGGTCTTCTCCATGAAATTTTTAAAGATTGCCCCCTTTTTTTTACTGCTATTGACCTCTTCTCTTCTTTTTGGTGTAGATGCTGAGTGCTGCACAGGAAATGATACGCTAATTACAAGAGAGCAGGATCAAAATGACCTGCTAAAGTACTTATCAGGCACATGGGAGGTTAAGGGAACCTGGCAAGTCCTTGAAGGTGAAGGAAAAGTGAAATATAGCTCAAGAGCACTCCTCAATGCAAGAGAGACCTACACCCCAATCTTAAATGGCCACTACCTTGAAAAAAAGCTAACCTCCAAAATCTCTTACTATTCTAGAGATTTTGGAAAGAAAATCACTCAAAACTTCTCTTCCTTAACGCTTTATACATTTAATGAGTATGTGGACAGCTTCTTTTTTTGGTACTATGATAGCTCAGGAGCTTTTTTAGATGCCAAAGGCACCTTTAATAGTACAGAAAACGAGTACATCTTTTTAACAGAGTCTTTAGATGATCAGGGAGAAAAGGTGAGCACACAGCATGTCATCTCCATTAAAGACGAGAACCAATTTAACTGGGAAGTGAGACAAAAGACAGCTCAGGACTATGAGTGGACCGTGTCAGCATCAGGAACTTCGACTAGAAAGGGGACCTCTTAAGACGGAGGGGCGTTCTCCTTTTTTTCCTCAGGGTTGCTTCTGAAGAGTTTGAACTTAGCTTGAAGCCAATCTGAGAACTTCTCTAAGTAAATATAGACGCATGGAGTGATGAAAAGAGTCATGATCTGTGAAAAGATAAGCCCTCCGATAATTACGAGACCAAGAGGTATCCTCCCCTTTGCCATGGCTCCTCCAAAACCCACAGCAATTGGAAGCGCTCCAAAAATCGTGGAAAGGGTGGTCATCAAGATAGGACGAAACCTTAAACATGCAGCTTCAAAGATTGCATCTTCAGGCTTTGTCTCAGGTTTTGCTTTTCGAATTTCATTGGCAAAGTCAATCATCATGATCCCATTTTTTAAGACAATTCCAAGAAGCATAATCAGTCCTACAAAAGCATAGAGAGAAAGAGGAAACCCAAAAACAATCAGTGTTAAAAAACCTCCTAATACAGCTGGAGGTAGAGTGGAGATCACAGTTAGGGGGTGTAAAAAGTTTTCATAAAGGATTCCCAAAATTAAATAGATCACGACAATTGCAATGATAAACAAAAAGTTCATCGAAGAAAAAGATTTTTGGAAAACGTTTGCAGTACCCTCTACATGCCCCACAACGTCGGAAGGAAGAGTCTCTTTTGCTATCTTATCTAAGACCTGTAAGGCAGGTCCTAGTGCGCCACCTTGGGGTAAATTGAAAGAGAGAGTGACAGAGGGGAGACCATTGATATGGTTTACAGCCATAGGACCTGAAGAGCGGGTGATGTTTACAACCGAATCTAAAGGAACCAAATCACCTGATTCTGCTGATTTTACATAAAGGAGAGAGAAATCTGTCGGGTTTGTGTAAAATCGATCTTCAACTTGCATCACAACATAGTATTGGTTTTCAGCAGCATTTAATTGCTGAATATAGGTCTCACCATAAGCCAAGCTTAAAGCTTGCTGAATCTCTCTTGCTGTTAACTTATAGTTTCGAGCCTGCTCCCTTAGCACCTCAATATTTAATTGAGGTTGGTTAAGCTGAAGATCTGTAGATACATTTGAAAAGGTATCATTCATCTGAAGCTTATAATAGAGCTCATCTGCTGCTTTATAGAGCTTCTCTAATGTGAACGCCTGCAAAGTATATTGATAAAGGCCCTTGCCTGATTGGGAGCTTCCGACCTGCAGATTAATAAAGGGATAGATTTTAGGGAAAGCACTAAGCCCTGGAATGGCATTGAGTTCTTTTGTATATTTTACAATAAGCTCATCGATAGGAAGCCTCATCCCAATAGGATTTAAGTTTAAAAAAAGCTGCCCTTGGTTGTTGGTTGGGGAAGAGTTGATTGTCACAGCTGTTTTAATATTTGGATCATTCACGAAGTAATCATTTAAAATGTGTTGGTACTCATTCATCGCATTTGGAGAGGTCGATTCAGTAGATTGAAGAAAGACTTGAATGATTCCTAGATCCTCTTCTGGTAAAAACGTTTTAGGAAGCTGCATATAAAAAAAGACGTTTAGAACAATACACCCAGCACCTATCAGAATTAGAAGAAAACGTCGCTTAATGGCAAACTGAAGCCACTTTTGATACTTCGTAATCACCGCCTTATTCATTTTTTCAGAGACCCTCTCCATAAAAGGGACCTTCTCTTCACTATTGTAAGGAGGAACAAAGCGGCTTGCTAGCATAGGGGTCAAAGTGAGAGAAATTACACCTGAAATAAGGATCGCTGTAATAATGGTGGCAGCAAATTCAAAGAAGAGTTTTCCTATCAGACCACTCATAAAAAGCATCGGTATAAAAACTGCACAAAGAGAGACTGACGTTGAAATCACTGTAAAAGAGATCTGCTTGGAACCCTCCATCGCTCCCTGGTAGGGAGTCTTTCCCTCTTGAACGTGTCGTACAATGTTTTCTAAAACAATAATCGCATCATCAATTAGAAACCCGATCGAAAGCGTGAGAGCTAAAAGAGAGAGAACATTGAGTGAAAATCCAAAGACATACATAAATGCCCAGGTCCCTACAATAGTAAGAGGAAGTGTCACCGAGGGAATAAGAGTGTTGCGAATGCGACCTAAATAGAGATAGATCACAGTGACCACTAAAATAAGAGCAATTAAAAGAGTGACTTGTACATCATCTATAGACTGCATAACCCAAACAGCTTGATTGTAGGGAATGAGGATATCCATGTCACCTGGAAGCTGCGCTTTATATTCATCAATAAAGTTTAAAACAGCATCCGCTGTGGCGACAGTATTGGCATCGAGCTGCCTTAAAATAGCCAAGACACAAGCAGGCTTAATTTTCCCATCATAGATGACATTAAAAAACTGTTTGTTGTTTTCAGTGCTATTTTCCGCATATCCGATATCCCTTATGCGAATAGGCTGTGAGTCCTTATAAAGAACAATTAAATCCTCGTATGGCGCCGCATCAAAGATTTGCTCATCTGATCTAAGGTTGTAGAGTACCTCTTTTCCATACAAATTCCCTGTTGGAATATCAGGGTTTGCGCTGGTAATTGCATCTTGTACCTCATTTAAGCCAATCCCCTTTGATGCTACGGATTGAGGATCTATAAGCAGCCTCACTGCATGCGGATAACCAAATGTTGAAACTTGCCCTACTCCATTTAAAAGGGAAACCCTTTGCCCCAAATAAGTAGAGGCCCACTCATAGAGCTCTGCGTTCGTTGAGGTAACCGAAGTCAATAAAAGGTAAATAATAGGGGTTTGAGAAGGGTTTACATTGTGGTAGGTTGGGAGTGTTGGAAGCTTTGGAAGCTGGTTTTGAGCTCCATTAAGAGCCTGTTGAACTTCGTTCATAGCTTCTACAATATCTTTATCAAGGTCAAACTGAATGATGATAGAGCAATGTTGGTAGTTACTAGAAGAGGTGATGATATTTACATTTGTAATATTCCCCATCAATTGTCGCTCTAAAGGCCCCGTGACTAAATTTGCCATCTTTTCTGCACTGGCTCCAGGAAAAGAAGCTGAAACTGCAATCGTTGGGTAGCTAATGTTTGGAAGGGCACTTGTGGGCAGTTTAAAGTAAGCGGTAGCTCCAAAAAAGACGAGGGCAAGCATCAAGAGCGTTGTCATTACAGGGAGCTTTATAAAAGGCTTAGAGAGATTCATGATTTTAACTCACCTTCATTTTTTTTAATCTCCACTTTTATACCTGGCCTAAGTGGAAGCTGCCCTTTCGTTACAATTTTCTGCCCTGGTTTTAATCCTTTAATAATACGCAGCTCATTTTCATACTCCTCTCCAACAGTAACATGTTGAATAGAGACTGTATCATCATCATTGACTACCCAAACAATTTGTCCAGAAGAGGTGGCTACAACAGCTTCAGGGGGTACCATAATAGAGTTGGGTAGAATATCGATGATGAGTCTAATGCGGACAAACTGTTGAGGCCAGAATAGCTGTTCATCATTCGCTAGAATTCCACGAAGAGCAATCATTCCTGTATCGGGGTTAATGGTATTATCAAGCATTTGAAGACGTGCGTGGGTCACCAGGTTTGTGTTGGGAACAAAGATCTCAATTAAAAGAGGGTCCTTTTGTTGCATTTCATGAACAGCATCAAAAAGTCTTTCAGGAATAGAGAAGTCAATAAAGAGTGGAGAGACTTGATTAATCACGAGCATCTTAGTGCCAACATCTGTAATGATGTTTCCAACGTCTATTAGCCGTTTGCCAGCAATTCCACTTAGTGGAGAGGTGATGGTACAGTAACCTACCTTAATAGCAGCACTGTCAATTTCAGCTTGGTTTTCTTGAATCACAGCCTCTTGGCTCTCAAGTTCTGTTACATATTGTGTATACTGAAGTTTAGAGACAAAGTCGTCAGCAACAAGCCCTGAATAGCGTTCCTGTCGACTCAGGTCATAGGCTAGAGTTGCTTGATTTTGTCTTAAAGTGGCAATTGCTTTATCAAGGTCAGCTTGATAGGGGCGTTTATCAATTGTGAATAAAAGCTCTCCTTTGTTTACTGGCTGCCCTTCCTCAAAATAGAGGCCGGTGAGTTCTCCTTGAACTTGGGCTTGAACAGTTACGGTGTTGAAAGCCGCAAAGTGTCCTAAAGTGTCTACATAGTAGGGGACATTTTTAGGCTTTGTCGTCATCACCAGAACTGGAGGGGGACTAGGAGGCGCCTGTTTGACTTTTTTAGAACACCCACAAAAAAGGAGCGAGGCCATAAAAAGTGGGAGCAAAAGTTTATTCATCGTTCAAAATCCTCATTAAATTGATAAATGCCTTGCCAATCAGAATCCATTACGGGGATAGTTAAGGAGCCTGTAGCGTAGGCTAAGTTAGTTAGGGAAGAGAATAGATCTTCAACAGAAAGAGTGAACTTTGTCCGCGCATTTGAAAGAGAGGTCAAAGCTTGCATTACATTGATGATATCTCCAGTCCCTGCTTTATAGTTTCCTAAAGTGACATCGAATTCATCAAATGCAGCTTCAAGGTATTCTTGAGTGTATTCAATTTTTTCAACAGCATTTTTATAGTTGTTATAATAGGTGACTACTTCGCCTAAAATTTTGTCTTGATGAACCTTAAAATTAGCCCTGGCTTGTTTTAAATCTGCTTTAGCTTCTCGAGTTTTATTTCTGTAATAGAATCCATCAAAGAAATCCAGTTCTACCTTAAACATCCCAACTATGTTATAGGCAGGCTTAAAGCCCGTGTATCTTTCATATTTTAGGTTTAAGTCGCCACTTATTTTGGGAAGCGGCTCTAGTATAGAATAGGTAAGACTTGCTTTTTTCGAGAGAATGTCTGCTTTATATTGGATGAGTTCAGGCCTTTGTTCTAAAGCAAGTGCCACGAAATCATCCTTATGCGCTAAAAATTCTCTACCTGGAAGTTCAGATGGAAAGTCTTGCGTTTGAAAATAGATATTACCTGCCATACCCATGTTCTTAGCAAGAGAGACTAATGCATTTTCGGTGGAATCTTTTTGTGTTACAAAATCAACTTGAGCATTTAGATAAGTTGTTTTTGCTTGAACTAAGTCCGTGATATTTGCAATTCCTAGCTGTAATTTTTTTTCAGCTGCTTCCAAAATCAAGGCAGCATCTTCTACATCACGGCCGCGATCAATGAGGGCGGCCTTATTATAGAGGTAACTATAATAATCATTGGTTACGGTTTGAATAACGGTTTGAAGCTCTTGGTTATAGGCGTACGACATGGCATAGAGAGCTTGAGCTGCGCTCTCACTCTTAGCGACCCGCGCTCCAAAATCCCAAATCGTGTAGCTCACGGTCCCACTCACGTCTTTAGCTGTAAACCATCTCCCCACTTTAGATTCGAGATCAAATGGAGAACTATTTCGGAGCATTTGAACGGAGCTATTCACGCTGCCCTTTGGGAAGATGTCTTGTCTTGCAAGCCCTAAATCTGCAATAGCTCCAAGCATATTAGCCCAGCTAACCGCTGTTTGAGGGTTGTTACGAAGAGAAAAGTCAACGACCTGAGCTAAAGCAAGAGGTCCTTTTACTATATTAGGGTCAACAGGTTCAACGTATTGAATTCTTCTAGCGCTTCGAACACTCCTTTTTTTAGGGGTCCATTTTTCGCCAAGGGCCTTCGGCATAGCTTCTTTGTTAAACAAAAAAGCCAGAGGATAGGAGCAGCTAGCTGTGAACACCAAAAGGGACAGAAATAGCGCTATTAAAAGGATGCGCTTACGTGCAACTTCTTTCTGTTTTCTGGGGTCTAATCCAAATTGCATTTAGGGCCTCCCTTCAAATGCAGTATTGCAATAACCGTCAAAAAAACGTGTTCTAGTTACTAGAACTAAAATATTTCGTCATAATCAGTTGCTCTATTAGCTTGCAAGTAAAAAATTAACGCCGAATTTTTTCTTTTACTGTTTTGAAGAAATTCTGAAGAATTTCTGTTCGCTCTTCCCTATTTGAGGGCGGTTGAGAAGAAGGCTTTTCTGGTTCAGAAATAGAGAAGTGCTTTTGCTCTTCTTGCCATGGATAAGTAACTTCTTGGAAGTTAAGTGTCTTTGATGGTTGAGAATCTGCAAGAACCTCCATAATTTGATCCTGGGAGAAGGTGCTGCTCGATTTAGAAAGTGGGGAAAATGGGGAAGAGGCCGAAGTTAAAATGTTCAATTGCTTGTGCGCCAATTTCCAATCAGCTTGAAAATCGCCATCAAGACTTTGAAAAGGAATTTGAAAAACATAGTGCTTAGGAAGTTCAGTTAGCCCAAATTCTGCTTTCAAAGTAGGTGCTGGAAGCCCTAAAAAGAAGGCATTGTAATTGCGAGATAAGTCCCAGTCACCCCAAACAGCTAAGTGAAAACGCTCTGCAATTTGAAAGTGGGATGGGTCTAAATGCAAGGAACCCTTTTCTATTGAAAAGTGACAAGGGGTAAACCAGGATTTTAATTGAGAAGAAGTAAGCTTCTCATTGAAAAGAGAAAGAACTTGATTGAGGTGAGGCCCTTCTTTTAAAGAGAGTTGACCCAATTTGAGTTTGGCTGATGGGACTTTAAGCTCTTGAATATCAAAAGGAGCGATAGGGATATAAGTGCCCTCTTTTTGAATCGATAAGTGAATAGGTGCATCAGAATGGTGCGCCGATAGTAGAAGAGGGTTAATGAAGCTTAACCAGTTTTTAGAGAGTTCAGGGGTGAGCCTTAGCTCTATTTCAGCATCTTCTCTGAGAGTCATATGGTCTTTTTGAAAATTTATACTCAGAGCTGTCTTTAACTGATTGGACTGTAAATCAACCTTTAGGGGGCCTTGACCCTCTACAACTTTTAGGGATGAGGTAAGGTTAAAAACAGGGCCCATATTTGAACTGATATTGGCAAGCGTTTTAGAAAAAGGAAGGGCAATGTCATGAAATAAGCCAGTAGGAAAGTAGTGTAGCTTACATGTGAAATAGCCATTTAAATGAGGAGTCCTCATCAATTCAATAAAGTCTCCTTTAAAAGAGATCTCTCCAGGGGCATTGTCTTTCAGTAGTGTATGCGCATGTAAGTCTAGATTTAAAATTTCATGAATATTGGGCGTTGCAAAGTGCCCTTCAAAGTGATGTAGCTCTCCATTTTGAGTAATAATTTGATCTATTGCTACTTCACCTTCAAAAGCATCTGGCAAGGTTTTTATGGGGAGGGCTTTCTTGTGGAGCCTATTAAGAGAGACCTTAATTTGAGTAGGTTCAATTAATTGAAGAGAAGAATCTTTAATTTTTTCAAAATGCTGAACTAGGTAGGCATAGTTATCGGGAGTCAAAAGATAATCAATTGAAATAGGGTCATTTAAGAAAATCTCTTCATTAAGTGTAAATTCTCCATGTGACTTTAGATTGGGAGAAGAAAGTAAATAGGAAACTCGAGCATTAAACTGATCTCTTCTTTGACCCTTACTATCTATAGTAAAGTCAAAAGAATCTCCCAGTAGAGCTGAATAGTTAAGAGGAGTATCTTGAATAAATTGAAATAAATTAGAGGAAGCTTTCTTCAGCTTTCCCTGAATATGAAAATCAAAATTTGATAAGTCTTGCAATTGAAACTGTGTAAGAGTTGCTGTAAGTGCAATTTTTTTATTCTCAGAGGTGAAGCTAAAATCTAAAAACTTATCAAATCCAAAATATTCAAAAGGAAGCGTAAAATCATTAAAAGTATAACTTGCGTTTTTTCGAGCAAGAGAAAGCTCTTCACCTTGCAGGGCTCCCTTAATTTTAACTTTATTGAAGTCTAATGCTCTTAAAGAAAGAGTGCAGGGCTCTATTGTGGCTCCAAGCGAGTTTTTAGAAGAGATTCTCATTCCATTAAGCATTATTGAAAAAGGGAAGAGTTTAACATTTGAAGCCTTTGTCAAATGTAGATTGTAATCACTGTCGATCAAGCCCTCAAAGTCTGTCGAAAAATGGTCTCCCTTTGCAAAACCTAAAACTTCTTTGGAGCTCTGATCTGAGAAAAGAGAGAAGCTTTTAAAGACTAAAGAGAGATTGAAAGAATTTCCTAAAAGACTTTTATCAAACTCTTCTGGGAACAGCGCTGTAAAGTAAGCCTTTGTTTCCACTTTTTCCTGATCATTTTTGGAAATATAGATCTTAGTTTCTTGAATATTAATGGGCTTAGAGTTCTCGAAAGAAGTTTCAAAAGTATTTAGATTAAACTTTATATCGATATCAGAAAGTTCTTTATGCTCTTTTGAAAGAGAGAGATCTAACTTCTTGATCTTTCCTTGAACTTCAAGAGGGTGGAGAAGAGCGAGCTTAGGATTTAAAAAGAGTTTAGATAAACTTGGGTTGAGTCGATAATTTAAGAGAGAGGTTTCTGTTAGGGTCAGCTCTTTTTTATTTCGCAGTTTAAAGACGGCCTCAGGTAAGTCTAATCTGGAAGAGTTAAGACTTAACGTTAATAGGCCATCTGATGGAGAACCGTTGAATTTGAGGTTTAAATGGGTTGTGGGTCCTAAAATTTCAGTATAGAGGAGGTTGTTCTTGGAAAAATAGGTTAGGAAGCGACTTGGAATATCCTTTAATTCAACTTGAAAGTCACCTTGAAGTTGATCAATCCCTTTGGACTCTTGTAAATTCATTAATTTTGAAATTTGTCCGTCAGCTTTGACAAGTAGGGGGGTTTGATTGTCTTCAGCTATTGCCTTAACATGGAAAGTCACATTTTCACCGATATCAAAGGTGTCAATAATGCCGCTTATTTGCTGGATTTTTAAATTTTCTAGAGCACATCCTTTGCAAAAGGCCATCTCTTCCAACGAAAATTGGGCATTGCACGAAAGAGCTCCTAAATTGAAGTTCTTGAAGTCAAGAGGCAGTGAAAGTCTGTCTAAGTGAATAGAGGCAACGCTTGTCTTTGAAATGGATGTGTCTAAACCCCAAATTTGAGACAACGCTTGAATAAAGGGAGGAGAAATCTTTAAATTACAAATAGAGGCTTCATCAAGAAAAAATTCATTCTGAACAATTCTCCCAGAGAATTTCAGGTCTAAATTGGGAGCACTTGCAGTCATGTTTAAATTTGATTTACCCTTAATGACATTCACTTGAGATCCTAAGTTTAGGGAATCTCCGAGCAAAGGTGAAATAATCCCATCATATTTGGGATTATAGAGGTGAAGTAAATGATCAAATCCTTCCGTTGGTAAGTTGGTAAGCTGCGCATTTAGCTGCAAGTAGCTTTTGGGTGCTAGAAAAAAAACGTCTTTGTCAAAAGGAGTTAAAATCACCTTGCTCTCTTCATCAAAACCTCCAAGCTCTAAATTTAAAAAAGCAGATCCAGAGAGTTCTTTTTGAGAAGACTCACAAGCCAGATTGCAAAGGAGGGGACCTGACTTTGAAAGCATGTTGCAGTTTAGTTGAATCTCGCTAAAGGTAATCGGGTCATACTCTGAGGAATCAAAAACAAAAGTTGAATGGTCAACATGAACTTTACCAATAAAGGGAAGAGACAAAATAAGAAAGGGCGGTTTTTCAGTGAGGTCGGTAGACGATTTTTCTGAGTTCAATCCAGCTAAAAGAGGAGTCTCTTTTTGATTGGAGAAAAACATGAAGCCTTCTAAACCTTTAATGTGAGTCTCTTTGAAGTCGCGTCTATTTAAAATCAGGCTGAATAAAGAAGCTTCAGTCGTCAAGGAATCTATTTTCATCTGTAAACCCTGAGAAGGAGATTGATATTCAATTCCTTCTAAACTCTGGGAACCAAACCATGAGAGATGAGCTGTCTCAAAGGAGAGTTCTCCAGGCAGATTCTTATTTAAGAGGTTTTTGAGAGTCCCTTTAGAAAGTAGGGTTGGCACACAAGCTAAAAAGAGGAGCCAAAGCCCCAATGTTGTGTAAAAAATTTGTAAAAGAAGCTTCTTTCTTTTTGATGACATAGAATAAATCTCTCTAATTATTTTTCTACACTAAATTAACAAGTGTAGCACTAGTCATCAAGTGTCTTTTTAAAAAAATGCAGTTGAGTTCTCATAATTGGAAGAGGATGCTCTTTCAAAAGATTAGGATTTACTTCTAAAACATATAGCGTAGGTTTACTCGGAAAGATTAGGTGAGGGTCAAAGGCATCTCTTTCAATTACCTCTAAAAGAGCTCCTTTAGAGTTGAAGAATAAAAGGGCTAAGGGAATGGCTGTCTCTTTCATAGTGAACGCGTGTAGCCCTTCTTGCTCAAACTTAAAGAGCATTCCCTTAGATGCAGGGAGGTTTTTAGTTCGGCTTAGACCTATAGTCCTCTCTTCTGCCGTTTCGGGCACTTTGACTTTTAAGGAGATCTCTTCATGGGGCGTTTGAAGGGTGATGCTCAAAGTCACCATTAAAAGGAGCAGCATTAGAGATGACCATCCAATAAATCTTTGTGAGCTGTAGGAAGCCAAGAGGGCTTTCTTAGATAATAGATTAAGTGGGGAATGCCAAAGAAGATGAGAAAAGCGATAATCATGAAGAGTTCTAACTGAAAAATATTTGTAAGGCTAAGCTCTTCAGGAGGAAAAAATCCCATGATAATAGCAAAAGCAGCTGCTATAATTCCAACCATAGTGACCGCCCAAAGCCCCCCATTTCCTTCTGAGACGCGGTACTTTCGAATGACATTGGGTTTTGAGTAACGAAGACGGATAGCTGCTAAAAACATAAAGATATACATCGTTAAATAGAGCTGAGCACTTAGAGTCATTAGGACCCAGTAAGCCGAGCTTAATGTATCCATGAAGTAAAAAACAATTCCTGCGATGGTGACCACGATAGCTTGAAAGATCAAAAGGTTGGTTGGAGTATTGTGCTTATTAACTCTCTGAAAAACAGGGGGCAAACTGCCGTGCCTAGCTGTGATGAAAAGCCCTTTCGCAAGGCCTAAGATCCAAGCATTAAGTTCTCCTATAGCGCCTAGCGCTATAAGGAGACCAATCCAAGGAACGAGTCCTGATATTTTATAAATTGCTAAAATTTTAGCGAAGGCTTCCATAATCCCTGCGACTAAGGAGATGTCTTTCTGAGGAAGGACAATGGCTATAGCTAAAGACCCTAAAACAAATAAGACTAAGCTAAAAATAGCAGATAAGAAAATGGCTCTGGGATAGTTTTTTCTCGGATTAATTACATCTTTTGCGTGTACAGCTGTAACTTCCAAACCAGCAAATGCTAAAAAAGTAGCGGCTAGAAAACCGATGTTATTAAACTGAGAAAATGAGGGGAGAGTATTTTTCCACGTAAATGCAATTTCAGTAGGCATCCCTCTTGCTAACCAAATGATTCCCAGAGTTATTAAAAATGCGCCGGGTAAAATCGCTCCAACAATCACACAAAAAGAGCTTAGCCATCCAGATGTTTTCACGCCAAAGAAATTGAAGAGGGTAATTCCCCAAAAACCAACAAGAATTACAAGAAGAATGAAATTTTTGCTCTGTATTAAATGGGGCGCATTAATGGCATAGGCGATCAAAGTTGCAACAAAGGCAAACATAGCTGGATACCAAGGTAAATTATGAAGCCACTGTAGCCAAACAGCTGATAATCCCCACCTCTCGCCGAAGGCCTCGCGAACCCAAATGTAGACACCACCCGCTTTGGGCCATCCTGTAGCAAGTTCAGCTGCAACCAGAGCTGTCGGAAAAATAAAAACTATAGCTGCTATTAAATAGTAGGAAACTGAAGAGAGTCCATATTTAGCAACAAGTGGCATATTCCTTAAACTTGTAATAACCGCTAAGTTTAGTGTGGCGAGTACAAAAATACCTAAGACTCGTTGAGGCTTGACTGAATGTTGGGGGTCCAAAAAAAGATCCTTTGTAAATAATTGTGTTATCTTACATATATCGACTAACTGACCACCCTACTATATATATGTATAAATTAATAGAGCTTTCAAAAAATAAACGATGGTGGGCTTTATCTGCAATGAGCGGGGCTCTTTCTCTCGCTTTTTTAGACCAGATGAACCTTCCTGTTGCTCTGCCCACGATCCAAAAACAACTTGGACTTACGACACTCACTCTTCAGTGGCTCATTAATGCCTATTTACTTACCTGGGCGGTTTTTGTTCTAACAGGAGGTTTTTTAGCCGATTTTTTTGGATTAAGGCGTATCTTTTGTTTAGGTGTTTTGATTTTTGCTCTAGCCTCTTTAGGTAGTAGCGCCTCCTTTGTAGGTTGGTGGTTTCTTATCTTCAGAGCCCTTCAAGGTTTAGGAACCGCGTTCATGCTTCCTGCAGCGATTGGAATTATCGTTAGTATCTTTCCTGAAGAGCAAAGAGGTAAAGCGATTGGAATTTATTCAGCTCTAGCCTCTGTCTTTTTAGTTTTGGGTCCATTAATGGGAGGGGTTTATACGCAGTTTTTAACTTGGAGATGGATTTACTGGACCAATATCCCTATTGCAGCATTTTCCTATATCGTAGCTATTGTGAGCTTGCCCCGTATTATTCCTAAGCGCCGAAAGTTTGACTTTTGGGGTTTTTTCTTTTTCACTCTCGGGTTTCCTTGTTTTATTTTAGCTTTAATGCAAGCGGATAGTTGGGGATGGTCAAGTCCTGTTCTTCTCTCTCTCTTTGGGTTTTCACTGCTTGCTCTATTTATCTTCTTTTATATAGAACGTCATATTAAAGACCCCTTTTTGGATTTGACACTTTTTAAATCTTTTTCCTTTTCAGCTTCGAATTTCATTTTTTTTGTTGTTCAATTTATTTTAATTTTACCTGTTTTTTGGGTGATGTCTCTCCAAAACTTTATGGGATTGAGCCCCATTCATGCAGGGCTCTACATTATGATTGCTGTAGTTCCTTTGATTATAATTATTCCAGTTGGGGGACTCTTATCAGATAAATTTGGCCCTAAAATTCCTGTTTGTTTGGGCCTCTTATTAAATCTAGCTTCGATGGGTTGGTTTTTTTATACACCTGAGATGAGTACAGGACTTCTCATCCCAGGTATGGTCACTTTTGGATGTGGAATCGCCCTTATTTTTGCTCCGATAAGTTCAACAGTTGTGGGTGGAGTCGTTCCAGAAAAAAGAGGAATCGCATCAGGAGTATTAGGGGCTATTCGACAAGCAGGGGGAACATTTGGTTTAACGGTCATAAGTTCTATGCTCATGAATATCCGAAGAGAGAGATTTGATTATCTCTTAAAAACAAGCGATCATCCAGGTTTAGCTGTGACAAATGAGCAATTAGACTGTATTACGACTCACTCTAAAAATGTCTGCAACGTGCCTGTAGAAAATTATGCAGACTTAAAACTCCTTGTTCAAGACTCCTATAGCTTTGCCTTTCATTGGATCTATTTAGTCTGCGGGGTTTTGATCTTTTTAGCTTTTACAGCAGCTTTCTTTGCCTTTTCTAAAAAGAAAGCTCAAATCTAGGTAGCTAACTATCCCAATCCAGGGAAATTTTATAAACAACTTAATGTTAATCAGATAAAACATCTTTTTCGATTAAATACCACAAGCCACTCTAAATCCTCCCCTTCTTAGGGGACTATCTTCGGTAGCTTCTTGATTTTCTAATAATATCTTGACAAACAAGGGTTTATCAGCTAAAATATACTTAGAATAAATAGCAAAAGGAGGCGAAAAGTGTCTGTAATTCATAGCTGTACATCTTGTGATTATGCAACTACTGATAAATCAAATCTCACAGTTCATCTACGGCTCCATACAGGAGATAAGCCTTTTGCGTGCGAACAATGTGATTACAGAGCTAATGCGAAATCAAAGCTCACAAGACATCTACGGGCCCACACAGGGGAGAGGCCTTTTAAGTGTACAGAATGTGGTTATGCAGCTATTTGTAAATCAGGTTTAACACAGCACCTTAGGACTCACACAGGATTGCGGCCTTTT
>CAYGMF010000026.1:0-19453 GCA_964351075.1 uncultured bacterium
GCGATTTTCAGGAGAAAAAGGGACCTTTAGGAATCTCCCCTTTAAGCTTTACAGGAGGGGAAAACTTGGGCCCATCGATGCGAATTATGACTATGAGGTGGAAGGGATTTTAAAGAAAAATGACACCTATGGCTATGGACTAAAAGTCCCTCCAGAGTCCACTTTTAGACCTCTTAAGAAGAGGTTTGGTTTGGCGCAAAAACGCTATGAACTAAAAAAGCGTTTCAAAGCCTTTTTGAAATCTAAAGTTCCTTTCAAAAGCGCGAGAGAGTTTTTAATGGGTATCTCAACAGGGGACTTTTCTAATGCTTATCTTTCATTTACTTTTTCAAGGTTTGGCCTCAACCATTTATTAGCCATTTCAGGGTTTCATTTTGGGTTGCTTTTACTTTTTTTAAATTTGCTTTTAAGACCTTTTCTTCCTCTAAAAATCAAAACAGCTCTTTTAATTCTAGCGCTTACTTTTTTCTTCTTCTTTGTGGGAAATGGCCCCTCTCTTGCAAGGGCGTGGATAGTTGCTTTAATTTACCTACTTGGAACAATTGTTGAGAAGCCTGCAGGCTCCATTAATACCCTTTCTTTAGCGATGCTTGCTATCTTGATTTTAGATCCTCTAATGTTGACTCATCTAGGGTTTCAATTTAGTTTTTTTGTGACCTATGCAATCTTGCTTTATTATCCTAAAATTCAAAGAGCCCTTTTAAAAAAGAAGAGTATAAAGCACCCACTTGAAATTTGGATACTCAAAGCTCTAGCTTTGGGGCTAAGTGTTCATCTAGCAGCGATTCCTCTTACCCTTTTTTATTTTCATAAATTTTTCTTGTTGAGTGTATTTTATAATTTCTTCGTACCTACAATCGTAGGAGCTCTTATTATCGTCCTCTTGTCGAGTCTGATACTTTATCCGTTGATTCCACCACTTGCTAACATTCTTTTTTATGTTGATGGTTATCTAACAGAGCAGTTACTTAAATTTTTATTTTGGATTCCAACATCTGTTGATTACACTATTCGTGTGCCTATTTTTCCATTTCCTTTTTTACTAGCTTATCTCATTATTTTTTTAGGTATTGGTTCTTTTAGAACAGAATTAACAGAGCAACTCAAAGAGGAAGTTTTCTCATTAAATTAGCTTTTAAAGTTTAGCCGGGCCATTTAACATGTTCTTTTTAAAAATTTGCTCAGGGTTTTGAAACTATGACTGGTGTTACACAGCAACTTCGTTTGGAAATTTCAACCTTAAGATTTGCTTCCACGCACGATGGTACAAATGTAACTTCCCCAATAGAGAATCCTCCTAGAATTATTTGTCGCAATAACGAAACTGGTGAACACAGATTTCTCAGAGACGGTGATTTTACGACTTTCTGTGAAAATGAGCATTTAGAGGTGGAAATCTTGGATCGATCTTTTTTGGCTAATACAGTAGCTATTCCAGAGCTTTTTCAAAAACTTACCAGATTTGAAGAAGGTGAAGCTGGTACAGTTCGGTTAACGGCAATTAGTTCAGTAGGTCAAAAAAGAATTATTGGAGATAATGCAGAACTCTTTCGAAGAGGCTGTCCTAAAAGAGCAAAATTGAGCCAAATCTATGTGGAGGTCATCTCAAAAAGTCCACCAGACCCTTTATTGGATTCTTTGCGTGGATTAACAGAATCCATACAAGCTTTAAGGCCTACTGTTACATATTTAGTACTTAAATCTTGCGAGATTCTTAATGGTATGTGGAAAGAGAGACTATTTGGGGCTTGTTTTGGAAAGTAATTATTCGGATAAAATTAGAATCTAAACCTTCAATTTTCATTTATTTTTAATGTTGTTTAATTTATTGTGCGGGGACTGCTGTAGGAGATAAAAGAAAAGAGTGAGCAATAGTTTAAATTATGTTTTCAGTTGAGGAATTTCTTGAAAAATATGGAACGGATCTAGGTTTAGAGCTCGTTGCTGGACAAAAGGGACTTAAAAAAAGATCCATTAAAGTTCCTGAAATCCATCGAGCAGGGCTTTCTCTAACAGGCTACCTTAAAAATTATAGCGAAAAAAGAGTCCTTATCATGGGGAAAGTTGAGGTTGAATACCTCAAATCCCTCGATCCTGAAGTTAGAAGTGAGAGACTTTCAGCTATTTTAAAAAAGCAAACACCTGCTGTTATCTTAGCCCGTAAATATCTACCTATGAAAGAGCTCTTAGATCTTTGCAATGAGCGTGGACTTCCTCTTTTTAGAGTTCCTCTCTCTACTATGGCTCTGACCAATCAAATGGCTATGATTCTAACTGAAGAGTTTGCACCGATTGCATCAAGGCATGGAACCTTTGTAGAAGTTTTTGATATTGGGGTTCTTATTGAAGGAGCCTCTTCTATTGGAAAAAGTGAAACAGCGCTTGGTTTGATAGAAAGAGGACACCGTTTAATTTCTGATGACATCGTACGGATCAAAAAAGCTAAAGATTTAACACTCGAAGGACGGGGCGTTGAACTTACTCGTCACCATATGGAAATTAGAGGAATTGGTATCATCAATGTTGCCAACCTCTATGGCGCTTTTTGTGTAAGAGACAAAAAAAGAATTAACTTAATCGTTAAACTTGAAACGTGGGATGACCAGAACTTCTACGATCGAATTGGGACAGAAGAAAAAACATGTGATATTCTTGGAGTAAAAGTCCCATACTCTATCTTACCGGTGAAACCGGGGCGAGATGTAGTTTTACTTATTGAAGCAATCGCTCTGAACTATCGATTGAAAAAAATGGGCTACCACTCCGCTCGAGATTTTAAAACAAGACTATCAAAGAAAATTGCATTGAATAAATTAAATGGTGTGGTCTCTTTATGAAGCTTGAAAAAATACTTTCACTCAGAAATCAAATGGGGCTCCATGCAAGACCTGCAGCTCAAATTGCAAAGTTACTTGCAAAAACATCTTCATTCGTCTACTTTACTTGCAATTCAAAAACAGTGGATGCCAAACAAGTTATGAACCTCTTACTTTTAGAAGCTAAAGTGTCTTCCAAAATAAAGGTTTCTGTAGAAGGCGAAGATGCTAAATCTGTTTTGAATGAGCTGACAAAGATTTTTGAAGACCGCTTTGGAGAAGACTAAGCCATGCTCACGAAAACCCGTGAAGAAATTCGTATTAAAGGAAATCCCATTTGCACGGGAGTTGCGATTGGGAAACCCTTCCTATTTATTTTTGCCGATGACAGAGTTCCTGAGTTTGTCATCAATATGGATGAGGTTGGAGATGAAATCAAACGCTATAGAAGAGCGCTCTACAGCAGTAAGCAAGAAGTGCGCCATCTTCAAAAACAGCTAGAGCTCGATGGTGCTCACGAAGGCATCATGATTTTAGATACACACCTTCAAATTATGCGCGATGATCTCATTACGAGTTATTTAGAAACTCAAATTCGCAGCACCAAGAAAAACGCTGAATATGTCTTTCAATTCATCATGAATGACTATGAAAAAAAATTCAGCCATCTCTCAGATAAAGTTTTTAAAGAGAGAATTAAAGATGTTCAAGATATTTCAAAACGAATTATGAGAAACTTGAAAAAGTCGGCTAAAATTTCATTGGCAGACATTCCAATGAATTCTATTGTCTTTGCTTCGGACTTAGTACCCTCAGAAGCCGCTGAAGCCAAAAAATCACGAGTAGGTGCCTTTGTAACAGAATTTGGAGGGGAAACCTCCCATGCTGCAATTATAGCAAGAGCAAAAGGGATTCCATACGTCTCTAGTATTGACCTCAAAAAAATTGAAACTTTCCGAGAGCAAAATGTCATTGTAGATGGAAGAACAGGTGAGGTGATCCTCAACCCAACAGAGACAACTTTGTCTGCTTATCAAGCGCTGCAGTACCAGCTTGAGAGTCATCTGCAAAATTTGAATAAAAAAGGAGAGCTTGCAGCCGAAACAATTGATGGCTATCAAGTTAAGCTGACAGCTAATGTGGAAATGCTTAGTGAAATCGATCTTGTCCACAAATATGGGGGAGACGGTGTTGGACTTTTTAGATCGGAGTATATTTGCATCTCCTCTGAAAGCTTTCCCTCCGAGGAAAAACAATTTCAGATCTACAAAGAACTTGTTCAGGGTATGAAAGGCCTTCCTATCACTATTAGAACTTTCGATATTGGAGGGGATAAAGGGGGGAGCTTCTTACCGCAAGGGGAGCCTAATCCTTTTTTAGGGTGCCGGGCTATACGTTACTTACTACGGGAACCTGAAATATTTAAAACGCAGCTTTGTGCCATTTTAAGGGCAACTGCTTTTGGACATGTTCGTCTTATGTTTCCAATGGTTTCAGGTTCTTTTGAACTTATTGAAGCCAAAAAAATCTTGAAAGAGGCGATGCAAGAGCTTGACCAACGAGAAGTTGAATACTGCGCTGACATTGAAATTGGATGCATGATTGAAATTCCCTCTGCAGCAATTACAAGTGATGAATTTGCAAGGCAATGTGACTTTTTATCGATAGGAACTAATGACCTTGTACAATATTCTTTGGCTGTTGATCGTGGTAATCAAATGATGAGCTACCTTTATAATCCAGCAGATCCAAGTGTGATACGACTCATTAAAATGATTGTCATGGAAGCTAATCGAAATGGGATACCTGTGTCAGTTTGTGGTGAAATTGCAGCAGATCCACGCTTCACCGCTCTTTTACTTGGACTTGGAGTTCACGAACTTTCTTGTTCAGCTAGATTTCTCCCTATTGTGAAAAATGCAATCAGAGGGACTAGTATTATCTCAGCATGTAGACTTGCTGAAGAAGTGCTCACTCTATCAACAGCAGAAGAAATCCAAAAAAGACTCAACACTGAGTATAAAAACACAGTGCCTCACGATCTTTTTCATAATGTTCAAAGTATTGATGCTTAGTTAGGAAGGAAGTCCATCAAGGAGGATCCTGAGAAGTCAGGCTCTGCTTCTTTAAGCTGCTCACAAGCATTTTGAAAAGCAGACTTTACTAAATCTTCTAAGCCGTCTTGGTCTTCAGGGTCGATGCACTCTTTATTAATCTGTACTCCTTTAACTTCATATTCACCAGTTAAAGTGATTGAAACAAGGCCGCCTCCACTAGTACCTATGACCTCTTTATTCTTGATCTCTTCTTGAGCCTGCATAAGCTGATTTTGAAGCGCTTGCATCTGTTTCTTTCGCTTTTTAAAGCCACTACCCATTACTATCCCTCTTTTTTAAGGGAGCCTTCAAGCTCCACTGCTGCAAATTGTAAGACTGTATCATACCTACTTTTGTCTTTTTTAGCATCCTCTTTAAGAGGCGGTTTCGGGCTCGATGGTAAATCTTTTTTTGGGATTTGAGGAGGAATGCTTTTAGCTAGAGGTGTAGCCTCTTTTTTTGAAGCCTCTTTAGGTACTTCTTGTTTGGAAGACTCTTGGATAATTTTTTTTTGAATTCCAGGGGCTCCTTGCTTTAGCTTCTCTAAATGCTGAAAAACTTCGTCTACTGAAACACGCTGATGAGAACGAATGATCTGAATAAGTAAATTTTCTAAAGCTACTCTTTTGGAAAGAGCTGTTTTCATTTTACTTTGTGCTTCTAAAATAAGATCCACAATGTGGAGACATTGTTCATAACTATAGCATTGAGCTGATCGTTCATAATGTGGCCATTCCTGAGAAGGTACAGGCAAGCATTCTGGATTCTCTTTGAAAGTTTTAATATAGAGAATTTGACGGAAGTGCTCACAAAGAGTTTCTAAAAAGTAGGAGATGTTTTTACCCGTATCAAAAACATTTCTGGCAAGTTGAAGGGCTGCTTCAAATTCACCTTTTGAAGCTTTAAGGTCAAACTCAAAGAGCGCTTCTTTAGGCATCAAACCTAAAAAATAAGAGACTTTCTCAGCAGTGACTTTTTTTTCACAAAAAGAGATAAGTTGGTCAGCTAAAACTAAAGCATCTCTTAATGATCCTGCTGCTTTCTCTGCTATTAATGTTGCAGCTTTCTCTTCTATGGATACCTTTTGTTTTTCAGCGCAGCTTAAGATGTGTTTCAATATTTCTTCTGTGTGAATAGGCTCTAAATGAAAGCACTGGCAGCGACTTAAAATAGTCGCAGGCACCTTATGCGGCTCTGTTGTAGCAAAGAAAAATTTTACTCTGGATGGAGGCTCTTCAAGCGTTTTCAGTAAGGCATTGAAGGCCTCTTTTGTAAGCATGTGGACTTCATCAATAATATATATTTTATACTTGCCTGCCTTTGTCGCAAAACCCACACTCTCGTTAATTTGTCGAATGTCATCAATCCCTCGATTGGAGGCTCCATCTATTTCAATAACATCTAAAGAATGAGTACCTGAAATTTCTTTGCAAGAACTGCATTGACCGCAAGGCTCTCCCTCATTTGGAGCATCACAATTTAAAACCTTAGCAAAAAGACGCGCAAGCGTCGTTTTTCCAGTTCCATGAGGGCCACAAAAAAGATAGGCGTGTCCTAAACGCTCCAGCAAAAATGCGTTGATTAACGTTTGCTTGATTTTATTTTGACCCAGGACTTCTTTAAAACATTGTGGACGCATAGTGCGTGCCATGACTTGGTATTCAGAGTGCATAATTTTCTTTGGTTTTTTTCTTGCCCATAAAATTAAAAGATCAATATAAAAAAAGCAAGAAGCCTTCTCGTATTAAAAAAAAGTTTATTAATAAAAGGAGGCTCATGCTACAAACATAAAAAATACAGTGAGTTTTTATTGGGATATGCTAAACTTGCTGGCGCTTTATATTTGATTGTTAACTTTAACTACCCTTTTAGGAGTCGAATTGTCTGCAAATTTGAATAGAGATAAAAAGTCATCTATTCTTCTGGCTAGAGAAAGAGGTTTTTTTGATAAGAGCCAAAGTATTAAACTCTTTATCCTTTTAATCTTCGCTGCCTGCCTTTTTATCTTCTTGCACTTCCGTGAAGTTATTCTAGAAAATTTGGAGCTTGGAAGCACAGCTAAACATTTTGTGGTTTCTCAAATTGATTTTCAATTTCCTGATGAAGAAGCTACGATTCTCATGCGTCAAAGAGCTGTGAAGGACGTTGACAAAATCTATCAGATTAAACCCTCAGAATTTCTTATTCAAAGAGGGGAGTTTGAACAGGAGCTGCTTGGAAGCTACCAATGGAGGCGCGCGACAAATGATGCCTCTTTAGATCAAATGATGCAGGCTTTAGATCTCCTTGAAATCACAATGATTGAAGCTAGATTTACAAACGCCCAGACCTTTCGAAAAGTTGAAGAAGTGAACCTACCCGTTTCCAACTACTACCCTTTCATGCCACTTAATCCCAATGAACAGCTTTACTTGCCTAAGCCTATTTGGTCACAAATTGGAGCCAAAGCTTTTTCAGGGTCTCCCATATCTACTGACGTGAGTAACTATTTGATTAATGTTTTTTCAAATGGAAGCTGGACCTTTGTTGACGATGTAAAAGGTCAAGATCAATTAAAGCGTCTCCTACAAGAAAGCATTCCCCAACAATATACACAAGTTTCTACAGGTCAACATATCATCGATCAAGGTGAAAAAGTGACCAGCAGGCATGTGGCGCAAATGCAAGCTTTAAAAGAAACCCTTAGCCGGCATAGAAATCTCTGGGATCCATTCCATATTGTCGGTAGTGCTTTAATGACGTTTCTCTTTATTTTTGTCTCTTGGCTCTACTTTAGATTTTCTCATCCAGAGATTTTAAACTCTAATCGATTCTTATCACTACTTGTTACCATCATCATCCTCACACTTGCACTAGCTAAGTTAACAGAAGCTCTTTTAGTCATGAGCAATACTCCCTTTATTGAGGAAATTGGATATCCCATATTTGTTCCTTTCGCTACGATTTTACTCTGTTGCTTAATGAATGAGAAAATTGCTCTTTATACCAGTGGCTTTTTAGCTCTTATTATGAGCATGACTCTTGTGGTTGATCGAATAGGTTTTTTAGGTGTCAATATTGTGACAGCCATTGTTGTCATTGTCTCTACAAGACAAGTCAGTAAAAGAAAAGAAATCTTTTGGGTGCTCGCGAAAGGTTGGTTTGCAAGTATTGTTGTCATTTTTGCCTTCTACCTCTATGAAAATCCAGGGTGGGGTTTATCACTAATTTCAGATCTCATCTCATCCTTTTTCTTTTTACTCATTACAGCTATTTTAGTGGCAGGGCTTCTCCCTCTACTTGAATCTACTTTTCATGTCCTGACCGATATTATCTTAATGGAGTATATGGACCCTAGCAATGAAGTCTTGCAGAGGTTGGCAATTGAAGCTCCAGGGACCTATCAACACTCCATTATCGTCGGTTACCTAGCAGAAGCTGCAGCTAGAGAAATTGGAGCAAACAGCCTCTTCTGTAGAGTCTCTACCCTCTATCATGATATTGGAAAATTAACTCACCCACAATATTTTACTGAAAATCAGCAAAGGGGAGTAGATATGCATCAGCTCTTAACTCCCGAAGAGTCTGCTCAAGTCATCATCTCTCACGTAAGCGATGGCGTTAATATGGGGAGAAAAGCAAACTTACCAGAACCTTTCATCGATGTGATTAAAGAGCATCATGGAACAACTCTAGTCTACTTCTTCTACCACAAACAGTGTGAACTCATGAAAGGAGATAAAAGTCAGGTTCAAATTTCGAAGTTTAGATATAGCGGTCCTAAACCCCGCTCTAAAGAATCTGCCATTATTATGATTGCGGATACTCTTGAAGCTGCCTCTAGATCTCTAGATGAACTAGAGGAAGATACAATCACTAAACTTGTAGATGAAATTATTCATCAAAAATCAAAAGATAGGCAGTTTGAAGAGTGTGACCTAACCTTTGAAGAACTCGGAAAGGTAAGAAAGGCTATGATTAAAACGCTTTCTGCTGCTGCTCACTCTAGAGTTAAATATCCCAAACAAGAATCCATTTCTGAATCCGGATAAATATTTTTTTAAAAACCATTATTTGTTAACTAAGATTTGTTAATTATTTATTAACTGTTCTCTGGTTATGTTTTGTTTTTGAAAAGTTGATTTTAAGTCAGCTCATAGGTTATCCTTTCCAAAATTATTTTTAAGAACTTAAAGAGAAGCATCTATGAAGCAACAAAGAGAGCATTGGGGATCCCATTTTGGAATGATTATGGCAGCTGCGGGGTCGTCAATAGGTCTAGGTACTCTTTGGCAGTTCCCTTACCTTGTAGGTGAGAATGGGGGAGGTCTCTTTGTTTTAGTTTATCTTGTGGCTACTTTCTTTATTGGAGTCCCTGTTTTTATAGCAGAGCTTATTTTAGGTCGACAAGCTCAAAGGGGAGCTGTAGGAGTTTTTGACTCTCTCAAAAAGAACTCTGTTTTTTGGAGAGGTGTTGGGTGGCTTGGAGTATTGACCTCCTTTATCATTATGTCTTACTATAGTGTTGTTGCAGGGTGGGGACTTAGCTATGTTTTCATGAGCTTAAATCAATTCTATGTCAATAAATCAGCTGCGCAAATCAGCCAGGTTTTTGATTCTTTACAAAGCTCAGGGGGGATGGTTCTCTTTTGGAACTTTTTGTTTACAGCGCTTACAATAGCAGTTGTTTTAAGAGGAGTGCGCAAGGGAATTGAATATTGGAGTCGTATCCTTATCCCTGCCCTTATTGTCCTATTACTGGGACTTTTTTTATATAGCATTTCACTTCCGGGATTTTCTGAAGCATTTAGCTTTATCTTTCGTCCCAACTTTCAAAATTTTAAACTTTCAGGGGTTTTAACAGCTCTGGGTCTGGCTTTTATGACAATGAGTCTTGGACAAGGAGTTATTTTGACTTATGGAAGTTACATGAAGCATAACGAAAAAATTCCGTCGACAGCTTGTATTATTGGAACCATGGACATTGTAGTATCCATTGTTTGTGCACTTATGATTTTCCCCATCATTTTTACTTACAAGGCTGATCTAGCATCTGGGCCAGGGCTCGTCTTTAAAACACTGCCCATGCTATTTGCAAGACTGCCAGCCTCTCTTCTTATCTCTACCGCCTTTTTTGCTCTCTTCACCTTTACAGCACTCACTTCAGCAATTGCCCTCATTGAAGTGGTTGCGGCTAACTTTATTGATCTCTTTGAATGGTCTAGAAAAAAAGCGGTGTTTATTACAGGGATTGCTAGCTTTATTGTTGGAATCCCATCGGCCCTCTCATGGTCCGGCGCTATCTTTCCAAGTTGGAAGCTTATTTATGGCAGAAATTTCTTTGAAACAGTCGTTTCACTAGTCACTAACTGGACTCTTCCTATTGGAGGATTACTCACGGCTATTTTTGGAGGGTGGATTTTAAGCAAAAAGCTTGCTTTTGAAGAATTCGATACCGAAGGAAAAAGCAAGGCCCTATTTTTTATTTGGAGAATCTTTATTCGCTATTTAGCTCCGGCTGCTATTGTACTCATCATTCTTCAAGGAATTGGAGTAATTGATGTAGACAGCTTGTTTGGTGGAGCCTCTAGAATTCAAGAAATTGCAACTTAAGAATTGAATTAATGCTTAGAATTTTTCTAATTTCATTGCTTCTGGCTTGCGCTGGAACTCTTTTTGGATTTCCTCAGAGAGCTTGTACCCCACTTATAGAGTTTGCAGAGAATAAAAATTTGATCCATGTTTGCGATGAAAAAGAGTTGCTGACTTCTATTTCTGATGAAGTGGATGGCCCTGATAGCTTTCATTTAGTCAATATTGCCAAACTTGAAGAGCAGTTAGACCTATGGCACAAGCACCTCCCCTCAGTGACAGCTTTTTATGCCGTAAAGACTAACCATGATCCTGTGGTTGTAGAGGCTCTCGCTTTTCTAGGTTTAGATTTTGAATGTGCAAGTAAAGGTGAGATCGAGCAGCTTTTGGCGATTGGAGTTGCTCCATCTAAAATCATTTTTTCTCATCCCCGAAAACCCATTTCAGCTATAGAATTTGCAAGAGATGCTGGTGTTGAAGTTTATGTCTTCGACTCGATAGAAGAGTTAGATAAAATAAAAGCTACTAGCCTTGAGGGTCAATTTGTTTTAAGAATAGCTGTAGAAGATAGCCATAGCTCATGCCCTTTAAATTCTAAATTCGGAGCTTCTATAGAAAAAGCCCAAAAGCTTATTGACGAGTGTATACTTAGAGAAGAAAATCTAGTGGGTATTTCTTTTCATGTTGGGAGTAACTGTTGGCACATCCCAAGCTATCAAAAAGCAATTGAGGATTCAGCCTTCTTATTTAGATACGCCAAGGAAAAATGGAATAAGGAACTTACTCTTCTAGATCTAGGAGGAGGGTGGCCAGGGAGTCAAAATAATGTTTTTGTAGAGATTGCAAAAGCTGTAGAAGACTCACTAAAAGCTAATTTTAATTCCAATGTGTTTATTATTGCTGAGCCTGGTCGATATTTCTCAGCTTCTACAACCACTACAGTTGTTAGGATTTTAGGTAAAGTTGTGGAAGAAGGCAGCCCAAGTAAAAGAATAGCGTATTATTTATCCAATGGAGTTTACGGCTCATTTCAAGCGAGTCTTTATTATAACTTTGATTCAGAGTTATTGGCAAAAGAAGGTTGGGATTTCAAACCACTTAATTTATCCTACAGTTCAGAACTTTATCCGTCTGTTTTTTGGGGAGCTACTTGTGATTCCATGGATAAAGTCTACGAGGACCTACCTTTTCCAGAAATGGAAGCAGGTGACTTCATATATTCTAAGAATACAGGGGCTTATACTTATTCGTTACAAACCGATTTTAATCAAATTCCCCGTTCAAAGCCTTACTATACTTACGATAAATAGCTAGGCATTAGCTTTGATGGAAACAGGAAAACTCTTTTTAATACGGACCTTCCATGTGTTGTCATGGTAGGTGTAAGCCTCGACTTCTAAAAATTCATCTGTTAAATCCATAATATGAAAAGAACCGCCCTTTGTCAGAGTTAAACTTCCAGAGTTTATCATAAGGGGCTTTGTAGTTGAAAACTCAGAGATGTGAGTGTGTCCATGTAGATAAAGAACAATGTTGGAATGGCTCTCCAGCAAACTCCTCAAAGCTTCTAGTCCGACCATCTGATGCCTTTGAGGACGATTTCCTTTAACAACAGGAAAGTGATTGATGACGATTAAGGGCTGCTCCTTTGGAATGGAGTTCAGTAAGTTGGACAGCCTTTTCTCTAAATTCTTAGAGAAGAGCCCTTGAGAAGACCAGTAAGGAGTGGCAAGGACTGTGTCTAACAAAATACACTTAAAACCGTCTCCGAAGTCTTCATAAGAGATCCCTTTCTCTTTTAGATCAATAGAGGCCTTGATAAATTGATAAAAACGCTTGGTTTTGTCTGATTGCCGGGTGTAATGGTCATGATTTCCAGGGATCGCAAATATTTTAAATCCTTGATCCTCAAGCTTTTTTAAGAAGTGTGAAGCAAGCTGATACTCTTTCACATTTGAAGTCGTTGTAAAATCTCCTGAAATCACTACATGTGTAACCCCCTGAGCTTTTAAAACTTCAGGTAACTCAAAGAGATCAAAGTCTACAGAATGGCGCTTAGGATTCATGTAGTGGTTAAGAGTCCCCAAAAGGCGCTTTGAAAAGAGAGTACTTAACTTAAATTGATTTCTAAAGAAATGAATATCAGAGAGATGGGCTATTTTCATAAAGGCAATAAATAAAAATTTAGATAGAACCACTATAGGTGAGTAGGTATTAAATTTGAATACTTTTTCGATAGTTAGAGGGAAACATATTTAATTAATTAAATTAGGTTTTTAATTAATTAAATATTGTTTATATAAACAATAAGGAGGTGATGATATGAAAAAAGTAAGTCGTCGCCAAATGCAGTCCATCCAAAAGAAGGCACTAAAAGAATTAAGGCACTCAGACAGAAAGAGTGAGAAAAACTCTTCTGTTGTCTCTACAGAAAATGGCCTAATTCTTTGTATCTCTTATGGTATGAAGGACTTATTAGAGACGGATACATTTGTTTACAAAAGTGAGCAAAAACATAAACATCGACGCTTTCCTAAAATCAGACCTATAAGCCACAAGGTTAAATAGTTGTATTTGTGAAAAAAGAAAGAGCCTTTCAAAGAATATTTGAAAGGCTCGTTTTTTTAAGATATTCTGGTGGCTTAAGCTTTGTCTTCAGGAGCATCTCCAATAAGAGCTTCTGAAATTAAAACAACACCTGCTACTGAAATAGCGTGTGTAAGTGAAGAGATTACAACGACTGCCGGATCTACAATCCCTTGCTCAACAAGATTTTCAACTTTTTGAGTAAGCATGTTGAAACCATGGCCTTTTTTAGCTTTGATGACTTCTTCTATGATGACAGCGCCTTCTAGCCCTGTATTTGTAGCAAGTTGCTTTAAGGGTGTTTCACAAGCTTTGTAAACTATTTTAGCTCCTGCAAGTTCATCTCCTGAAAGGTCTAGTTTTAAGATCGCTTCACGAGCATTTAGAAGAGCAACACCACCACCAGGAACAACACCTTCTTTAAGAGCTGCTTTAGTTGAATTTAAGCTGTCTTCAAAAAGTTGTTTTTTCTGTTTCATTTCAGGTTCAGAAGCAGCACCTACTCGAATGACAGCCACCCCGCCTGATAGTTTAGCTTTTCTCTCTTCAAGCTTCTCAGTGTCATAGGAGCTTGTAGAGTTTTTAATTTGATTCTCTATTTGAGCTACCCGAGCTTCAATTTCTTTTTGAGAGCCAGTACCACCTACTAATGTTGTTTCATCTTTAGAAATTGTGATGGTTTCGCAGCTTCCTAGAAGATCAACAGTCGCATCTTTTAGATTCATTCCTGTCTCTTCTGAAATTACTGTAGCACCTGTTAAAACAGCTAGATCCTGAAGCATTTCTTTACGACGGTCTCCAAAACCTGGAGCCTTAACAGCAACTACTTTTAGAGTTCCTCTAATTTTATTAATCACAAGTGTTGAAAGCGCATCGCCTTCAATATCTTCTGCTATAATGAGAAGTTCTTTCCCAGTAGAAGCTAAACTTTGTAAAATAGGAAGTATCTCTTGAATAGAATTAATTTTCTTATCAACCAGTAAAATAGAAGGGGATTGCATAGAAACGATCATTTTCACCGAATCAGTGCAGAAATAAGGGCTTAAATAACCGCGATCAAACTGCATGCCTTCTACAGTTTCTAGAACAGTAGTAGTCCCTTTCCCTTCTTCAATGGAAACGACTTGTGAGGAGCCCACTTTTTTCAAAGCCTTTGAAATAAATTCACCCACTTCTGGGTTTCCAGAGGCTGCCGCAGCTGCTATATTTTGAACATCTTCAGACTCTTTGACTGCAATTGCATTTTTCTCAAGTTCTTGAACAACTGCTTCTAAAGCTTTGTCCATCCCTCTTTTTAAACTAATAGGACTAGCGCCTGAAGAAAGACTCTTGATTCCTTCTCCACAAAGAGCATTTAAAAGAAGAGTACCTGTTGTTGTTCCATCTCCTGTCTTCTCCTTAATCTTAGAAGCTACCTCTTTAGCCATTGCAACGCCCATATTCTCATACTGACACTTTAAGTTGACTTCTTTAACGATACTATTTCCATCATTAGTGATTTCTGGAGATCCAAAGCCCTTTTCTAATCCTACATTGCGCCCTTTAGGTCCTAAAGTAAAACAAATAGCATCTGCTAATTTGTTAATCCCTGTGAGTAACTTTTCACGGGCCTTTTCTTCGAAAATAATTTCTTTTGCTTGAGAGGACATATCTTTTGCTCCTTAATAAATATTTATTGGTCTTTCATATGCTATTAGATTTAGATGGGGACATCATAGAAAAATAAACAGATATTATTCAATAAGAAAGAGAAAAGAATTAGCAGTTTATCTTTAAGAGTGCCACTTTTAAGGTTGGGGCGCGACTACTTTTTTTAAAGGGGAGACATTAATTTCTTCAAGAACAAGCCCTTCTCTAAGTTCTATTTGAGTGATTACTAAATTGATCATGATTCAGAAGAATTCTTAAAACTAGGTGGCACCCAGATTCGAACTGGGGATAAGGGCTTTGCAGGCCCCGGCCTTACCACTTGGCTATGCCACCAACTTTGGAAACGGACAAGTCTAATGAAATGGGTGCATTCGAGTCAAGGAACTTGATTTTTTAACTAAGAATCAAAAAAACTTGTTAAAATTTGAATTCTTAATCCGCTGAAACTGGATTGAGCTGCTCTTTCAAGTTATTGTTTTCTAAACAGCGCTCTACTGTGTCGACTATTGATCTAGTTTGAGGATCTATTTCTAAGTTGACTAGATCACTTACTTTTTTATTTGAAAAGGTTGTTTTCTTAAGTGTCTCTGGAATGAAGTGTATTTCAAAGGTCCCTTCAGGCTTCGCGTTTACAATTGTTAAGCTTGCTCCATTTAGAGTAATGAATCCCTTGGATGCAATGTACTTCATCCATGCTTTAGGGCATTTAAATTGAATCACACAGTTGTTTTCAAAGTGCTTGATATCGGCAATTTCAGCCATGCCTTCTACATGGCCAGACACGAGATGGCCACCTACTTCATCCCCATGCTTAAAAGAGCGCTCGATGTTCACATAGTCGCCTACCTGAAGTTTACCTAGCGTTGTTTTGTTAAGCGTCTCTTGCATAGCATCAAATTTTACTCTATTACTTGTTATGGAAGTTACAGTCATGCAAACGCCATCAAGTGCAACACTAGCTCCAATTTTAAGGTTTTCTAGAGAAGATTGAAAAATAATCTCTAAAGTATGGAGCCCCGTTTTTTTTTCAATATCTGATACTTCAAATATATTTTGAACGATTCCTGTAAACATTTTTCTCCTTAAAAAAGAAACGTAATTTTAGGCTGTTTGTCTGTTTTTTTCTATACAAAAGCCTACAGATGTAGATGTTTTGAGAATAGCCAAAAGTAAAAGTTTAATTTTTATTTGCATAAAACTTTTTTTTTTAATAAGAGCAGAATATGAATTTATATCTTTTACTTTTTATAGCCTCTATTGCGCTTTTTTGTTTCGTCTACTATCTAAAAAGTGGAGTGAGAAGGAAATACTCTCAAAAAGCTTGGATTGAGCGGTTAGAGACAATTGCAAGAGATAATCATATTTTATGGGCAACACACTTAGCCTATTCTCAAAAAGAAAAGATCTGCTCAGAACTTACAACCCTTGAAAAAGAACAAAACGAAGAAGGCTTTTTTTTGAAAATATCTGAAGAAGGGGAGTGGTCTTCTCCATCAGATCTTCTCAAATATCCTTCTGTAAAAAGACTTTTTCGAAAATTAATTCCGCACATTATGGCTTATAGTAGAACTTTGGGTCTCGACCCTAAGTTTTTGACTCTCTCTGCTTGGGCTAATATTAGTCGCTCAAAGAGAACGATTCCAAAACATGCTCAAGAAGATGCTCTCTTCTCAGGCTGCTATTTTTTAAAGGGCAACCTAAATCCAACAGCAAATGAAGGGGGCCTCTCTTTTTACAAAAAACAAACAAAAGGGAGTTTGCTGGCCCTTTTTAATCCCCAGCCAGGGGATTTGCTTTTATATCCAAGTGATATGTATCAGAAGCAAACTCCTTACCAAGGAGAGGAAGAAAGAATCTCAATTGCTTTCGATGTCCACTTTGGAAATAGAAAAAAAAGTTGGTTAATCTCCAAGGTGGTAGGGTCGGAAGCCCTAAAAAAGACAGATCCTTTTCATGAGACAAATGCAGACCTAAATGCTCCCAAGCACCTTGAAGACTCTGAAACTAAAACAATGCTCTTCCATACCTCTCAAATTAAAAAATAGTTTGAGTATTCAAAATTACCCTTACAAGCTCCTGTAAGAAAAAATTGAATTGTCCAGATCTTAATAATTGATTGAGCCTGAAAAGCTAAACCATTATACTAGCTGACAGAATACGAATTGAATAAAGTTGAAACTTGAAATTATGACAGTTGCACACTTAAATCAAAAACAAACATTCTTTATGTCCAGAGCCCTTGAAGTCGCGGCTCAAAGTCGGATGATAGCTCCTCCAAACCCTTGGGTTGGTTGTGTTCTTGTTAAACACGGAGAGATCATAGCTGAGGGTCGCACGCAAACTTATGGGGGCGACCATGCTGAGGTGCAAGCTTTAAAGCAAGCTGGAGATGAAGCTCTAGGCGCTACAGCCTATGTGACCTTAGAACCCTGCCCAGTTCAAGGGAGAACCCCTCCTTGCACTGACGCTTTGATCCAAGCAGGTATTTCAAAAGTGGTAGTCGGTATCTTAGATCCCGATCCAAGGGTGAATGGAAAAGGAATTGCTCGCCTGCAAGAAGCAGGAATTGAAGTAGAGGTCGGAATCTTAAGAGAAGAAATCTATGCTTCCCTTAAACCTTACCTACACCATCGTGAAACAGGGCTGCCTTATTGTATTTTGAAAGCAGCGATTAGTATGGATGGTAAAATTGCAGCTAAAAATGGCACTTCCATTTGGATTACAGGAAAAAAAGCTAGAGAAGATGTCCACCAAATGAGAGCGGAGTCCCAAGCTATTTTAGTTGGTACAAATACTGTCCTTGAAGACAATCCAAGGCTTACTGTGCGCCATGTAAACTATGAGGGATCGCGTCCTCCGCTTCGAGTTCTTATTGATGCCAAAGGAAAAATTAAGCCCAAAGGAGATCTCTTCGATACTTCTTTAGCGCCCACCCTTATTTTGACGACGGAAAAAGTGGATCCCAAAAGGGTAGAGGAATGGAAAAAGTGTGGCTGCGAAGTAGAAGTGATTTCACAAAGTCTTGAAGGAAATGGAATTAATTTAAAGGAAGTCTTAATCCTTTTAGGAAAAAGAGGAATCCTACAACTTTTAGTTGAAGGTGGATCTCGGATTTTTAGTAGCTTAATAAAAGAAGAACTCGTCAATAAACTCGTTCTCTACATGGGAGCTTGTTTACTTGGCGCAGAAGGAGTCTCTTTGTTTTCTCGGTTGAACTTGGAGAGCATCGATGATGCTATAAGAATGCACTTAAGTCATATGACTCGACTAGGAAAAGATGTACGATTAGACTATACGCTTTAGGAGGCTTGATGTTTACAGGAATGATAGAAGATATAGGAGTTATAGAGAAAGTTGTAAAAAAAGACAGCGGTCTATCACTAATAATTGCCAGCCAAAAGCTATTTGATAAACCCTTTTTAGGAGGATCAACTGCTATCAATGGTGTTCGTCTTACCCAATCTCACTGGGAAGAAGGGCTAAGTACTTTTGATGTCGTGGATGAGACTTTACACAAAACTAATCTAGGCTTGCTGCTTGAGGGCGATCAAGTCAACTTAGAAAGACCGATGCAAGTAGGTGCTAGGGTTGAGGGACACTTTGTTCAGGGACATGTTGATGGAGTGGGACACCTTCACCAGGTGGATTTAAAGAAAAGAGAGATTTGGATTGAAGTGCCAGGATCTTTACAACACTATTTTATTCCAAAGGGGTCAATTGCTCTTGATGGAGTGAGCCTTACAATAGCTGGTATTCAAGAATCTTTAATACGCATTGCACTGATTCCTCACACCCTTGAAAAAACCATTTTTAGAAGTAAAGAAGTAGGAGAACCTATTAATTTAGAAGTAGATCTCTTCGGTAAATATGCTTGTAAATATTTAGAAAATCATGTCGCAAACATAAGTGAGGCTTTATGATGCTTGAATCTGTAAAAAAGGCAATAGAGGCGATAAAGCGTGGAGAACCCATCATTGTTGTAGACGATGAAGATAGAGAAAATGAAGGGGATATCGTAATTGCAGCTGAGAAAGCAACGGATGAAAACATTGGATTTATGATCCGTTATACAAGTGGTATTTTGTGTGTTCCCATGGAAGGAGAAATGTTAGATCGTCTTCAACTTCCAATGATGGTGACTAACAATACCGAGAGACACCAAACTGCTTTTACGGTTTCAGTTGATTATAAATACAAAACAACTACAGGAATTTCTGCTAAAGATAGAACTTTAACTATTCAAGCGCTAATTGATCCTGAGACTAAACCAAGTGACTTACTAAGGCCTGGCCACATCTTTCCTCTGAGATCTAAGGAGGGAGGAGTTTTAAAAAGAGCAGGGCATACTGAAGCAGGAGTGGATTTGGCGCGTTTAGCGGGGCTTAAACCAGCTGCAGTCTTAGGGGAAATTATCAATGAAGATGGATCTGTTGCAAGAGCTCCAGAGATCGAACAATTTGCGATAAAGCACAACTTAAATAAAGTCTCGATTGCGGATCTTGTCCGCTATCGCAACCGTACGGAGAAAATTGTAGAACGCTTCTCTAAAGCTGAAATCCCTACCGAGTTTGGAACTTTTACAGCTTACGCCTATACTTCCATCTTAGATGACATAGAACATGTCGCTTTTGTGTATGGAGACCCCAAGGGGAAAAAAGACGTCTTAGTTCGAGTGCACTCTGAATGTTTAACAGGAGATATCTTTGGATCCAAAAGGTGCGATTGTGGAACGCA
>CAYGMF010000027.1:0-19205 GCA_964351075.1 uncultured bacterium
GAGTTTTAGCAAATTCACCCAAATGCGGTTTCAAATTTTCTTTACCATCTTCTTGTTCTAATTTACCCTTCAAATTCTTAATAAAAGAGTTCCAAACGAGTCCTCCTCTATTTTTTATAGCTATAAGCTCTTCTCTTCTGTAGGGATCTAAAACGGAGCGTTCTAAAAAAGTGAGGGGGTGCAGGTGAGCTAAATCTTCTTCGTACTGACGCATCCGAGTTGTATTGCTAGCGAGCCACCAATACGATCTCTTTGCCAAATCAGAAAAGAGCCCTTGTAGTTTGATATGCTCCATTTTTGTAAGCGCATGAGTATAGCGCCTTGAAGAATCAATTGAACTTTCAGAAGATAGACGTTGTAGCACTTCAGGCTCCTTATTTAGCCCCTCTTGGGCATGAAAAATAAGGATAACAAGGCTATATTAAGAGGAAATTAAGACTTAAGCAGCTTATTATAAGTGCTTAAAGAATTCATCCCAGTTTTCTGTATGCATCAAGTGCCTAATGAAATGGGGGTCTTTACCAGCTTTTTCACAAAACCGTTCAATATGATGATCATTGATATTGGAGCCTCTTTTTTCTGTATTAAAGCTATCCACGGCTCCTTTGATAAACTCTTTCCAAGCCTTATTGCCTTTGTTCCTAAGCTGAATAAAGTTATCTCTTAGATTGGAATGGCTCATAATGCCCATGAAGAATGCGAGCGGATGAATATGGTCTAAACGAGCTCCCCTTTCCTTTAATTTTCCTTGAATCGTCAGAAGTTTTAGAAGTGATTTTTGAGCTAGGTTCTCCAAAATATATTTGAGTGCATCGTGCTCCTCTGAATCTAAACTCTCTTTAAAAACCCGTGGACGCCCAGGGTTCCAGTTCCCACGAGCTGAGTCAACAAACTGACCAGCCTGATTACCTAGATAAGAATTTCTGTTAATCCCGTGTATCATAATTTACAATCCTCTAATGAAATTGGTCATTACTTGAAGAAGGGTAATGAATTTTGGTCATTTCAGGCAATGGATTTAAAGTGGGGGTATTCAAAATAGAAAAGAAGTTGCCGATGACCGGACTCGAACCAGCACCTTATTGCTAAGAGTAGATTTTGAATCTACCGCGTCTACCATTTCGCCACATCGGCTCATCTATTTAGGGAGAAGAGGATAATTTAAGGGGACTAAAACTACAAGACTATTTCACATCTACTCTAGAGAAGGTGAGGGATCTACGGGTGCAGCGCTTTCTTGACTAGTTTTTTCTTCAATTTTAGAGCTTATTTCTTCACTTAAAAAACCTGGCTCTTGCTTTAGAATTTCAAGTGCTAGCTGCTGGTAATCTTTAGAGCCATGACTATTTAGGTCATACTCAGTAATGGGCTTTAAGTATAGCGACGCTTCAGCTAGCTTAATATTTTCTCTGATAAAAGTATTTAAAACTTCATTTGGAAAACGGTTTTTTAATTGCTCCATTACTTCTTTAGAATGGTTATTTCTAAAGTCTGCCCGGCACGGCAAGACTCCACAAACTTTTAGTTTTGGATTGAGTCTTGTTTGAACAAGCTTAATGGTATTAAGAAGTTGAACAAGTCCATGCAGTGCCATTACCCTTGTTTCAACAGGAATGAGAACTTCTTGAGCAGCTGTTAGTGCGTTTAAAGAGAGGGTTCCGAGGTTTGGAGGACAATCAAAGATAATGTAGTCCCACGCCTCTTTAAGTTCAGCTACTCTATGCTTTAAAATAAGTTCTGACCCTACTTCTGTGGCGAGTGTTTTTTCGACTCTAACTAAAAGAGGCGAAGCAGGAAGCATGAATAAATTTTCATAGTCGGTTTTTAAAACAGCATCTTCGATAGGTCTATCATCTAAAAAAACGTCGAGCAGACCTTGCCCTTGCTTTTTAAAATTAAACCAATACGAAGAAGATGCTTGGGGATCGAGGTCAATTAAAAGTACTTTTTTTGAATGGCGCGCTAAAGCAGCAGAGAGGTTAACGGCAGTTGTTGTTTTTCCTGTTCCCCCTTTTTGGTTGACAATTGCAAGTATTCTCATAAGCCCCATCTCGAAATTAAAATTCTAGATATACGCTTTTAACACTTTAACGGCAAATATTAAATTTGAATCCTTTTCTTAAGAAAAAAAAGGGTGATTAAATATTATTCTCTAACTATAATTTCCTTTTGTTTTCAACTTAGTTAAGGAATTTTTATGTTAATATCACCTGCCTCGGCACATCTAGCAACATGGAATAGCAACTCTCAATCAGATCTAGACACAAATCTGAGACAAGCTATCTTAGATTCAGATTTTGATAAGGCAACTGAGTTGTTAAAAAGTGGAGCGGATACATCAAAAGTTTTAGATACTAAAATAGAAAACTACTCACTAGATTTAGCTGAAAATTTTGAAAATGGCCCGCTCAGTAGTATTTTTCAATTTGGTTTTTCTATATGCATTGATGACGAAGAATTGTTTGCGGAGTCAGAGCAATCAATCTTTAGGGAATTTTCTAGCAGCTTAGAGGCTTTAGCTCCGAAAGACCAATCTATTACCCTTTTCGAATATGCTTTCAACTCCGGACAAATAGAATTTATAGCTTCAGCAATTCACCTTAATCCTTCACTTTTAGAAAAATTTAAATCAATATGCTCTGATGCCCCTGCCCTTTTCTGTTCGATTCTTGGTCATAACTCTGAAAGTGTAAATTCTCTTTCACACCTACTTGAAACGGAAATTTTAGATTGCTTAACAAAGAAGCAGGCCACAATCCTAGAGTTATTTACTTTATGGACTCTAGCAAAAAATGGGAACTCTCACCTTTTGATCAAGGCGCTAGAGGGCCTTAAAAAAAATGCGTCTCTCACATATCTTGGCATGGGCGAAGAAATGCCTTTTGAGCAGCTTCTCGAAGAATTAGTTATAATAGGCCTTCAACACTCTCAATTTACTACAGTTAAGCAACTGGTTCAAACTTTTAAGATTAATCTTGCTGAAAATACCGAACCTTTGGAAGAACTACTAGCTGAGGGAACCTATCCAAAAGAAAATGTTATCGAAGCCTTGAATTTAGTTAGAGAATTAGGGGCTGATATTTATTTTGAAAATGAAAATGGAGAGAACGCTCTATCGTATGCCATTCAATCTAATAACCCACAAGTGCTCGCCTACCTACTCAATTTAGGATTTGATTTGAATCAGGTAGATCATGAAGGGAACCCTTTATTTACTTTGGCCTGCGAACACTGCGACTTAAAAGTGATAAAATATTTAATCAGCTTGGGTCTCAATACTGATGTCAAATATAAGTATCTTTATGATCCTTTAAGAATGGCAGCTCAATATAATACTGTCGAAGTTATTGATTTTCTTTTGCAAGAAGGGTTTCAAAAGTATTCTGGTACAGAGTATGCCCTTTTGAAAGATATAGTCAGTAACTCAGATGTAACGCCAGAAATGCTGCAGCACTATATAGACCAAGGTTTTAAAATTCGTTCTGATGACGAGGAAAGTAACCTAATTTACGCCATTTGTCATCATAATCTTCAAAGACACGACAAGAAAAACATACAAGACACTATTCGATTCCTAGTTAGCTTAGGGTTATGTGATGAACAACCAGGCTCCTTGAAGCATATTCCTCACCAATTAGCGTATTACAATGCTAATGTAGGTGTTATTGAACTCTTGCTTGATCAAGGGGTAGATGTTAACGCAATAAATGACGTTTGGAGACAAAACGCACTATTTTCTGCTGTTAAAGACCTTAATTTAGATGTTGTTAAACTGCTCGTTTCTAGAGGAATTGATGTTAACACCAAAGACCGATTCAATAAAACAGCTTTAGACTACTTGAAAGATGATGACTTTGTTAATTATTTAGATGACGCTGATACAAAAGTAATGAAGGAAATTGCTGACCTTCTTGCTTCTTTAAATAACCCAAAGGACAATGAGTATTTAGCTTCAGTAGATGAGCCTAACACAAAAACAACAAAGGAATTTGCTGATTTCATGGCTTCTTTAAAAAATCAAATAGACGACGACTTGGCTGCTGCATGTAATAAGCTCCGCACCAGCATGAGCAAGGAATATGATTATTTTGAAGAAATTAAATTAGTACCTTAAGTAACTATAAAAAGCTTGTTCCCAAGTGTAGGTCACTCTTTGTTTATTGCTTCGATCTGTTCTTACTTGAATGCTAACATAAGGGTATGAGTGCTGGTTGTCAAAGTCTCTCCCTTCATTTTCTCTATATATTTTGATATAAACTTCAGCGTTATACCATGGATGCGTAGCTACATGTGAGTCAGATTTTGTATAGCGTTTAAAAGTAGTGTAGTCGGGATCATTTTGCGTTTCTGGGTCGTAGAGGTAATATTCTTTTAAAAGGTCTACAATAAGCTCTGGTTTTTTTTCAAAACCCTCAACGTAGAAATCAACTTCAGCACCCACCATGTGTTTAGAGGTGCGGTTCGCCTCAGTAGGTTCGCTGTATCGATTATGTTGAGGACACCTATGTCCGCAAGTAATGACCACTTTACTCTGCAAATTTTTTTGTAGATGATTCAGAAGGTCAATCAAGATGGGATAGATAAACTCTTTTCCATCATGCAAAGGTAAGCTGTGCCTTGAAGAACCTGTGCAATCAAAAATCCGCTCTTTGGAATCAAGGGGATAGGATTCATGAGAAGAGTCCCCTTTGCATCTAAAAAATTCTTTTGTGATCAGTGATAAGTTGAGTTGTTGATCCGTTTCCCAAGGGTAGCGGTTGGGCGCTTGCGCAAGTGGCATAGGGACATCGAGGAACCGATCTTTATCGAGTCTAAAGACTTTTTCTTGCAGGGCATTAGCCTCTCTATTTTTTTGATATTCAGTTTGTTCGAGGCCACCGTTGCAGCTCACAAGCAATAACAAAAAAAGAGAGATGCAAGTCACCTTGCAATATTTAAATGTGATTAAAAAGACTCTTTGCAAAGTTTTTTTCATTATGAAATTCTCGATAAGCTTGGCTCATTAGCTTCAATTTCTCTCTTATCTCTTCATCTAGGACTAAATCAACCATAAGAGATAAGGCTTTAGGATCTTCAAAATCTATAACCAAAGAAGCTAAGTCGTGTTTCTTAAGTTCTTCAGAGATCCAAAGTCCAGGACTTACAATAGGCACTTTGTTTGCAACAACTGCTTCTATAAAAATCCCAGAACTTGAATAACGATAATTCCAGACATTATAGGGCATTAGGATGGCATCTGAGCTTCTCAAGTAGCTCAAGTAGTCTTCTCTAAGCAAATTTTCTGGGACCTTTTCTATTCCAAATGCGCAAAGGTCACTTAAGCCAGCAGTTTTCTCAGAGACTCGCAAGATAACTGCTCTTTTTTGAGAGGCTTCAAAAGAAGTTAGCTTTTGTATCAGATGAAGTCCCTTAGGCATTCTAGGAACCCCTGGCCACCAAAAGCAAAGAGGCCTTTTGATCTCTAAATTTTGCTCTACTTGCGTCAAACCTGATGTATGAGGTATCGGAAGCAAGTGCACCTTTCTATCAAAAAAGGTGGCAAGCTCTTCAGCTAATGGCTCGGTATCTGCAAATAAAGAGAGCCTTTTTTTCATCAAAATGCGCTCTATGCGTTTTAAAATTCGCCGATCCTTTTTTCCCTTAAAAAAAAGTTGCTTGGAGTCATATCGATATAAAATCCACAAGTAGACATTTTTAATTGGAAGAAAGGGTAAAATGAAAGCTAAGGCGTAAAGGTGAAAAGTATTAAAGGTTTCTAAAAAAAGGACTGTTTTATTTCCCTTCTCCTTTCGAATAAGAGGAGCAATTGCTTTGAAAAAAGAACGGGTCATTTTGATGAAAGAGGAACAATTAAAAAGCCTAGGAAATAGCTTTGCAAAGAAAGATCTACGGCTCCATTTGGTTGGAGAGTGAAGATCTTTTTTCCAGTTTTCAGGAAGACCCTGAAGTGGACAGTCTCGGCTTAGAAGAGTGGTGGTATCCCAACCATTTCCTTTAAAGAGCTTATGGAGAGAAGTATGATAATCCATAACATGCCCATTTAGCTCTTTAAGAAAGGGAGCAAATGTGATACAGTTTACTTTTGTTTTATTTCGATCAACCATTTTAAACACATAATTTAGAGAAAGACGCATCATATGGATTGGGTAAATGATTTTCAACTTTTCTTATTAGATTTCGACGGATTACTGGTTAATACAGAGCTTCTACACTATCAAGCCTACTTAAGAATGTGTTCAAAAAGGGGCCATGAACTAAAGTGGTCTTTTGAAGATTTCTCCAAATCAGCTCACTATGACTCTAAACAACTCCGAGTTGATATTTATGCTTCTCTCCCTGAGCTTCATGAAGAAGAACCCGACTGGTCCACTCTTTATACAGAAAAAAAGAAGCATTATTTAGATATTTTGAAGGAGAGCGAAATAGAGCTCATGCCCGGTGTCGAAAAGTTCTTATTTCGCCTGCAAAAAGAGAAGATCAAAAGGTGCGTTGTAACACACTCCCCTAAAGAGCAGGTGGACTTCATTCGCCTTCAAAATAAAGTCTTGGGCACAATTGATCATTGGATTACTCGAGAAGACTACAACTTCTCAAAACCCCACCCTGAGCCTTATCTAACAGCTATACAGCGCTTCTATGAGCCCGGCGACCAAGTAGTCGGTTTTGAAGATTCTCCAAGAGGCATCTATTCCTTAATGGGGACAAGCGCAAGAGCTGTCATGATAAACTCTCTTCTTCCTCCCAAAGTGAAGCCACTAATCGAAGAGAATAAAATCGTCTATTTCCCCTCTTTTGAAGCCATATCTAAAATTAAGCTTTAATAGATTTCAAGCCTCTGAACTTGTCGTAGTAAGCACCAAACCTCTCAATTCTAATTAAACCTTGTATTATTATTCTGATTCAAGTTAAGAACAAGCTATTGTTTCAAACTATAAGGCTGAGGTAAGACTAAGATGAAAAATATTCTCCTATCGATTTTTTTTACTGCTATATTCATCTGCTTAGCCCCATCAAAACTAGTTGCATGTACAGGGATTTTACTGCAATCTCAGGATTCTAAAATAGCTACAGGTAGAACTGTAGAGTTTGCCACTCCTCTTCAATTACATCTAGGTGTTGTACCTCGTAAATACAATTTTACAGGAAAGACTCCTAATGGAGCTGGAATGTCTTACCAGTCTAAGTACGCCTTTACTGGAGTTTATTGTTTTAACAATCAATTAATCATGGATGGTATCAATGAAAAAGGACTTGTAGTTGCAGCCTTCTTTTTCCCTGGGTATGCAGAGTATACTCCACTCAGTTCATCAAACCAAAATCAAGCTCTCTCTCCTATAGATTTTCCAAATTGGATACTCTCTCAATTCTCTACTATTGAGGAGCTTCAGGCTGCCTTATCATCAGTGGTTGTTGTGCCTACTGTTATAGAAGGCTGGGGAAATTGTCTATAATCAGACAGGAGAAAGCCTTGTTATCGAACCAACAAATGGAAAACTTGTACTTTATAAAAATCCCCTAGGATCTTTCACAAACTCTCCGACTTTTGACTGGCACTTAACAAATATGGATGATTATATTCAACTCACTCCCTATAACATAAACCCACGAACTATAAGAGGGATGCAATTTCAATCTTACGGCCAGGGTTCGGGTTTACAAGGACTACCAGGTGATTTCACCTCAACTTCAAGATTTATTAGAGCGACTATCTTTTCAACAACAGCTGTTCCCCCAGCAACAGCTACAGCTCTGCCCAATCAAATATTTCACATACTCAACCAGTTTGATATTCCCTATGGTTCAGTGCGCCAAAAAGTACAAGGCTCTATCAATTACGACCATACTCAATTGACAACTGTTAAAGATCCAAACTGCTTTCGTTATTATTTTAAGTCTTATAGTGATCAAACTATTAGATACTTAGAATTAATGCAGTTTAATTTAAATGCAATAACGATAAAAAGTGTTCAGATTCAAGGGAACCAACAAAATATCAATATTACTAGTGCCCTGCAGTAGGAATTGGTCTATTTTCTCGCTTGAAGCTTCCTCTAAAATTTGTCTATAGCCCTAATAGAGGCTAAATTTGACACCTCGAAAAACATTTCCTAAAATACTTATTTTAAGTAGTTTAAATAAATATTTAATTATTTTACTTAATTAATATCCTATATAATTAATATACAATTCTAACTTGATTTTTAATAAAAAAAGTATTAAAATAGTTATAACAATTAACTAACATTAAATAAAAATAGCATGTCAATTTATTCACTCAATCCAGATTCTTGCCCTATGGTGCCGCCAGACAACTCATCAATGTCAAATATTTATTTTAATTCCGAGCTAACGACTCCTGGATGTGACTTATCTGATGCCTATCATTTTCAAGCTGAAGTTTTAAGAACGGGGTGGATACTTGGGAGTCTTATGGCTTACCAAGTACGTGACTCTATTGGGACAGGGCTTCTTAAAAATACATGGGAATACCATCCCCTCTTAGGTTCCCTGCAAAACTCTTTTAACACACTATCTAATAGGGTCTCTCGATTAGCCCACTGTTCTTCAGACCCTGTATTTTCAGCAGTACAAAGAGGTTTAAGCTCGCTACGACAATCTCTCAAAAAAGAAAAAGTCCCCTCTGACTTAAGAAGTCAACTCGGTCTAGATAGAGTAGATTTAGGAGACTTTTCAGGCACTCCACTTATTGTTTCTGATAACGGGCCTGATCTTCCTAATGTGATTAGTTTAAAAGAATTTGAGTATCTCCAGCAAGTTTATAGCGCAGTTGAAAATGGAGATTCTCCACTCACTATAGATGCATCTGTATCCCCACAATTTAGAAGGCAAATTTTATCTGCTTTCAGAATTATTCTGTCTACACAAGTAGGTAGAGGTCTACTCTATGCCCTCCATAAAAGTGGTAAACCAATCTGTATAAAAAAACATCTAAAAGAAGAGGCTAACGTAGGGCCAGGAAAAGAACCCGCACAAGAGAGTGCCTTTTACTCCTCTAAAACTCAAGTAGTGGCCATTTCAGATTCTATCGAGGTAAAGATGTTTTTTGGAGCACCTAACGAGGATAAAGTTGCAGGGCCCAGTTTATTCTTTTCGGTCCTTTTTCATGAATTACTACATGCATATCATGATCTCATAACAGGTGATAAGTTACTTTTTAGTGAAGAAGTTCATTATGGCGATCCATGGGGCAGTAGAGAGGAAAAAAGAACGGTTTTAGCAACAAACGAACTACAGAGACAACTGAAGATGGGCGAGGCAGGTTGGTATGGACAATGGGGCCGCCACACCTTCAAAACCACTTTACCAGCTTCATTAGATCTTACTGAAAGAGTAAAGATGCTTTTTAGTAAAAGAGCTCGAATAGATGACCAAACAAACGTTTCAGAGTCTAAAAGACAACTCTATAATGGGGAGGGTGCTATCGATGGGGTGCCTTTCTGCGCCAGTATAAATAAGCATCTACAATATGTAACGTCTTCTTTGCCTTATGAGCTAAAAGATACAGATCAGAACAAGGCCTCTGAGATAAGAGATGATGAGATCTGTCATGATTGGTTAAACACCATTTTAACTTCTGAAGGTGAAGCCAAAGTATCTTCCAAAGAATTAGTTAGGGCTATTCGCGACGGCCTTTTCGAAAGGGAAGATGAGAGTGTGGGAATCGCTATTTTAAGCTCCAAAAAAGCCCTAGAATTATCTTCTGAAGACCTAAGCTCCCTTCTCATTACAGCCTCCTCGTGGGGATATGAAGGTATGGTACAAACCATATTAAATTCTGAAAGAGCACCAAAAATATCTCCTAATAGATTAGCTACTGCCCTTCATTTGAACGCTGTAAACAAGAATGGGATTAAAGGCAAAAAGATAGCACAAGCCATTTTAAATTCTGAAAGAGCACTAGAAATACGGCCTGAAACTTTAAATCGGGCTTTTGCACTGGTCTCTGAAAATGCAGCTATTGTTCAGAAAATATTTCCTAAACTATCGTGGACAAATAAAATAAAATACTACTTAGGATTGAGCTAGCATTCTCTATTAGAAACCCAGTGCTTTCAATATCGCTTTTTCGACATATCGCTTTTTCCCTTTTGCGGGATATCTATGTAGATAGAGAGCAGGGTTAAAGTTCAGTTCGATAATTTTATAGCTTTTTGAAGAGGGCTCTTTTTTGAGCCCTTGGATAATCATATCAACGCCGCAGATAGTTGCTTGAACAGACTGAGCGGCCTTGCATGCGACTTTCTTATAGAACGCAGGCATTCGGTCCGTGAAGTCAATAGACTCTCCCCCTGTTGATACGTTGCTATTTTCCATTAGAAAAACAAGTTCTCCTTTTTTAGGAATGTCAGAGGGCTTATAGCCTTGAGTTAAAAGATTACCCTTCTCTTTTTGGGTCAAATTCAACGGCTTCTGATAAGCAATTTTTGCTTCATTGCGTTTATTTTTAAGCCGTATAAGTTCTTGAATAGATGCTTTGCCATCACCTTCAACATGTGCAGGGATCCTTTGGCAGACAGCTTCTACTTTATTGTCTATTACAAGTAGACGATATTCTTCTCCGGGGAAGAATTCTTCAACTAAAATTTCAGACTCAAATTCAGCAGCTGTAATAAGTGCTTGATGAAACTTCTTAGGAGAGCGGGGCTCTACGAAAGAGATCCCATGTCCCATGTTAGTTAAGTTGGGCTTCACAACTATTTTTTTAGTTTCAAAAAGGGAGTATTCCTCAAGCGCTTTTTCTAAAGAGGTATAGGATTTTCCAAGGGGCGTCTCTATTTTATTTTCTTGAAGTATCTTTTTGGTGACCTTCTTATTTTCCATAAGAAAGTAAGAAATGAGGGGGTCTAGGCGTGTTTGAGTTGCTTGCTTAATCCACTCCTCTTTCTCTCCTCGAATTAAGCTAATCATATTAGCTTTTCTATCGAGGATTTTAAACTGAAGATTTTGCTTCATTGCTTCCTTGATGATGAGTTGAGTAGAGAGTTCCATGTCTTCATAACCACTTAAAGAGTAATCCTCAGCCTCTTCTTTTTTTTCGAGTTCTAGAAGAGATTCTTGAGCAAGCTTTTGAAAGTTACTTTTAAGCTTTTTAGAGAGCGGCTGTGAGGTGAAGTAGCTTTTATGCGCTTTTGCTTTTTGGTAGGAGAAGCTAGTAAAGCTCTGCTTCTTCTTTATGAGGGTTTCTAAGATTTGAGTGGAAGGTGTGAGATAGGGGTAGTTCACTTTTTCAATTTGCAGCTCTAGCGCATTTTGATAACTTTTTTGCGGGTCCCCCTTATCAAAAAGAGAGGCAATCTCTCGCATCTGATCCATGATTTCAAGAGACCAATTTTTTAATGTGACCTCTTTTTGAGTCGTATCTTTGATAAGTTTAAGACCCTTTTTCCTTCCTTCTAACGCGACTTTATTTTGGTTGTCACAAATAATATGCCTCTCTTCTTTTCTTATAGGAGGACTTTTTTCGAAAAGACAGTAAACAAATAGAAGATGCATAAAGTGCAATGTTGTTAAGTCAAGACCTGCTTCACAAAAAGGGTTGAGATCTAAAATGCGTGTTTCAAAATAGCTGACTCCTCTCTTTAGAGCATGAAGTGGTCTCTCTCCTGGTCTATGTTTAGGTTTCAAACGTATGCGCGCGTAGTGTTCAGCCTCAATCTGCAGAATGTTTTCATTCATTTGAATTCTTTTTTCGCCCTTGTATTCCCCTATCTTTTGAAACTCTAAGCTTGGCGTGTCTAACATGTACTTCAGATCTTTTAGGTATTCATCTAGATTATTGAAAGAAACTGCATTCTGGCTTTGGATTTTACTAAAATAGCCTAGATGACTCATGCGAATAGAGGTGCCAAAAGGAGCATGATAAGAATCTTTGCAGTAGCTTTTAAGCTCTCTGCAGGGCTTATCTAAGTAGGTCTTATCCACAATTGGAGAAGAGCCAAAGAGGTAGCTGCAGATCCATCCTACACGTAAAAAATTGCGTGTAACATGCAAATAGTTGTCTGTCTGAAAGGACTCTAAAGATTGTTTTGAACTGAGGGCTTTATGGTAGAATTCCCAAAATTTTTTAGAAAAAGAAAAGCTGTGGTGAATCCCTGATAGAAGCTGCATCGCTTTTCCGTAACGATAGCTAAGTCCTCGTCTGTAGAGCCATTTTTCATAGCCCTCTTTTGTATATCCAAATTTAGCGAGCTCAATCTCTTTTTTATCTGGCAAACTACAAGGCGAGCTCATAGGCCAGAGCCACTCCTCTTTCATATTGTGGTGAATATAGAGATGGAGGTCCTCTAAATGTTCAAGGGCTCCCTCAGGTGTTGCAAAGGGAGGGGTGACGAGTTCCAGCTGCGCTTCTGCAAAGTCCGTCGTAAAATAAGGGTGGGTCAAAGAAGCTCCCATAAAAAGAGGGTGCGTAGTTTGAGCTAAAACCTTTTTGGAAGAGACTCTTAAACACTCTTTCTCAAGACCATGAAGCCCCTCCTTAAGAAGAGCTTTTTCCCTTCCTGAGAAGAGTTCTATTTTATCTAGATAGGTGGGCATCATTCGAGTGTATTAAAAAAAAATAATAAAGCAATAAAATCTTCTTAAATTAGTAGTTTACTCTCTGTAAAAAGAGAGCATGAGCAGGAGCTGGCATACCAATCTCCCGACGATTTCGAGCATTAAAGAGAGCTTCTATTGATTTAATGGAGCGTCTTTTTTGACCTACCTCAAGGAGCACCCCAACAATGTTACGCACCATTTTATATAAAAAGCCTTCCCCTTCGAATTCAAGGCGCGCTCCCCCCTCTTCAAAAACAAGATCTAAGCGCAACAGGTTACGAACTGCATTCTTATAGTGAATGCCAGGTCCTCTTAGGTTTGCAAAAGTTGTGAAGTCTTTGACTCCGATAAAATGCTGAGCTGCTTGTCTAATCAGTTTAAGATCAAGTGGCTTTCTCATGTGGAGGCGATAACGATGCAAAATAGGGTCTATGACAGGCTCCAGCCAGAGGTGATAGTGATAGATTTTTGTTTTAGCGCTAAAGCAAGCATGAAAATCTAGAGGAGCAGATTCAAGAGATTTGACCCTTATATCTTTTGGTAAAATTCCATTGAGAGATAGAAGAACTCTCTCCTGATCTAAGCAGTGGTCTATTTCGAAGTGAGCTACTTGCCCTTTTGCATGAACTCCTTGGTCTGTTCTTCCTGAACCCATAATACGAATAGGCTCTCTTAAAACGGTCGTTAGAGCGTTTTGTAACTCCTCTTGGATAGAGTTTGCATTGGGTTGAATTTGCCAACCAGAAAATTGAGTGCCATCATAGGCTACTACTAGACGATATTTGCGTTTCATACGCCCACCCCCTTTTCAGATAAAAAAGACTCGATAATTTTTAGATCTGAGGGCTCTGTTAATTTCATATTTCTAGTGGAACTTACGACTACTTTTACGGGGTGTCCAATTAGCTCAAGTAAAGAAGTTTCATCCGTCACATCTAAGTGCTCTTCATTTACTTTTTTAAAAGCCCTTTCTAAAAGCTTTTTCTCCACAACTTGTGGAGTTTGAATCTCCCAAGTTTTAGACCGCTCTAAAGCTTTAACAATCACTCCTTCTTCATTCACCTCTTTGAGAGTTGAAGTTGCTTGAACACCAAGTGTTGCAGCTTTAGAGCTGTAGGCTTTCTCAAACACGCGGTCTAAGAGCTCTAAATCGATACAAGGTCTTGCAGCATCATGAACGCAGACAAAACCCTCTTTTGCTTGGATAGCTTTTAAGCCATTATATGTTGAATCCTGCCGTCTATTTCCCGGAAGGGCAAAGCGAACAGGCTTCAAAGCACTTTTAAAAAAAGATTGATACTCAGGTTTACAGACCACCACAATTTCTTGAACCCTAGGATGACTGAGCATTAATTCAAAGGAGTAAAGGGCTACTTCTTTCCCCAAAAGTTTCATAAACTGCTTGGGCTCTGAAGCTTTCATCCGCTCACCTTTCCCCCCGGCTAAGAGAACAACAGAAATATTTTTAAATAGGGTCTTCATAGTCATATTTTTCAAAATTTATAAAGGTAGAATAGCCCAAATAACTCATTAACTTCATTATAAATAATATTTTTAAAACACTTCTTAATCAAATATTAACAACACTTCCTTAATATATTGTCATATTTACTAGAAAATAGAAAGAAAGGTTTTTATATGTTAGTTGATAATCTAAATAACGCAGTTGATTCAGCTTATAATGCAGTCGATTCAGCGCGTGAGAGCGTAAATAACAGTTATAACAAAATGACTCAGGCTGTCAAAAATAACCCAGAAGCCGCGACAAAAGTACTTCTAGGCGCTGGAGTTGCTATGGTTTGCCTGCTCAACGCTGAAAGAATTCAGGGTCTTGCATCTGACTTATTTTGCAACTGCCCCCAGCAAGTAGTTTGCCCTAATATTGCTCAGGAAGGAAGCTACAGCTTTTTTGCAAGCCCCATATCTTCTACTTTGGGTGCTGTTTCCAATGGCGCAAGTTCAGTTGCATATGGTGTTCAAAATGCATTTGATGCTTTTTGCAGTACAGTTATAACCTATGTAACCGGAATAGCTACAGGTGTTATTGTAAGCGGAAGAAATCATGCGCAAGATAGGTTTGTACAACAGCAGCCAACCACTTGGACTTGGATGATAATAAAGTGGATTTTTTCAAGAAGATAAGTTTTCTACTATCCCTGCAATGAGTCCTTAAAGCAAGTCTATAGCTAGGCAAAGGCAATTCTTTGATTTAAGAATATTTGACTAACTGCTATTCTATTCTTCTATACGAAAACTACTAAGGGAGAAGGGATAATGACTACTGCAATCAGACAAAATCTAATAATAAATTGGGTAGTAAATCCCATTAGTGATGCAGTTAAAGGTCAGTTCAATACTAGATACTGCACGGATGGATACCCCTCTATCTCACAAGACACTAGTTGCTCATTAGGTCTAATAACCCTTGTAGCCGGGTTTTGTTGCTTTGGGGAAGCGCTAGTTCCTCTTTGTTATGATTTGGTTACTTATGCGCCCGTAATCAGAGGATCTCCTCTTAAAACTGCAACATTTGTTGCTTCCGGAACCATTATTACAAGCATTGGAGTAGGGCTACTTAAATTTTCTGATCAGGGTTGTTCATCCTAGTAAGCTTCAAAAGAAAACACTCATAACTTTAAGGAGAATGATTATGACACTATTTAATCCCGCATCAATTTACTATGAATATTCTCATGAACTTACAACCATGGTCAATCAGTACTGTGACGACAATGGTCAAGTAGCATCTATTAGCACTGCAACTAGTATAATCGCACTTATGGGATCTGTATATTGTCTCCTGCAAACCGGGAGGTCTCTGCAAAATCTTATTACAAGCCCACAACCACCAGCAAGTTTGTCACAGATTACAACAGACTTTTTTAACTGCATTATTTTTGGTTCTTACGGCATGGCTCTTACAATTGCTAGTAAGGGATTTTATGATGCCTGCAACTAGTCTAATAGCATAGTTAGTTACCAAAAATTCAGTAAGAGAAAAACATATGCTTTTAGTCAATCCATTAGTACTAGGAAAAGATGGCGCTACAAGTTTTGTTCCCATAGAGTTTAATAGGCCAGTATCTGATTACTGTGCAGCGGAAAGGACTCCAAAAGGAAACTCAGAGCCTTATTAGAAGAATAAGGGCGGAAGAGTTTCCACCCCTAAGATGAGATCTGAAATTAAGTAATATGCTTAGAAATTGCTTTTGTCATTTTAAACATATCACATCCTTTTTTACCGATGATTGGAGCTAGCTTATCATCAGATAGGATCATACGCTTGTTCTCTGGGTCTTGGCGCTTATGCTTTTTGATATAAACCCACATTTTCTTTACAACTTGAGTACGCGGCATTGGACCTTTTCCAACAATCGCTTCAAGTTCTTTACTTAAATTAACAGGTTTCATGAATGCTGATGTTGCTTTCTTTTTAGGTGCCATAAAAAATTCTCCTTAATTAGGCTTTGGATATTGAGTCATTATTCTTAATAAGTCCCTTGACTTACTGCGGAAAATGCTGCTCTATTCGGGTAGATTCAGACTTTCCCTTAATAGCTATGGATCTTTTTAGCTGTGAGGCATTTTTTTAGTCAAAGGATTTGTTTCATATCATGGTCTATAATGAAATTTTCTTGATAAATGGAGGAAAAACAACCCTTTTTTCTAAATTCACGTTATGTTAAACGAAACCTTTAACTCGCTAACAATAGACCCATATTACACATGCCTGCCTTAGAAGCCTTAAAAGAGCAAGTCAAATACCTCTCTCACTTAATGGAAGAGCTCAACCAAAACTCAACCCTTGCAGAGAAAATTGAGACTCTTGAACACGAGTATCTTGTAGAGGAGTTCTTAGATTCAGATAACATTATCTGCAGCTACTACTCTGAACTTTCTCCTTTAGAGCAGAGTGTCGTTTGCGCCATTGCAGTTGTTGGACAAGGACACATTGTTTTTCAAGTACCCTCTCATTTAAGTGACACACAAGCCAGGCTAAAGAAGTTAATCGATGAGCTCCTTGTCATTGACCGCTTTTATAGAGAAATAGGAGGGATTATTGGGTATCACTATAAAGTGATAAGCTTGCTGTTTGAAAAAGGGTCGAAAAGCTTTGAGAAACGAACGTTTCATAGAGCCCAAGGAATTAACATTGAAGATGAATCCTCCGAGGTAGATCAAGCTGTCCTCGATGGAATAGAATGCATGCCTCATATGGGAGAACTTTACCCAATTGGAGGGGCAGGAGATCGTTTAGACTTGAAAGATGAAAAAACAGGTCATCCCCTTCCAACAGCTAAGCTTATGTTTTTAGGACGATCTTTGTTGACAGGGCTTGTTCGAGATCTTCAAGCACGTGAGTATTTATACTATAAGCTCCATCATAAGCAATTGCTCACTCCTATTTCGATGATGACCTCTGAAGCCAAAAACAACCATCAATTCGTCCAAAAAATCTGTGAAGATAATAATTGGTTTCATCGCCCTAAAAATACTTTCTTTGCCTTTATGCAACCCTTAGCTCCTGTCTTAACGCAAGAGGGAAACTGGTCATTAAAGGCTCCCCTTCAACTTTACCTCAAGCCTTCAGGACATGGGGTGATTTGGAAAATTGCTCAAGAAAAAGGAGTCTTGAGGTGGTTTAAGAACTTTCATCGAAAAAAAATACTCATAAGACAGATTAACAATCCTATAGCAGGAGTTGATAATGGACTCTTTGCATTAACAGGAATCGGTTGCACTAAAAATAAAGCTTTTGGATTTGCCTCTTGCCAGCGACTCGTCGATGCGGCAGAAGGGGTAAATATTATGACAGAGACTGAGCAAAAAGGTTCTTACCATTATTCCATTTCGAATATTGAATATACAGACTTTGAGAAGAACAACATTCAAGATGAGCCTTCTGAAAAAGAGAGCCCCTATTCAATGTACCCCTCTAACACCAATATTCTTTTTGCAGACCTCCATCAAATTGAAAAAGCAATCGCTAAATGTCCCATTCCGGGCATGTTAATTAACATGAAATCGCTCGTCCCTTTTTTGAATGCAAAAGGAGAACTTACTGAAGTCAAAGGTGGACGGCTGGAGTCTACCATGCAAAACATTGCAGACCATTTAACCGATGGTTTTCCTGCCCCTTTTAGCGAAGAAGACTCTTGTGAGCTTAAAACCTTTTTAACCTATAATAAAAGAGCTAAAACGATTTCAGTCACTAAAAAGACCTATAAGCCCGGAGAGTCCCTTAGCGAGACTCCTGAGGGCTGCTACCTCAATCTTCTTGAGAACAACAGAGAGCTTTTAAGCGAGAGGTGTAAAGTTCAGGTGCCTTCTTTGGAGGATCCAAAAACCTTTATGAAAGAGGGGCCCCATCTTCATTTTATTTACCATCCAGCTCTAGGCCCTCTTTACTCTGTAATTGAGCAAAAGATAAAAGGAGGCAAGATAGAGAAAAACTCAGAACTTCAACTTGAGATCACAGAGCTTGCCTTAGAAAACTTACAACTAGACGGCTCTCTTTTAATTGAATGTAAAATGCCACTTGGCCATCTTGATGATGAGAATCTTCTTCACTTTTCATCTCAAGCAGGAAAATGTATCCTTAAAGATGTCTCTGTTCTAAACAAAGGAATCGATCGAGCCAAAAAGAATGTCTACTGGAAAAACCGCATTGAAAGAAAAGAATGTCTCAAAATTCAGCTCAATATAAATAGTGAATTTTACGCAAAAGATGTCGTCTTTAAGGGCAATTTTTGTATTGAGGTTCCTCCTAATACAAAAATGGTAGCTTCCATGGATCAAGACAAAGTCATCTTCAAGTCTACTGCCATACAAAAGCCTACCTGGCAATGGAAGTATTCTATTACAGAAGATAATCAAATTAAGCTAGATGAGGAAAGGATTCCTATTTCTTAAATTTTCAATTAAGCTGAAAAATAGCTGCATTGAGTGTAAAAGCATAAATAATCCAAATTAAATAAGGGATTAAGAGAAACCCCGCAGCTTTACTCAATTTGAAATAGCAGATCGTCATTACAAGAACAGCAGCAATCAAAAACCCTAAATCAATGAGAGCCCAACCTGTTTTGTGCAGCCCAAAAAATAAAATTGACCATATCCCATTTAAAATCAGCTGTGTAAAGAACAAATAGTAGGCTATTTTCTTCTGGTTAATTTCATTTCCAGACTTATAGATTAACCAAACAGAGACAGTCATCATGAGATAAAGAAGAGTCCAAACGGGTCCAAATAACCAGTTAGGCGGGGACCAAGTTGCCTTTTTAAGCTGTCTGAACCAAGGAGATAAAGATGAAAACGTGACCTTCGACGAGATGATTTGAACCAACAAGACAGGTAAATACCAAAGGATTAGAGAGAGTAAATTAGATCGGATTTTCATGACTTTAATTTCTTTATTTCATTTTTGGAATCACAAGTTTAGTGAAAATAAAATTAAAAATAACAGAATTTCTTAACATTAAAAAATAAACTTTAGTTTTTAAACAACGAAATGTCTTATTAATTTTTCATTTAAATATTTTTTTTATTAGGCACCTTTTTCTTAACTGAAAATTAGTGCAATAAGCAGTATCAAATTGACTTTCAGGGGTGATTTCGCTATCCTGTTTCTTTTTCCATTTGAAGGTATT
>CAYGMF010000028.1:0-19096 GCA_964351075.1 uncultured bacterium
ATTTGAGATTCAATAAAAAGCTTATTTTTGATAGAATAGCTTTCAATTATTTAAACACTATTCTTCATGATCAAAATAAAGTTTTTAGTCTTATTTGTTGTTTTATTTTTAGGCTCTTTTCTCTCCTTAAATGCCTCTAGTGATCAGGTCTTTTTGAAGGACTCTCTTAAAGAGGCTGAAGCGGGTAACTACGTAGTCATTTTGCAGAATAAAAACTTCTCTTTGCTTCATATCTTCCAAACTCAAAAAGATTCTTTAATCATTGAAGAGATTTCTGCACCGATTAAGCTTAAATCTAAGCTTGGAGGCGATTGGCAGAAGTGGCTTAATGAGAATGCTCCGGGCCATATTTCTTGGATCATGTATGAACTTGATCTTAAAAACAGGCAAATAGAAGACATCTATTCTTGCACTCAAAAAAGCTGGAAAAAGGTGTTTCCTCAAGAGCAAATTTTTCCAACCCTAGTAGACCTAAAGTTCGCGACTATCCCCGAAAATAAAAGAAAGCGGGTAGGCCCTCCCCTTCCTTCTGAAATGATTGAAGATCGCCCTCTTTGGCAGCCCCCTGTTTTCTTTGAAGGAAAAAAAGTGAAAGGTGTTTTATGTGAAGCTTATTCAGCTCGCTGGCCAAATGATGGAACGGATTTATCAGGAAAAAAAATAGACATTTTTTTAGCAAAAGGTCGCCAAAATCTACCTCATTTTTTTCCTATATGGATGCAGGTTTCAGATAAAGTTGGACATATTAAATTGAGGGTTATTGATTCAGGAACAGGTCTTACTTCCCCTTACAAAAACTTTCCGATCCCTCCTCCTGAGCTTACAGCTTGCCACTATACAAGGGAAGGCCACTTGCAGTTTCAAATTCGCTCTCACCCTATCTTTGAAAGCTACACTCTCTTTGCTAAAGAGATTGATTCCCCCACATGCTTTGAAGTTCCATTTACAACCAGTATTTCTGAAAAAGCAAGAGAACTTAAAATTATTGTGGCCAATGATGACTTAAATAATAAGCTGGAATTAGATAAGCTCTATACCTTTATCTTTGAGCCTAAAGCATACTCTCATTTGAGTATCGAGACTCCAAAACCCATCAAACTATTGAAACAATATGCTACTAAATAATCTTATCCATAAGAGAAAGTACTCTCTAAAGAAGTCTTTAAAGATCTTTTACCAAATTAAAGACCTCTTACTTAGAAAGCGAAAGAGCATCTCGGATTCAACTTATGAGGAACTCAAAGCTATTCTTTTAGACCTTGAGAGTGCTATCCATCAAAAAAATCATCAACAGGCATATGACTTAAGTCACCTAGCACTTAATGCTTCAAAAGTACATTTGAAAAAGAATACATTAGACTACTTTAATGAGTGGGTTGTAGGGATTGGGGGTATCCTTTTGCTTGTCTCTTTAGTGAATCAACTCTGGTTTCAAAATTACCAAATTCCTTCAGGTTCTATGCGTCCGACTCTTCTAGAAAAGGACCGCCTAATAGCGACAAAGACTAACTTTGGAATTAACCTTCCTTTTAAAAAGGGTCACCTCTTCTTTAACTCGAAGCAACTCAAGAGAGGTAATATTGTCATCCTTCAAAATGATCGTCTACCTAAAGAAGAAAATAGAAGCCGCTATTTATTTATCTTTCCCGCAAAAAAGCAATTTGTAAAACGTTTGATCGGAAAACCTGGCGATACACTTTATTTCTATGGGGGCAAAATTTACGGAATTGACCGTGATGGCAATGAGATTGCAGACTTTCACTCCTCAGAAGCTTTTAAAAACCTAGAGCACATCCCCTTTAACTCTTTTGAGGGAAAAGTCTTAACAGACCCTGTAGCAGCATCTGGTCAAGTGCACTCACCTGCCTACCTTTATCAAATGGACCAGTTGGTGGGCAAACTTTATCTCAATACTTCAGGCTCATTTCAGGGTAAATTTTATAATGGAACACAGTGGGTAGATGAATCTCCACAGCTAAGTTACCAAGACTTATGGGGTATCCGTAATTACGCCATGGCCCGCCTTCTATCTAGAGAAGATGCTCAAAAAATGGGTGCTCCAAGCCAAAATTTAGATGAGCCTTATATTTTGGAGCTTATGCACTCCCCTCATGTTAATTTTCCAAGACCCCATCTTGGGATGGATTTAGAGGGCCGCATGCGCCCTAAACTCTCTTTAGAAAAGTCTTATATCCCTCTGAATTCAGAGCACTTGACTCGTATAAAAAATGCCTTAAGTAGCTCTCGTTTTGTAATCAAAAATGGTTATGGTGGAAACTATGCTATGGAGAGAAGTTTTAAACAGAACCCTTATAGCCCCTACTTTGAAGGAATCCCTGATGGCACCTACGAATTTATTAATGGGACAGCTTATAGCGTAAGCTCATCAGGGGTTCAAAAAGAGCTTTCCCTAGACCACCCTTTAAATTCTTCTGATCCAAAGCTTATTCAAAGACTCTTCAACTTAGGGATGCAAATGTTCACTTTGTATGAGCCTTCTCTTCAACATGTAGATTTTATTCCTTCCCGTTACGCTTATTTTAGAGAAGGTGACCTCTACTTGATGGGCAAACCCATTTTAAATTCAAAAGATCCCTCTTTAATAAGATTTAAAGAGCAAGAGCATCAAAAGAGTCACTCTTTTATAGACCATAAACCCCCTCTTCTTAAGAATGGTGCAATCGATAAAGATTTCATTCTAAATTATGGCCTCTCTATCCCCAAAGGGCACTATTTATTTTTAGGAGATAATCATGCGAACAGTAAAGACTGCAGATCCTGGGGATTTATTCCTGAAGAAAACATTCAGGGTGCTCCGATGCTCATGTTCTGGCCTTTTTCAAAGCGCTTGGGAACATTGAGTCAAAACCACCTAACATGGCTGAATGGCCCAACGATTTTAATGACCCTTATAGGGACATCCTTGATTGTGGGTTCCATTATTCTCGGTCGCAGACAAAAGAAAAAGCAGCTTTGAGAAAAAAGGTAACTTATTTAATTAGAAACAATTAAATAAGTTACCTTTTGTACACTCAAAATTAAATTCAAAAAAAGAATAATCTTTTTTACAAAAATACCCCTGTTTTGATATGGATCAATTTGTAGAGACAAAAATCCAGGGATTTAAACATGAATACATTTAATAATCTTTTAGCAGCTACCTCGAGGTACTGGTTCAAGCAAAAAACGCTATATAGTGATTTTGACTTATTGCTTTCTCGCTTTAGCACACTTCAAATCTTCTATACCATTGCGTTTACAATTTTTGGGAGCATTTGCTTCTATCTTTGGCTGCATGAGCACAAGAAAAGCCGTTCAAAAAGATGGTTTTCGCTTGGTTTCAATAAAACCAATCTATACCTCTCAGGTTTACTTGGCTTTATCCTTCTTATTATAGGAACATGGTTAGGCCGATAGATTCACGAAAGTCCCCTAGTATGGATAGTCATGTAGGGGATTTTTTTTGCTTTTCAGCTTTCAACCATGCTTTTTTCAATAGAGATCGTACTTGATTCCCCATTAATGTCCCATTGAGTCCCCTCGACTTCCTGAACAAACTCAACTTTAGTCGCTAGCACTTCTTGCTCAATGTAAGAGCTAAAAGCTTCAAAGCTATCTTTTATAACTTCTGTTGTCACAAGCCTAATTTGAATGCGATCTGTTTTTTCAAACTTAGCATCTCGCCTCATTGTTTGAATTTTATTCACAAGCTCTCTTGCATGGCCTTCTTGAATAAGCTTTGGGTTAAGTGCAGTTTCTAGGGCAAGCGTAATAGTTCCCATATTTGAAGCGACCCGTCCCTCTTTAACTTCTCTTTGAAGCTGTATATCTTCTTTGCTAAGCTCGATCTCTTGTCCATCTACCTCAATGAGAGCAGGCTTCCCTTCAAGTAAATCTTGGAGAGCTTTATCTTTAATTTTTGAGATCTCGGCTTGGACTTTTTTCATTAAGGGGCCAACCTTCTTCCCAAGCACCCTAAAATTTGGAATTACTGTAAGTGTAACAAGCTCATTCTCATCTTCATGAAAAACGACTTCTTTCACATTGAGCTCGTCTTTAATAAGGTGAGCCTGGCTCTTTAAAAAGGCTTCTTCTAACTCTGAACCTACAGCTAGATGAACTTTTGAGAGAGGTTGGCGGACTTTAAGCTTGTTCTCTTTTCTTAGTGCATGCCCTAAACTCACTGTATTCTGCAGGGCAGCCATTTCATTTTCTAAGCTTAAGTCTCTCCAATCTTTTCTAAAAATAGGAGAATCGCAAAGGTGAACTGAAGAGGGATTTCCTTTTGATGAAACTAAATTCCTATAAAGGGTATCACTTAAAAAAGGCATAAAGGGGGCAATGACCTTACAAAATTCAACTAAGACTGTGTAGAGGGTAGAAAAAGCTTCATCACGATCAGGAGTCTTTTCACTGTTCCAAAAGCGTCTTCTTGATCTTCTGATATACCAATTAGTCAGCTGATCAATAAAGTCTACAATGGGAGCGATAGCATCATTGAGGCTGTATTGATCCATAGCCACTTCAATTTGATTCACAAGTTTACTGAAAAGGGAGATGATCCATCGATCCAGATCATTTTTTGCATTCCTAAAGTCTTTTAGAGGGTTCCATTGATAAATACGGACATAAGAGATAAAGAAATTATGTGCATTCCAAAATGGGAGGAGGGTCTGTCTAAAAATTTGTTCGACACCTTTTTCCTGGAATTTCATGTCTTCTGCTCGCACGACCGGGCTATTAATCAGATAAAGCCGCAAAGCGTCTGCTCCATACTTATCAATGACTCCAGTAGGCTCCGGGTAATTTTTTAATCGTTTGGACATCTTTTGACCATTTTCAGCCAAGATTATTCCATTGACGATGACGTTTTTAAAGGCATTCTGATCAAATAGACCCGCTGCTAAAACAGTCAGTGTATAGAACCAGCCTCGTGTTTGATCAAGCCCTTCTGCTATAAAGTCAGCAGGGAAAATCTTTTTAAAAAGATCCTTATTTTCAAATGGATAGTGATTTTGAGCGTAAGGCATAGAACCAGATTCAAACCAACAGTCAAAAACCTCTTCGACTCTTTTATAGACAACACCATTCTTATCTTTGAATTCTAAGCCATCTATAAAATGTCTATGCAAGTCATCAGCTTTGTGTCCCGTATACTTTTCGAGCTCTTTAATACTTCCGACTACAATTCGGTCCCCATCTTCTGATTCCCAAACAGGAAGAGGTGTCCCCCAGTATCGATTACGGCTGATTGCCCAATCCCTAGCACCTTCTAGCCACTTTCCAAAACGACCTTTTTTGATGTGTGGTGGCATCCAGTAAATTTTAGAGTTCGCATCAATTACATCTTTTTTGATCTTTTCAACAGAGACAAACCATGAGTTTGTGAGTCGATAGATCAAGGGAGTATCGGTTCTCCAACAAAATGGGTAGCGGTGTCTAATGGTGCCCCTATGAAACAACCTATTTGCTACCTTCAAACGTTTAATAATGTCCTTATTCGCATCCTGAACAAATTGACCCTCATATTCAGGAATCTCCTTTGTAAAAGCCCCATTCTGATCCACTGGACAAACAGGTTCTATCTCAGCTTTTTTACAGGCATAAAAATCATCTTCTCCAAAACCTGGAGCGGTATGTACAATTCCAGTTCCACTTTCTTCGGTTACATGATCTGTCACAATGACTTTGAAAGCAGGTCTGCCTTTAAAGTAATCAAAAGGAGGAAGGTATTCAAGTCCTTCCAAGTCAAGAGCTCTTAGCTCATCTACTATCTTGTAAGAACCTTCCTCTTTAAAATACTCTTTGAGTCTATTTCGAGCACAAATGTACTTTTTTTCAGTTTCAGTCTCTTTAATTTTTACATAGTCTACATTTTCACCTACTGAAGCCGCTAAATTAGAGACAAGAGTCCAAGGCGTTGTAGTCCAAACGAGTAAGTGAGTAGAGGGATCTTCTTTAAGAGGAAATGTCACGACAATTGAGGGATCGTCCACTTCCTTATAGTTTAAGTTGGCTTCAAAATTAGATAAAGGAGTACCCAGCTTCGCAGAGAAAGGCATCACTTTGTAACCTTTATAAATGAGTCCCTTCTTATTGAGTTCAGAAAAAACCCACCAAACAGACTCCATATAGGAAAGGTCCATCGTGTGGTATGTTTGATCAAAGTCTACCCACCTTCCAAGGCGGTTAATTGTTTTTTTCCAATCTCTTGCATAGCGGAAGACAATTTTACGGCACTCTTCATTGAATCGATCGATTCCAAATTCATGGATTGAATGAGCTCCTTGTAAGTCATGCATTTTTTCAATTTCATTTTCAATTGGAAGTCCGTGGCAATCCCAACCAAAACGTCTAGGAACATAATACCCCTGCATGGTTTTATACCGAGCCACTATATCTTTAATAGTACTTGCTAAAATATGTCCATAGTGTGGCAGACCTGTCGCAAAGGGAGGACCGTCATAAAAGGAAAAAAGAGGTTGTTTTTTTCTCTTTTTGACAGAGCTTTGAAAAACAGACTCGTCTTCCCAAAACTTTAAAATATTTTCTTCGAGGTCAATTAAAGATTTGTTTTCTAATGAATCAAACATAAAAAATTAAGTTACATATAAGGAGCGTTAATTTTAGATGAAGGATAGGTTTTAGTCTAGATTTATCCCCCTATATCAAAAAAATCTTTAAATTCTAACTTGCTCTAGTAAACAAATGACTTTTCTTTAATATATCTTAATATTTAATCGGTAATCTATTACACTTTACGCTTAAAACCTAATTATCGAGAGGTATCTTCATGGCATCTACAACAAATTCGAGTACTTCATCTGCTCCATCTTCCCCTTATATAGATCGCTTTAACTCCTCCAATTTGAAGCACCCATTTTCTTTCAGAGGCCTACAAGATTTTCAACTTGATTTAATCAAAGAGGCTGATGGAAATAATTGGTTTGGAAGCTCTTCCTCTTTGAACAAGGAACTAATTTGGGGCCGTACTTGGACTGAGAATAGTCCTCAAATCACGCTTTTAAATAGGCATCTCTCATGTACGGCACTAAATGCAGATAGATCAAGTGGGACTTGTCTCTTCAATCGTCTTAAAACAGTAAAATTAGAGTGCAAAGAATCTCTTTCAGGAGATAAACCTTTGCGCGCCCTTTCAGAAACTGGGGTACCACTTGCTGAATGCACACTTGAGCTAACCCAATCTGACAAAAAGGGGCCTCAATCTTATTCCGCTACCCTTCATGATGTTTTTGTGGGAGATAATACGAAGTTTACCCCTCTTATTCGAACTCAACTCTATAATATTGTCAATTTTTTAAGAAGAGGAGTACTTTCCTTTAATGAAGCTGCGCTTGATCTAAAAAATAGTAATTTTGGTAAATTAAAGTCTCAAATTACTTTTGATGCCATGCAATCAAGTGAGCTTGGAGGAACCTTTTGGGGGATTTTTAGAGCTAATATTTCTACCCCAAATCCCAAAATTTTTGGACTTGCAAACCCTGGTAAGGCTATTACCTTTGTTCCTGGATCTTATAAAGGTCAATCCGATTGCTCTCTACAAGAAGTGGGTTCCACTGGGAAACTCAGAACAACCTGCGTTCATAAGCTTTCTGACAACGCAGGTCTAAAACCTACAGCAACAGTACATCTAGCTCATACGGAAGGAGAAACTACCACTGTTGTCGGCTCTCCTACAACAGCAGATAACTGGTATAATGCTCTTAGGGGGAAAGGCTTAGTCACTCAAGGGCTAACTTCTTCATCAATTGATCTAGAAAACAATCAAAAAGAGGTAAGAATAGCTCATACCTTCTTTGGATCTTCTTCTTCAAGCTCCTTTAACGGTCCCTCAAAGAGTACTCTTTTACACTCTCTTTTAGTTCCTATTGGAATTAGTATGACTGCTGCAGGACTTTTCTATGCGAAGTCCAACTATGAGAATACTAAAAAGTCTGATATTAGAAGAGTAGTTGGTGGGGTTGCCGGAGTTGCTGGAGCTATTTTAGGACTAGGTATTGCCTCTCTCCCTTTTAACTCTCTTTAGCAACAAGCTCATTCATTCTTAGGCGCTCTTTCAAACTACCTGTTTTGATTTACCGAGACGTCGATCTATCGTCAACTATTTGCGTTATAAAAATAGATTTTTGAGGGAGTTAAGACTCCCTTTTAAGCACAAGCTTTAGATTTAGAGGCCCGCTTTTGTTTGAACCGGGGTTTAAAGCGCTTATTCGCAGCTTTTGGATTAAAACGAGCTGATCTTGAACGCCCACCTCCTCCATTTCCTCTTCCCCTACTTGGTGGACCACGTCTAGGAGGACTTTTCTGCTTACTTGGCTCTAACCCTTCGATCTCTTTGACATCAATAGGCTGTCCTGTGAACTTTTCAATCCTATGAACTAAACTTGAATCACGACTTGCAGCAAAAGACAATGCGGTACCTTTAGCCCCTGCTCTACCTGTACGGCCAATACGGTGTACATAGTCTTCAACATTTCTAGGAAGATCAAAGTTAACAACGTGGGTAAGTAGGTTAACATCTAGACCTCGTGCTGCAACATCTGTTGCCACTAAGACTTGGATTTTACCTTCTCTTAACTTGAAAGTTGTACGTGTTCTTTGGTTTTGGCTCATGTCTCCATGAAGAGGAGCTGCTTTATAGCCTTTTTCACGTAGCTCTTGAACTAGTTGATCAGCATGTCGTTTAGTTGCGCTAAAGACAATGGTATGCTTGACATCTTCTTGACTTAAGATATGATCAAGTATGCGATTTTTATGACCCATGTTGTCTACATAGAAGAGATTTTGAGTAATATTTTCATGCTTTTCTCGTTCAACATGGATCACAATATCTTCAGGATTATTCAAGAATTCTTCAGATACTTTCATGATTTTTCCTTGAAGAGTTGCTGAGAAAAGTAGCGTCTGTCTATCTTTTGGGAGAGCAGCTACAATATCTCTAACAGGCTCTAAAAAGCCCATATCAAGCATTCTATCAGCTTCGTCGAGTACAAGCATCTCTACTCTAGAGAGGTCAATTCTACGTTGCTTCATGTAATCAAGTAGACGCCCTGGAGTTGCAATTAAAATATCGTAGGGACGAGAAAGTTTTCTGTTTTCAATCTGATAAGAGACTCCCCCACAAATACAGACCTCTTTTGTTCGATGTAAATATTTGCTATATTTCACTGTTTGCCCAGCTATTTGCATCGCAAGTTCTCTTGTAGGAGCGACAATAAGGACTCTAGGCCCCCTTCCGGGCTTCGCTTCACGTGTCGCTAGGTGGTTGAGGGTCGGCAACAAAAAGGCTGCTGTTTTTCCAGTACCTGTTTGGGCTGAAGCTCGTATGTCCACCCCTTCTAGAATTCGAGGTATAGCCTTCTCTTGAATCTTGGTAGGCTCTGTGTAGCCAGATTCAGTAAGTGCTTTAAGTATTTTAGGATCCAAAGATAAGCTATTAAAAGTCATTATAACCGTGTGTTTTGTTTTTTTAACCCGACTAGTTTACCATTTTTGTTTACTTTAAAGATAGCCCATAATTTAAAATAAAATTAAAAAATAACACCTTCTTAATAATATTAATTTTAACCTTTCGAATCCACTGTGTTTACTACTAAATATTCAACTAACATCTGTTAATTAAATATTTAATTATTGATTATTAATTGACATTAATAATTTATAAACATACACTTTATATTATTAATTACAAAAGCCATTAAGGAGGCCATATGACGATCCAACCTTTGCCCTACAGATCTGAAGATGCAATCGGTAAGAGATTTTTTAATCTTGCAGCGATTGCAGCTTGTAAAGAAAATGGCTATAACTACAAAAAAAATCAAGGAGAAGAGTTCGCAGAAGCGATGCTTTACCCAAGAGAAGTTCTTCCCTATAAAATTACTAAATTTTTGAAAGATCCTAGAGTTGTGACTCTTCAGGTGGCCTCACTCGCTATGCTAGCAGTTTCGTGGGTCTACTATCCGACTAAAACTCCTGAGATATTGCGAGAAGCTTGGAACTTAGTTCCTAAGCCTCCAATGTGGGCTGTAAAATTTTCATCTTACCTTCTCAGTGTAGAAACTATTTTAGGTTATACAGTAAGAGCTGAAAGCAGATTCTGTAATACAGATTTGACCGATCAGTTAGACGGCTATAATCAAGCAAATTAGGAATAGTAAAATGATAGTTCCAACAGGTTTTCAATCCTGGAAAGATTACTTTGACTTTACCTTAGCTAGAAAATTCGTAGATACTGAAAATCAAACTGACTTTCAGTATCCACGCACTTTAGCTGAGAAAATTGGCCAAATCGTCTCGCGTCCAGTTATTGAACCTTTAAGCTTTGCTACAAAGAATATTCGCAATCCAGCTTTTGTTTTAGCGCTTTCTACAAATGCTATTGCTCTTGTAACAATTGCATTCTATCCGACTCAATTCATGGCTGTTGTGTCAAGAACAGTTCCTTTTGTACTCAAGACGGAGCCTTGGATGGTCAAGTTTGGAACTTATCTAACAATTGAAGCAACAATTTTTGGACTTGGTTTAAGAGCCTTTGGGCGCGTTTCAAATCAAGAGCTTCTTGCTTCTTGGCAAGAAAAGAAGATCACAGCTGTAAGACTAGGAGATGTTCCCGCCTCTCCAAATAAGGTTTAAGAGTTTTAGTAGAAAATGCTAAACTCATTCCCAATACCTCTTAAGTCTCTTTTAAACAATGGAACTCCTCTTTATGAATAAAGCTCATTCTATTCTTGTTGTCGGAGGAGGAGCTGCAGGCTTCTTTGCAGCTATTTCAGCAAAACAAGCTCACCCTAATGCAACAGTTACACTCATTGAAAAAAACTCCGCTCTCTTATCCAAAGTTCGGGTATCCGGTGGAGGGCGCTGCAATGTTACCCATAATTGTTTTGATCCAAAGCTTCTGGTAAAGAACTATCCACGAGGAGAGAAGGAGCTTCTAGGCCCCTTTCATCACTTTCAACCCAAAGACACCTGCCAATGGTTTGAATCAAAAGGAGTTTCTTTAAAAACAGAAGAGGACGGAAGAATCTTCCCAGTATCGGACTCCTCTCAAAGTATTATAGACTGTTTGCTGGATGAGGCAAAAAAGCTTTCAGTGTCTATTCTTCAAAAACAAAAAATTGAGACTATTTCAAAAAATGACAAGGGATTCTCTCTTCAAATGAGAGATGGAAGTAAAATCGTTGGGAATCAGCTTATTCTTGCAACTGGAAGTAGTTTAAAGGGACACGAGTGGGCTGAAACACTCGGTCATACAATACAGCCTCCAGTCCCCTCTTTATTTACCTTCAACATTCCGAATTTTATTCTTAAAGAGTTAAGTGGTATCTCTTTTAAGAATGTTGCTATTCGTATTAAGGGAACTTCATTTGAGCAAACAGGAGCGCTCTTAATTACTCACTTTGGATTAAGTGGGCCCTCAGTATTAAAGCTCTCTGCATGGGCAGCTAGAGCTTTATATAATAAAGAATATTCTTTTGAAGTTCTTGTCAATTGGCTTCCTGGTTTTACCTTGCAAGCAGTGCTTGAAAAGCTCAACGCTCTCAAACGACAACTCCCTCATAAAACACTTATGAGTGAAAACCTATTCAAGCTTCCTAAAAACTTTTGGAAAAAGATGCTTAAAAGATCCAATGGAAGTGATCAAAAGCGCTTAAACGATTTTTCATCCAAAGAGTTGACCCTGCTGGCTTCAATGCTTACTTCTGATACTTTTCAAATCAAAGGTAAAACAACGAATAAGGAAGAGTTTGTTACTTGTGGAGGGGTCACTCTCAAAGAGGTAAATTTCAAAACAATGGAGAGTAAAATTTGCCCAGGCCTCTTCTTTGCTGGAGAAATTTTAGATATTGATGGAATAACAGGTGGTTTTAACTTTCAAAATGCATGGACAACGGGGTTTATTGCGGGTTCATGCTAGATTTTTGGCCACTTGTCTTGAAGTTGAGTACTTTTTTTGATAAACTTGCCCTTTAATTAACCTATTTGGAGACCTTATGACAGACTTACCTCATTGTACCAAGTGCGGCTCTGAGTTTACTTACGAAGATGGAGATAGATACATTTGTCCAGAATGTGCTCATGAGTGGATGAAGGATGAAGAATCTGAAAATACTGAAGACGGATCCATTGTACGAGACGCTTATGGAAATGAGCTCAAAGACGGAGATAGTGTCACCGTTATCAAAGACCTTAAAGTTAAAGGAACTTCTTCAGTCATTAAGGTAGGGACTAAAGTTAAAGGGATCCGTTTAGTTGAAGAAGTCAATGGACATAATATGGATGTCAAAATCAAAGGCTTTGGTGAAGTCATGCTAAAGTCAAAGTTTGTAAAAAAATCAAATTAAGGAAGTAAAAATATGCGTGTGTACCATCACTATGGAATCCCAACAACAGAAAAACGGCCAGATGAAACATTGACAAAAACAGACGGTTTCAAATTTTATTCAACTCCATTTGAAGCAAATAAGTACCATATTCAATGGCACCGTTTCCCTGAAGGTCATGGGCTACCTGAATTGATCACTCAAGTTCCCCACATAGCATTCCAAGTAGACAATTTGGATTTAGAAATTAAAGGCGCTAAAATTCTTTTTGGCCCCTACAGCCCATTAGAGGGTTTCCGTGTTGCAATGATTGAAGAGCAGGGAGTTCCTATTGAACTCGTGGAAACAAAGCTCACTAGTGAAGAATTAGCCTTACTTGAGCAAGAAAAATTTAACAAAAAAATCCCACCCAAAAATACTGGAGAATAAGATTGAAACAAAACGTTGCCATTATTACTGGAGGTACTAGAGGCATAGGTCTTGGAATCGCCAAAGTATTTTTAGAAAATGAATATTCGGTAGCATTAGTATACCGAGATGATGCTGTAAATGCTAAAGCAGTTGAAAAACAACTCGCCTCAACTGAGGCTCGTTGTTTCAAGGCTGATATCACAAAAAAAATAGAGCGTGATAAATTACTCGATGAGGTTAAGCACACGTTTGGCAGGTTTGATGTTCTAATTAATAATGCTGGAATTCTCCGTATGGGCAGGCTACTAGACGTAACTGAAAAAGATTTTCGTGAGGTTACGGATTGTAACTTTCATGCTCCTATTTTCTTGGCTCAGGCTTTTGCTCAGGAACTGGTTAACAAAAAGCAAACAGGCTCAATTGTAAATATTCTGTCTATTGGCGCTTATCGGGCAGGCAATTTAGCCTACTGCGCCTCAAAGGCAGCACTTCTTTCAGCCACAAAAAGTATGGCACATGAGCTAGCAAAATATGATATTAGAGTGAATAGTGTAAGCCCTTTTGGTGTTGCAACTGAATTGAATCGAAAAACTAGAGATAAAAATCCTGAAGCCTGGGAGAAGCTTGTAAAAAAAGCTCCCATGAAGAGATCCGCTGACCCTATAGAAATAGCGGGGGCAGTACTCTATTTAACATCAGATACAGCATCTTTTACGACAGGGGTGGATATACCGGTGGATGGAGGACTTTTGACTCGCTAATTATCTTCTTTGAGATTAAAAGCTCTATGTTGTCTCTTTAAACCTATAGGGTTAACCCACCCTCAATTTGTAGTTTTAGCAACACTTGGATGGCTCACAAGAAAAGGAGAACTTGTAACTCAAGTAGCTGTTGGTAAAATGGCGGGAATTGACCCAAATACAATCTCTCAGATTATAAGGGGCCTTGAACAAAAAAGGTTGGTTAAACGTGAACCCTCTTTTGATAGTAGAGCCAAAAATCCTACTCTAACAAGTCAAGGCACTCAAATTGTCAATCGAGCCCTTCCAGCTGTAGAAGAAGCAGATGAGAGATTCTTTAATCGTTTAACCCAAAAAGAAAGGGAACAAATGATTCATATATTTCAAAAATTAGCTTCGATCCTCTAGCTCTTGCCAACGAAGATAGGTATCATCAATTTCTTTCTGCTTGCTACCAAGTTGTTCACAAGCCTTTTGAAGAGCATCTGGATCATTTTGAACAGATGGATCCTCTAGAATAGCTGACAAAGCATCAAGTTCTTTTCCAAGAGCTGTTAGGGTCTTTTCCATATTCGCAAGCTCTTGCTTTTCTTTGTAAGAAAGGGTTGACTTTCTAACTGGCTGCTTTTTTTGAGGAGCAGATGCTTCTTGCGTTTTTTCTTTAGCCTGTTTTTTTCTATGCTCGAGCCAGGCATCTGTTTCATTAAAAGTGCTATATCCTCCCTCGCTATTAAGAGCGATTAGGGAGTCAGCTACACGGTCCAGTATTGCACGATCATGAGAGATTAAAACAACACTACCTGGAAAATCATCGAGACTTGCCTCCAAGATTTCAAGGGTATCTATATCTAAGTCATTTGTAGGTTCATCAAGAAGTAAAACATCCACTTCTTGCATCATTAAGCGAGCTATAAGAATACGAGCGCGCTCCCCTCCAGAGAGCTGCTTTATGGGAAGCCCTAGACAACTTTTATTAAATAAAAATTTCTCACACCAGCTGTTGATATGAATATTTTGGCCTCTATACTGTATCGTCTCACCATTTGGAGAAAGAGCATCCCGCAAGGTGAGGTTTAAATCTAGGCTTTCACGGTGCTGGTCAAAGTAAAAGACTTTCAAGTCATCTGCAGTTTTGATTGTACCGCTATCGCTTTTGATCTCCCCTGCAAGCATCTTAAGTAGCGTGGACTTACCACTCCCATTTCCTCCTACAATCCCTAGACGGTCTCCTCGCATGAGTCTGATATCTACACCTGAGAAGATTTTTTTGTCTCCAAACTGTTTACTCAAATTTTTAGCAACTAGGAGCTTCTTTGTCTGTCTATCAGTCACATTGAAACCAAGCGCAGCTTTGTTTTCTGTGTTGCGAAATTTTACTTTGGCAAGTTCATGCTGCAATCTAGCAGCTTCTTGTATGCGAGCTCTAGCCTTTGTTGAACGCGCCTTAGGTGACTGCTTAAGCCATTCTTCTTCTCTTCGATTTTTTGATCTGAGACTCTTTTCATACTGCACTTGCCCCTTTAAAAAGATTTCACGCATCTTGATGAATTCGTCATACCCCCCATCAACAGAAAAAATACCTTTGGGATATCTATGACTCAATTCGCAAACCTTATTACATATGCTATCTAAAAATGTGCGATCATGGCTCGTCACGATAAAGGTTTTGAAAGATCTTTGAAGAAAATTTTCTAACCAAAGGATTGTATCGAGATCTAAATGGTTTGTGGGCTCATCTAATAAAAGGATATCTGGCTCATTGACAAGAGCTTTAGCAATAGTAAGCCTTCTTGCCCATCCACCTGAGAGCTCACCTGAAAGCTGTGTAGGATCTGTAAACCCTACCTTTCCAAGTATCCTTCGAAAGTGCCCCTCTTTATGAGATTCTTCTATATGGGTGTTTTTTTCCAAGGCTTCTTCAAGGACCTCTTGAATGGTTCCATAGTGTTTTTCTACATGTTGAGGAACATACCCTACTCGAGCATGTTTAGTATGAACAACCTCTCCAGTGTCAGGGCGCTCTAGTTTTGCTATTAGTTTTAAAAGGGTAGATTTTCCAGCGCCATTGGGGCCAATAAGCCCTATACAATCTCCATGAGAAACACTCATTGAAAGATCTTGAAAAAGGTCTCGCGAGCCATGCGCTTTGCCAATAGATTTACAACTAATAAGAGGGGGCAATAGGATCTCCAATATATTTTTTTAATTCGTCAAAGAACGGCATTAGCCGTTGAGCGAGGATAGATAATATAGAGATTCTATGAAGAAGAAAAGCTTTTAAGAGGCCTATGCCCTACATTCAAGTAAAAGTCTCACAACCCTAAGCTAAGGCAAATAGCCATAAAATTAAGAAGACCACAAAGATAACCACAAAAATGAAGAACAAAACACGGGCTATCCCCATGGCTCCTCTAGCAATCCCTGTAAAGCCAAAGAGAGCTGCAATAATTGCTATTACAAAAAAAATAACTGCCCATACTAACATCATAACTCCTGAAGGTAGGGAGGGTTTTACCCCATAAAAATATATTTATTAAATATAGTTTCTAGAATTACAGGTCAATTTTAATGAATAGATATGTGGAGGGCTTCTCCGTCTGGACAACTTTATTGGCAATTCCATCCGGCAATACAGCCTCCTCTTATGGAGACAGATCCCAATGTATTCGCGAATAAAATAATCATTAAATTGAGCTAAAATCCTCATAAAATCATTATTTTGAGGTTTTTTTCTTAAAAATCATCATTTATTGAAAAAATCAAGATTTTCTCTATATACAACAATATTATCAATGATTCTAAGAAAATAGCTCTAAAATCACTATTTTTATAGTAAAATGCAAAATAATCATTGTTTTGATGATAAAATCAACGGTTTCTGGTAACATATAGAATAATAACCTGAAAATAAGGGATGTTGATTTATGTGGAAATTGGATGTACCACTAGGAGCAGAACCGATAGGCTATCGTTTTCTAGTTGAATATTTTAAGTTAAAAGTCCCTGCTCACTACCGCTGGTCGTATGTTGGCCAAGGTTGGAAAGTAAGAAAAAATAGGTATGAACACAGTAATATTGAACTTAATATTTATCCCAAATCTTACCAAATTGAAAATAAGCCTATTAAACACCTTGAGTTTGCACTGAAACATGAAGGGGTGAATTTTGGAATTATCAAACAAACCCTTTTGAAAGTTGGAGAGAGCTCGGTCACAGATTATATCAATAGATCCCCTACAGGGAAATATGCACGGAAAATCTGGTTTCTGTATGAATTTTTGTTAGATGAGAAGCTACCCATGAAAAATATTGGGCGTGCTACCTATGTACCTCTTTTGGATGAAAAACTCTATCACTGCGGAAGCCCTCGTAAAAGCTCAAGACATCGTATAGTTGATAATTTGTTGGGCAACAAAGATTTTTGTCCACTGGTTCGAAAATCATCTAGGTTAGATCAATTTATAAAAATGCGTTTACCAGCCGTAACTGAGGAACTAGTACAAAAATATGATCCCGAAATTTTGATAAGAGCAACCAGGTACCTATTTACAAAGGAAACTATGGCCAGCTGGGAAATTGAAAGAGAAAAACCTGATAGGTCTCGAATTACTAAATTTGTAAACTTACTACAACAAGATTATTCAGCCAGCGAATTAACTAAGCGTTTTCTGGTAATGATACAGAAAGAAATAGTTGATCCTCGGTTTATGCTCGAAGACTTTCGTACATTCCAAAATTATGTTGGTGAAGAACCTCAACTGGGTGAAATGCTTGTGCACTACATAGCTCCAAAACCTGAAGATCTTCCTTCGTTGATGGAAGCACTTATTAAGTGTTCTTCACGCATGTTCATCTCGCAAATAGATCCAGTAATAACTGCAACTATTTTATCATTTGGATTTGTTTTTATGCATCCTTTTTGGGACGGAAATGGAAGAGTACATAGATTTCTAATACATTATGTTCTTTCAAAACTAGGTTTTTCTCCAGAAGGAATTGTTTTTCCTGTTTCAGCTGTGATGCTTCGTGAACACAAAGAATATGACAGGGTTCTTGAAATTTTTTCCCAGCCCTTAAACGAATTGATAAATGATTACGAACTTGATGAGCGGGCTGAAATGAAAATAAATCAAGAAACTGCAGACCTTTATAAATTTATTGATTTCACTCCTATAGCAGAGTTCCTCTATCACTGTGTGGAGCAAACCATTCATATAGAGTTTGAGGAGGAATTAAATTTTTTAAGTCAATATGACTTTATTAAGACTTCAATAAAAAAAATTGTCGATATGCCAGAAAAAGAAATAGATCTTTTAATCAGGTGTATACGTCAAAACAATGGAACGCTTTCCAGACGTAAGCGAGAGTCATGGTTTCATATGTTGAACGACAAAGAAATTGAAGAGGTTGAAAGGATTATGGTTTCAACCGAAAAGATATAATTTTATATTTAACCGGTTTAGTCGTGTAGTTGGCAAAAAATAGGGCAAGTGCATGCTCAAGAAAAAGATTTCTCCATCTGGACAACTTTAATGGCAATTCCATCTGGCAATATAGCCTCCTCTTCAGATACTGTATTCCATCCTTTTTTTGTATAGAACGAAAGACCTGACAAAGTAGCCCCAAGAGCCCCCTTAGAGAATCCCTTTTCTTTAGCAGCTTTTTCTGATTGGTTTAAAATCATAGAGCCAATTCCCTTGCCGCTATAACTTGGATCAACAAACATAGCTCGTATCCGAGCTGGATCCTTTAGAGGGGTTAACTGGTTGTTTTTTGGCTGAGCTTCTGCGGGTCCAGCATAAAGTTTATTTCTAAAACTCCAGCCACCGCAGCCGACTAGTGCTCCCCCTTCTGTTGTCACAACAAAAAAAGTTTTATCTTCAATGAGCTGTTGATCAGGAACAAAGACGAATTGGCAACAAGAGTCAACCTGCTCTTCAGAGTAGTGCCCTACGCCTAGAGCTTTCATCGAAAGCTTCATTAATGCTTCAATCTCTTTCAATTCATTTATTTCAGCTAGTCTAATTTCCAAATTCATAGGTAATATGATCCTCGACACTTTAATGAATATCAAGAAAAACTCATGCCCCTATACTCTTCCCTCTTCAAATGATCAGCAAAGCCCTTCATCAAAGTGACTAGCTTAATGACGATGAAAAATAAAAATCAGCATCTATTTCTTTTATTTGAACTCTAATTTGAGGCTTTGCCCGCTTAATCTCTGTTTGAAATGCCTCCTCAAGTATTTGACAAGCTTTCCTGCCTATCTCTTTTCTAACTTCTGCAGAACGACCTTTTATGAGCTGGATTTGTAGGTAGATAAACCCCGCACCTAGGCTACCCTCTCCAACAAGATAGTTATCAAGCTTAGCCCAGCGGGACTTACAGTCCTTAAGTTTAGCTTTTGCTTTATCTACAAGTAGGGTGTGCAAGTAAGGGAATAAATTAGAAGTTTCTATATCCAGTTTTATATTCGATGTGTATTCAAGTGTCAGTTGTGGCATAAGTTGTCCCTGGCTACTTTTGAAGAAATGTGAATTGTAATAGAATTTTAAAATAAAAAAAAGCCTGAGAATTTCTCAGGCCATCAGTAACGTT
>CAYGMF010000029.1:0-14434 GCA_964351075.1 uncultured bacterium
TCTGGATTTAATTTCAGATTCATGTAAAATTTCTCATTTCAATATATAACGCAAACTTTTCTACTCTCTAAAAAAAAGAATATTCAGTGGAATTTATAGATCTAAAATCTCAGTACAAGCTTTATCAATCAGAAATAGACTCAGCAATTAATGATGTTTTGGAAGGCTCCCAATTTATTATGGGTGAGCAGGTCTTTCGATTGGAAAAAGAGCTCGCAAAGATAACAGGAGTTAAACATTGTATTGCAACATCTAGTGGTACCGATAGTCTGCTGCTCGCTTTAAAAGCTCTCGAGATACAGCCTGGTGATGAAGTGATTTGTGTTCCTTTTACCTGGATTAGTCCTATAGAAGTTGTTAGACGTTTGAAAGCAGTACCTGTGTTTGTCGACATCGATCCTCAAACTTATTTGATGGATGCAGAGCAGCTTGAAAAAGCTGTAACCAAAAAAACTAAAGCAATTATCCCAGTGAGCCTTTATGGGCAAATGCCAGACTTTAAAAAGATTTTGGAAATTGCTGAACGATATAATCTTGCTGTAATTGAAGATGGAGCTCAAAGCTTTGGCGCTACTCAAGATGGTTGCCCTAGTTGTAGTGTCACGACTATTGGGGTAACAAGCTTCTTTCCGACAAAACCTCTAGGCTGTTATGGTGATGGAGGAGCTCTTTTTACAAATAGAGAAGACCTCGCGGAAAAAGTGAAAGCGCTGCGTACTCACGGAGCCACAGAGAGGTATAACCACCAGTATGTAGGCATGAATGGACGGATGGATACTCTGCAGGCAGCTATTTTGTTAGCAAAACTACCCTTTTTTGAAGAAGAGTTAATCAAGCGCTCAAGAATAGGAGTGTATTTTAATGAAATGCTTCAGGGAGATTTTATTACTCCTAAAATCTTGCCAGAAAATACCCATACTTATTCACAGTATGCGCTTCAATCAGAAAATCGATCAGAAATATTAGAGCGTTTAAAAAGAGCAAATATCCCTACGGCTATTTATTACCCCATTTGTATTCATGAGCAACCAGCTTATTTGGATCTTGGCTATAAAAAAGGCGATTTTCCAAATGCTGAAAAAGTAGCTAAGCAGGTTTTTAATATTCCAATGCACCCCTGGTTAACAAGAGAAGAGCAAGATAAAATTATTGAAGCTTTGAAATCTACCATATTACAAATAGCTTAAGCATATGATTTATGAAAAGGACTTAGCATTAATTGGAATTGGTCACTGGGGTAAAAATCTAGCAAGAAATTACAATGCGCTTGGTGCACTCCATTCAGTTTGCGATATTCATACTCATCACACCAATCAATATAAGAAGCTCTATCCAGAAGTCTTTTTTACAAACTCTTTAAATGAAATTTTGAATAATGACAAAATTAGAAAAATTGTCATTGCGGTCCCAACAGAGTTTCATTTTGAAATAGCGAAAGAAGCTTTAAAAAGAGGTAAAGATGTTTTCATAGAGAAAGCTATGAGTTCAAATTCAGAGGAGGCTAGAGAGCTCTTTCAAATAGCAGACGAAAAACAAACCATTTTAATGGTTGGGCATATTCTACATTATCATCCTTGCCTCGAGCGCATCAAAGAAATGATTCAGGGGGGAGATCTTGGGAAGCTTTTGCATTTAAATTTTAGCCGTTTAAATTTTGGTTCAAGAGGGCCTGAAAAAAGTGCTCTTTGGGCTTTTGCTCCTCATGACATTTCGCTTTTACTTAGTTTGTGTAAAGACTATCAACTTTTGACAGTTGGATGTATACAGGATCAATTTTATTCTAAAAATTACTCAGATCAAAGTTGGCTCTCATTAAACTTCACACAAAATGTAAAAGCTAATATTCATGTTAACTGGATAAGTCCTTTCCCTGAAAGAAAGCTCACCCTTGTGGGGACTGAGGGATCTGTTGTTTTTGACGACTTAAAAGATTGGAATGACAAGCTTATCTTTTGGGAGAATTCTATTGAGCTTGAAAAGGGTGCTCTTCAATTTAATCAAAAGGCCAAAGAAAAAATAATTCTTGAAACAAAAGAGCCTCTTTATGAAGAATGTAAGCACTTTTTGGAGTGTTGCTTAACTAGAAGCAAGCCTATTACAGATGGACTTGAAGGACTAAATGTAATGAGAGTACTGGACTTAGCTCAAAAAAGTGCTTATCAAAAAACAGAATTGAATTTCGAAACAACTTCGCTAGAGACTACAAAAATATAGGAGGACCAATGCACATATTAGTTACAGGGGGAGCCGGTTACGTAGGGGCAAAGTTAGTCCCGGAGCTTTTACGCATAGGACATAAAGTTAATGTACTTGACCTCTATCTCTTTGGAGAGGATGTCTTAGATGTCGTCAAAGATCACCCGAACCTTCGTGAAATCAAGGGAGATCTTAGACAAGCTGATGTTGTAAAAGAAGCTCTCAAAGATTGTGATGCTGTAATACATTTAGCTTGTATTTCAAATGACCCTAGCTTTGAACTGAATCCTGAACTTGGAAAATCGATCAACTTAGACGCTTTTGAGCCTTTAGTCCAAATGAGTAAAGAGGCGGGTGTTAAACGATTCATCTATGCATCTTCTTCATCTGTTTACGGAGTTAAAAAAGAGAAAAATGTGGTTGAAGATATGAAGCTTGAGCCTCTCACTGATTACTCTAAATTTAAAGCTAAATGTGAAGAGATCCTTCTTCGTTATATAGATGATGATTTTATTGGAACAACTCTTAGACCTGCTACTGTATGCGGCTATTCCCCTAGACAGCGTTTAGATGTCGTTGTAAATATTTTAACAAATTTAGGTTACAATACAGGGAAAATCAAAATTATGGGAGGGAAGCAACTCCGTCCAAATATTCATATTGACGATATGGTGAGGGCCTATTGTCATGTTCTTAATCAGCCTGCAGAAAAAATTCAGGGAGAGGTATTTAATGTTGGGTACGAAAATCACCCGGTAGAATCTTTAGGAGAAATGGTAAGAAAACAAATTTCTAAAGAGAAAGCTGTCGAAATGATTTGTGAAGAAACCGATGATAATCGTTCTTATCATGTCTCTTCTAAAAAAATAAAAGAGCAGTTGGGCTTTGAACCTAAGTATACTGTAGAAGATGCAATAGAAGATCTAGTAAAAGCTTTTAAAAATGGAGACCTTCCAGGTTCTATGTCCGATATGCGATACTCTAATATTAAAACAATGAATACAGTGGATTTAAAATGAAGTGTATTGTCACAGGAGGAGCCGGTTTTATAGGGAGCCATTTATGTGAGCTTTTATTGAATCAGGGCCATGAAGTCGTTGCTTTAGACAGCCTTGTAAATGGACAGAAAGATAACCTTTCTTCTTTTATAGACCATCCGAAGTTTCTTTTTATGGAAGTAGATATACGTGACAGAGAGGAGATGAAAAACCTAAATCTAGATGTTGATTGGCTGTTTCATTTAGCTGCTTTAGCTGATATAGTCCCATCTATTGAAGATCCTGAAGGTTATTTTGATACAAATGTTACGGGGACTTTCAATGTACTAGAATATGCAAAGAGAGCAAAAGTCAAAAAATTTCTCTATGCAGCCTCGTCTTCATGTTATGGTTTGCCAACTACTTTTCCTACGCCTGAATCGGCTTCAGTTTCACCTGAGTACCCTTATGCTTTGACTAAATACTTAGGAGAAGAACTTGTTGGGCATTGGAATAAGCTGTACAATATCCCTACAATTTCTTTGCGATTATTTAATGTTTATGGACCGAGGTCTCGAACAAATGGTACCTATGGTGCTGTTTTTGGAGTCTTTTTAGCTCAGAAGCTGAATAGTAAGCCCTTCACAGTAGTAGGAGATGGAACTCAAACACGAGATTTTACCTATGTAACCGATGTCGCAAATGCATTTTATGTTGCGGCTCAATCAGAAAAATCTGGTAAAGTTTATAATGTCGGTAGTGGTGGGCATTATAGTGTAAATAGACTTGTCGAACTTTTACAAGGAGATGTCGTCTATATCCCCAAAAGACCAGGAGAACCTGAGTGTACTTTTGCGGAGACTCAGCGGATCCAAAAAGAACTAAACTGGTTTCCTAAAGTTTCATTTGAGGAAGGGGTCCAACACGTGCTTAAACACATAAATTATTGGAATGAAGCGCCTGTTTGGGAGCCTGTGAGCATCCAGCAAGCTACAGAAAGTTGGTTTAACTATTTAAAGGATTAAAAATGGATTTTTTGTCAAAGAGGACTATTGACTTCTCAAACCTCATAAAAAAGACAGTTTTTACACGTTTAAAAGACTCTCTTATGGTAGAAGAAGCTTTTGAGCTTATTTATACCTACTTTCAATTAGCAATAAAAAATCATAAAAAAGTGTTTATTGTTGGTAATGGGGGGAGTTCAGGAATAGCCTCTCATCATATGGTCGACCTAGTTAATGTTTTAAATCTTGCAGCTTTTACCCTTTCAGATAGTAACTTAATTACTTGTATGGGAAATGACTATGGTTATCAACATACATATGCTCGCCCCTTAAACACGCTAGCAAGCGAAAAAGATCTTTTAATTGCAATTAGTAGCTCTGGGCAATCTGAAAATATTTTAGAAACCTGCAGGGTAATGAGAGCAAAAAAGGGATCGATTATTACTTTAAGTGGATTTAAGGAAGATAATCCGTTGAGGGCAATGGGCGACATCAATGTTTGGACAGGAATTGCGGATTATGGGTTAGTTGAGTCTGCGCACTTTTTTATTTTACACACACTTGTTGATGGCTGGAAACACCGCTCCTCTATCGCAGAACTATTAGAGGAAAAATCTAAGAGATTTTAATGAAATTAGAACAAAAAAAAATGGAATTTGAAGCTCTCTCTTTGCTCTTAAATGAAGAAAGAAAGAGTGGGAAAAAAGTAGTTCTTTGTCTAGGCGTTTTTGATTTACTTCATCCGGGTCATATCCGACATTTACACGAAGCTAAAAAATTTGGAGATATTTTAGTTGTTGCTGTGACTGCTAACAAATATGTGAATAAAGGGCCTGATCGACCTGTTTTTACTGAAGAACTAAGGATGGAGTCAATTGGAGCCATTGAATGTGTTGATTATGTGTGCATAAATAACCATTCTGCTGGAACAGAAGTTATTAGGCAGATCAAGCCTGACTTTTATGTTAAGGGAGTTGAGTATAAAGAGCAGGATCAGGATCTCACGGGTAAAATTGAACTAGAGCAAAAAGAAGTTGAGAAACACCAAGGTAAGCTTGTTTATACAGAGGATGTTGTTTTTAGCTCATCTAAGTTGCTCAATTCATACTTTAGTGATAGTTCGAAAGAATTTAAACTTTATGTCAAAAATTTTAAATCAAATTATTCAATTGATCAAGTTATTGAGTGTGTTGATGATTTAAAAAATTTAAATGTTCTGGTTATTGGGGATGCAATTATAGACCAGTATGTTTATGTGGACCCTTTGGGAGTTTCTGGTAAAGGAACTCATTTAGTTGCTAGATGTAAAGATCAGGATACTTTTCTCGGTGGCTCTTTCGCTGTTGCTAATCATGTAGCAGGATTTACATCTAATGTGACATTACTGACAGCGGTGGGAAGTGAAACCAATACTTCAGACTACTTAGGACTTCAAAAGGATGTCAAAAAAGAGTTCCTTTATTTGGAAGAAACCCAAACTCTTATCAAGCGCAGGTATGTCCAGCGCGATGGGAGAAACCTTACTAAGTTATTTGAAACTTATTCTTCTAATGACAACTATCCAAATGAGTTTCAAGAGGAGCAAGTAGAAGCCTATTTGAATGAATATGGGAGCACATTTGATCTTGTCATTGTTTGCGATTTTGGAAACGGTTTTTTGAGTCCTAAACTAAATGCTGCGATTTCTAAAGTTCCGAGTTTTTTATCTATTAACACACAAATAAATAGTGGGAACCGAGGTTATCATGTAGTGACGAAGTATGATCGAGCCGATTATATTTCTTTGAATGAGCCTGAACTTCGTTTGACAACTCATGACCTTCATTCTGACCTTAGTGCCTTAATTCCAGTAGTAGCAGGGTCTATGAATTGTCGCCATATCAGTGTGACACAAGGAGTTAGAGGTGTTGTCCTCTACGATCAAGGGCAAGCCTTTTCACAAGTGCCAGCACTTACCCAAAAAGTAGTTGATCGAGTTGGGGCTGGTGATAGTTATTTGGCTCTATCATCCCTTGTCTTTGCAAAAGGTTATGATTCAAAAATGGCAGGGTTTTTAGGATCAGCTGCAGCTGCTTTAGATGTGCAAATTATAGGGAACTCGAAATGCATTGAAAAAATTCCATTTTTGAAATACATTACCACGCTTTTAAAGTAGTAGAATTTAGATCTTATTAATCACGGAGTGTATCTATTTATGAAAACTGTTTTAGTCATTGGGAGCAACTCATTTTCAGGGTCTGATTTTATTGACCTGCTTCTTGAAAGAAAAGAATATAAAGTCATTGGAGTAAGTCGTTCTCCCGAGAAGAAGGATTTTCTTTTGCCTTATAAACGGCATAAAAATCCAAACTTTCAGTTTCAACAAATTGACTTAAATCATGACCTAGATAAGCTTGAAAAATTACTAAAAGAAAAACAACCTGAGTTCGTTGTGAACTTTGCAGCTCAAAGTGAAGTTGCTCCAAGCTGGAAGCATCCTGATCATTGGTTTCAAACAAATTCTGTTGCTTTAACAAAGCTAGCAAATATACTGAAAGAGTGCACCTTTATTGAAAAATATGTTCATATTTCTTCGCCAGAAGTATATGGATCATGTTCAGGGGCTGTTTTAGAAGATGCTCCTTTAAATCCAACGACTCCCTATGCAGCTTCCAAAGCCGCAGGTGACTTATCACTCTTTACCTTTTTTAAAAACTTTGACTTTCCCCTTGTTATGGTGCGCGCTACTAATGTGTATGGGCCATTCCAACAGCTGTTTAAAATTATTCCTAGATCTATAATCAGGATGAAGCAGGGTCAAAAGATTCAGCTTCATGGAGGCGGTGTTGCTGTAAAGTCCTTTATTCACATACGAGATGTTTCTGAAGGAGAGCTTGCTCTAATGGAAAAGGGAAGACCTGGAGAAATCTATCACCTATCTCCACCTCAAGGATATGCTGTTTGTGATATAGTTAAAACAATAGCTGAAAAGTTAGGGGTTTCTTTTGAATCAGCAGTTGAAGTTGTAGAAGAGAGATTAGGGCAAGATAAAGCCTATGTTATTGATTCAAACAAGATCCAACAAGAATTAAATTGGAAGCCTACGATTTCAATTGAAAAAGGTATTGAGCAGACAATCGACTGGGTAAATAAAAACTTTGAAGAGATCCAAAATGAATCTTTTGAATATATTCATCAACCTTAATGCAGGTCTATTATGGGAAGAGAAGTTGATTTATTAATCAATTATCCTAAAGCTAGAAGAAATAATAAAGAAAGCTCTGATACAAAGACAGAGGATGATCGAGGTATAGCAAGAGAGTTTGGGCAGGAATATTTTGATGGAGATCGTAAAACAGGTTATGGTGGGCTTAATTATAGCTCTCGATTTTGGCACCCAGTTGTCCCAACAATTCATAAATTTTATGGCCTAACAGCTGAAAGCTCTATTCTGGATGTAGGTTGCGCAAAAGGCTTCATGCTCTACGATTTTCAACAGCTTATCCCTGGGATTAAAGTGAAGGGTGTTGATATTTCAGAGTATGCCATTGAAAATGCAATGGAGCCTATAAAAGACTGTGTGCAAGTAGGAGATGCGAGATCTCTTGAGTTTGAAGACAATTCATTCGATCTCGTTATTTCGATTACTACCCTTCATAATTTTGAGGAAGAGGAGTGTGCAAAAGCACTTCAAGAAGTTGAGAGAGTCTCTCGAGGTAAAAGCTTTATTACGGTAGATGCCTATCGCAATGACCTTGAGAAAAGTTTGATGCATGCACGGAACTTAACAGCAAAGACAATCAAGCATGTAGATGACTGGAGAGCATTTTTCAAAAAGGTTGGTTATACTGGTGACTACTATTGGTCTATACCTTAAGCTTGGATGTTCAAAGTGATAAAGCTGCCGTTTCTTTCAGTAGTTTGATTCCTTCGATATGAAAAAAAGTCCTTTTGCTTCCTATAAGTTGAAATTTTGGCAACTTCTAAATGATGGTTCAGAATACCAGATTCGGTGAGCTGGTTTTCAGCTATTGCCCACAAATCAAAATAGTTCGGCTTTATTTGATATTTCCAAAAGCTTTTTGGAAGTTCTTTTTTATAGTTAGTAAATTCAGAGTTTTCCGGGTCTAAGCTGGGAGATATTCCAACTAGAATATTTTCAGGTTTGCAGTGGTATTTATCCTTCATCATTTGAACTGTCTTTTGATATATATTAAGAGTATTTCCTTTCCAACCGCAATGGACATTGGCAATTACTTTTTGTATCGGGTCGTAGAAGAGGGCAGCTTGGCAATCTGCATGCTTAATTAGTAGAGTTGTATGGTGTAGTTTTGTGATGAATCCATCACATTCAAAGAGGTCTGTTTTGTTGTTTTGATTCAGTTCTTGAACCTGGTTCCCATGAACTTGCTTTGCATAAATGAGATCGGATAGATTTAAGCTTTTTTGAACTTTTGCTAAGTTTTTCTGGATCTCCTCAGAGTCTTTGCTTCCGGTGATATTTAAATTAAGGGAACAAAGGGGAGATAAGCTATAGCCTCCATGTCTGGTCAAAACGCCATGTTTGAGTTCTTTGAAAGGTTGAAACAAGTCAAATTCAAGCCACTTAAGGCCATTCTTCTCTTTAGTGATCATGGGTTGATTTTTAATGAAACAGGAATTGTTGGAAATAAAAAAGCAGCTATTGAATTCAATAGCTGCTTAAGTTTTCTTTAGATAATCTTTAGAAAGTTAGCTTCGTTTTCGAGTTCTAGTTCTTTTATTCGAATTTCCACAGTTCTTCTTACTCTTGCAATTTACTTTTTTCCCACAACAATTATTGCTTTGGCAACATGTTGAGCAATTCGAAGGACCGCAATAGGTACACGCCCTGCAGCTTTGAGAAAAGCAACAGCAGTTACTTTCACAGTTACTACAGCATTGGCCACAAGTGGTATTATTTCTTGATCTACGGCCAAACAACCCGCCTCTTTTGTACTTGCAGGAAGATTTTGAAGAGCATTTATTTGATTTGCAGCAAGAAGAGCAGGATCCACTTGGTACATTACAGCTAGCGAAGGATAAGAGGCTGACAGCCCCTAACATTAAGAAGAGTTTATATTTAAAGTTTTTCATCAGATGGGCTCCTTAAGAGAAAATAAGTTTTGCCTGTTATTTAATACTCCTCCTTATAAAACAAATATTTTTTTGTCTATTTTTATTTATATAAGATAAAATATGAGGATTTTCATCTTTATTAATAATTGTTTATTCTTTTAATAGTAAAAGACTTAAAGATTCCAATTGCCTGATTGTGAAAAAGAGCTATTTTTGATACCATCAAAAATCTTTTTTCTCAGCATGAGGCCTTGATGAAACGATTCTCCTTTGGACCACCTAGTTTATTTCTTCTATTTTGCACTGCTCTATTTTATTCTGGGATGAGTCACATATATGCTCAAGAGGAAGTGAAGCCTGTTGCTTATGAGCTAAAAGAGAGGAAACCTAATTGGCACCCTCAAGTGACTGAGTACTTTGATGATGGAAATACGAAGCTTGTTGTCTTTTATGAGCCGTTGGCGGACGGCCAAGATCAGCCGGTCAAAAGAATCGAATTTTATCCAGATGGAAAAGTCTTTCTAGAGGAAGACCTAATTGTACTTAATGAGTCAAGCGATCCAGTTCCTCACGGTTTGAGTATTTTATATCACCCAACCGGAATTCCAGAAAAACAATTACATTATAAAGAAGGTAAGCTTCATGGAGATGTGAAAGTCTTTTATTCCAATGGGAAGCTTCAAAATAAGTGCCAGTTTAAGGAAGGAGAGTATCATGGTAAAGCTCTCTCTTTTTATGATAATGGGCAGCGAATGAAGGAAGAATTTTATAAAGATGGGCGACTCTCTGGGGAAAGTATCTCTTACCATTCAAATGGTAGGAAAAAGGCTTTAAAGTACTTTAAAGAAGGCGTTTTGGAAGGATCCTGTATGTTTTGGCATGAAAATGGGATGCTTGAATCTACAGCTATTTACTTGAATGGCCTTTTACAAGGTAGTGAAGGTTCTCCTGCTTTAATTAGGTATGATGAAAAGGAGACTATCTGTGAAATTCAAAATTTTAGAAATGGCGTTCCAGAAGGTCTTCATACTTTTTACCATCCCAACTCCAAAATGAGCTATCAAGTAAGATATGTGGATGGAAAAAAAGAAGGGAAAGAAGAGTTTTTTTCTCATGAAGGGCATTCTTTAGGGGGAGGAGAATATCGAAAAGGGCTACCGATCAAGCAACACATTATAAAATACCCAGATGGACTATTCCAAAAGATTGCTGCTTATAATGATAAGGGACACCTTTTAAAGCCTATTGAGGAGTTTTATCCATCAGGTCAGCTTCAAAAGAAATATCTTTTAAATCAAGAAGGGCATTTAGAAGGGAAATATATAGAGCGGCACGAGAATGGTGAAATTATGTGTGATTACCGCTATATCGATGGATCTTATGAGGGAGAACAAAAAGAATTCTACTCATCTGGTCTTCTTAAGCTACAGGCTCACTATATTCAAGGGAAAAAAGACGGTCTTTATCAAGAGTGGTATTCAAATGGAAATCCATCAATCTTAGTTGATTTGAAAGAAGGGAAAAAAGACGGCCGATATCTAGTTTGGTATGAAAATGGGCAGAAAAAAATTGAAGAGCATTTTTGCATGGATTTACTAGATGGCCCGGCATTCAAATGGTATGAAAATGGGACTTTAGAAGCCGAGTTGGAATATAAGCTTGGACATCTTCATGGCCTAGAAAAAAGGTATACAAATACAGGTCAAACCCTTTGGAATTTGCAATATGAGATGGGGGCACCAATAGGCACCTTTTTGTCTTGGTATGAAGGTGGCAACCCAAAACAAGTTGTTTGTTTTGAGAGTGGAGAGAAAGAGGGCCTTGAGGAGACCTATTATGAGAATGGCCAAAAGCGAGCAGAAGCTTACTATACCCAAGGGAAAATAGACGGTACTTGCCAGAGTTGGTTTGAAGATGGAAATCTTCATATTGTTAGTGAATATAATCAAGGGGTTCCATCAGGGCTTTATCAAGAGTATTTTCCTAAAAGAGAGGTTGATTGTGAGTCTCAACTCAAACAGGTGATCTCATATAAGGAAGGTGTTTTAGACGGAGAGCAAAAGAGTTTTTATCCGTCTGGGCAACTGCAGGCTCTTTTGAGCTATAAAGAAGGATTACTTGATGGAAAAAAATCACTTTGGACTGAAGATGGAGAGCTTATTGAGGAATGTGGTTATATTTTAGGTAAATTAAATGGACGCTATTATGAGAGAAATGTAGATGGATCAGAAGTTGTTTATCACTACCATGAAAATTTAAAAGAGGGCCTTCATCAAATTTTTTATCCATTTGATCCTGTTTTAGGAAGTATCAAAGCTTTAGAGGCACATTATGACCAAGACCACCTTGAAGGAGAGGTCGCAGAGTATAATGAGGGAGGAATGAAAGTTTCTAGTACCTACTATAAAAAGGGCGAAAAAAGTGGAGTTTCAACGATCTATTCTTCTGATGGAAATGTTTTGGCTATTACAGAATATCAGAAGGGTGAGCATCATGGAGATGCCGTTCAGTATTATCCAAACGGACAAATCTACAGAAAATGCTCTTTTGAAAATAATCTAAAGGAAGGAGAAGAGGTCACTTATTTCCCTAATGGAGAGATTCAAAGTCAAAGTCACTATAAGCATGGAAAACTTAACGGATATGTTTTTGAGAAAAATAAAAATGGCATTTTAGTTTTTGAGGCCGAATATAAAAGCGGCCTTCGTCATGGTCTCTTTAACAAATATTATGACGATGGTAGACCTAAGGTAACCCAAAGTTTTTGTGAAGATAAACTCAATGGAATTAAGAGAGTTTATAATGAAAATCATGAAATAATTGAGTATAACTACGAAATGGGAGAAAAAATAGATCCCAATGACTAATTTTTGCTGGAAATGTCATAAAGAGGCCCCCTCAGTAATTCATTTTAAATCAACTTGTGATCACTGCTCTTCGTATCTTCATTGTTGTTTGGGGTGTAGGTTCCATACGCCAGGGAAACCAAATGAGTGCCATATTCCAGGTACAGAGACTATCAGAGATAGAGAAGCTAATAATTATTGTGACGACTTCAAGCCTATCACACATCAAAAAATAGATCAGGGTCCAAGTGTGGAAGATATCTCTAAACGTCTTTTTGGAGATTAATTTACCTCGCATCTCTTTTTTAATTCTGTACGATAGATAGTAAATGTGTTAGTATTATGTACTTTGTCTATTAGCTTATGTATCTATGATCATTTCTAAAACACCTGTTCGGATTAGTTTTTTTGGAGGAGGGACAGATTACCCTTCCTATTATAAGAAAAGAGCTGGGGCGGTACTCGGAACGACGATTAATCAATATATCTATTTGAGTTTAAATTCACTGAGCCCCTTTTTTGAGTATAATATTCGGGTTGGCTATTCGAAGTCTGAAGTTGTTAACTCTGTGGATGAAATTGAACACCCAAGTGTTAGAGAGTGTCTTAAGTACATGAACCTTCATGAAGGCTTAGATATTCATATTTTTGCTGATCTTCCAGCACGTACAGGTTTAGGCTCTTCATCGGCTTTTACTGTAGGGTTTTTGAACGCCCTAAGTGCTTTTAAAGGGCAAAAGTCTTTAAAAGAGATGCTCGCTCAAAAAGCACTGCATGTTGAACAAAACCTAATTCAGGAAAAGGTCGGCTCTCAAGATCAGTACCATGCGGCCTTTGGAGGCTTGAATATTATAGAGTTTTCAAGAGAAAAGGTCCATGTACGGCCTGTTATTATAGCGCCTGAGAAAAAAGCCTGTTTCGAGAACTCTCTTATGCTTTTTTATACGGGGGTTAAGCGCTATGCTGAAGACATTTTAGAGGAGCAGATTTCTAAAACACGAGCTTCACAAAATGACGAGAATTTAGAGCAAATGTATCAGATGGTTTTTCAAGCAGAAAAAATCATGTCAGATGAATCTCCAGAAAAAATGCTTATAAAATTGGGAGATTTACTGGATCAGAGTTGGCAGCTCAAAAGAAAGCTTTCTTCTAAAATTTCTAATGACTTAGTGGATGATCTTTATGCGAAAGCTAAATCAGCTGGAGCCTATGGAGGAAAATTATGTGGAGCAGGACATGGAGGCTTTTTATTGTTGATGGTTCCTCCTGCAAAGCAAGCTGATGTTAGAAAAGCACTCGATCCTCTATTGGAAGTCCCTTTTTCTTTTGAGAACGAAGGCAGCTCTATTATTTATTACAACCATTGAACGTAGGTGAATTTGAATATGACCAAGAAAGAAAAAGTATTAGTGACAGGTGGAGCCGGTTATATTGGTTCAGTATTGGTACCTGAACTTTTAAACCAAGGTTATGAGGTTAAAGTTTTAGATAATCTAAGTTTCAAGCAAACTTCTTTGATCTCATGTTTTTCAAGTCCCTATTTTGCTTTTACAAAAGGGGATGTCTGTAATTATGAGCTTTTAGACTCTCTTCTTAAAGAAGCTGATATTATTATTCCGCTAGCCGCTATTGTTGGAGCTCCTGCTTGCAAAGAGAATCCTAGGCTTACCGAACTTGTTAACTTTGAATCCATTCAATACCTCTTAAAGAAGGTGTCACCTTCTCAAAAGATCTTGTTTCCTACAACAAACAGTGGCTATGGTATTGGTGAAGAGGGGAAACATTGCACAGAAGAGTCACCCCTAAAGCCCGTATCGCTTTATGGAAGGTTAAAGGTGGATATTGAAAACCAGATTCTCTCTATGAAAAATGCGATTTCTTTTCGTTTGGCAACCGTTTTTGGATCATCTCCTAGGATGAGAATCGACCTTCTTGTTAACGATTTTGTTTATAGGGCTATGCATGACCGTTATCTTGTTCTTTTTGAAGAGCATTTTAAACGAAATTATATTCACATAAAAGATGTGGCGAAAGCATTTTTATTTGGTATTGAGCATTTTGATCAAATGAAAGGTCAGGCCTATAATGTTGGACTTTCTAGTGCCAATCTAAGCAAAAAAGAGCTTTGTGAGCGCATTCAAAAACATGTTCCTGATTTTTACTTCCACTGCGCAGCTATCGGAGAAGACCCAGATAAGCGAGATTACATTGTAAGTAACGAAAAATTAGAAGCCCTTGGCTGGAAGCCAGAGCATTCTTTGGAGGATGGGATCAAAGAACTTGTGGGTCTTTACCAGTTTTTAAAGGCTAATGAATACCGTAATATCTAAACTTG
>CAYGMF010000029.1:14534-17976 GCA_964351075.1 uncultured bacterium
GTTAGCATGGTAATGAGACTCGTATCCCCCGTGTTCAATAAATAATTTCTTGTGAGTTAAAGTTGTATTTCCAGCAATCCAGAATTTTGTGGTTTTCATTTTTTTTATGAGATCTTTAGGTGGGAGACAAAGCGCTTTCTCAGACTTTAAAAGATCAATAGAGTAAATTTCTTGAGGTGTCTTTGATTGAAAATAAGCATATTTTGAGCAACAGAGCCCTAAATTTGGATTTTCATCGAGAATTTTGACTTTTTGGCTCAAAAAATCAGGTAATAAAATATCATCTGATCCTGGAAATGCTACATAGTCGCCTCGGGCTCTTTCTATAGCTTCTTCGATGCTTTTATTAACTCCTTTATTTTCTTTATTTTGAATCAAATAAATGAAAGGGTATTTCTTCAAATAGGGCTTTATTATTTCGACGCTGTTATCTGTAGAGGCATCGTCAATAATAATAAATTCAAAAGAAGTATAGCTCTGCCTTAGTACTCCCTCAATTGCGTCTTTTAAATAGTGCCCATAGTTATAATTGGGCATAATGAGAGAAACTTTAGGTTTAGATTGCATCTATATCTCCTTCTTAGAAGTCTTAAAAAATCGAGCTGAAGCATTTGTATCTGTTTCAGAAATAAAGTGGCTTGAAGATTGATCAGGTGATATAGGTTGGGAGGTGTTAGATAGCCTTTCTTTCTTCCACCTAGGGTAAAAATGTTTATAAACATATTGCTTAAAAAACAGCCAATATCTGGGCCTTTTTAAGATATAGTCAAAAAAAAGATAGCCTTGGGAATTAAAAATATGTGAGCGTAGAAAAGCTTTTTTTAAGATTTTGTTTTTTCGCATAGATAAAAAATCAATGATAGCTGACCAAGCTTTCTGTTTTGTTTCAATGAGTTCTGTACTGCTCATAGCATTAGCATGATTTCTCTGAATGGCTAAGGTTTCAGGTAAAAAATAAGCTCCATGAAGGAAACCAATTCTTAACCAAAGAAACCAGTCAGAAAGTGAGTAGTAGTTTAGGTTATACCCTCCCTGCTTAATAAAAAGCTCTTTTCGAGTTAGTGTTCCAATACCTGGAATCCAAAGTCTAAACATTTTTATTTGTCGAATTAAGTCCTCTCTAGATAGCTTCATTTCCTTGTGTTTTGTTTGACCAACGGGAGTAATGATTTTTTTTGGTTCATCAGAGTTGAAATAAGTGAAACGAGAAAAGCAGAGGCCTACATCTTGATGTTTGTCGAGTATAGTCACGGTCTTTTCTAAGTAGTGGGGCATTAAAATATCATCTGAAGAAGGAAATGCGATATATTCTCCTTGAGCTCTATCTAAGCCTTCTTGTGCACTTTTAAAAAAGCCTTGATTTTCTTTGTGTTGGATAAAGTGAGTAACGGGATATTTTTTTAAAAAAGGCTTAATAATTTCAATGCTGTTATCTGTTGATGCATCGTCAATTAAAATGAGTTCAAAATTTTGGTAGGTTTGGTTAATGACTGAATCTAGAGCCGCCTTTAAATACTGCGCATAGTTATAGTTAGACATGATCAGCGAAACTTTAGGTTTAAAGGTCATTTTAAAACCTTCATTTGAGAGAAAAGAGTTTCTTTTAAATATTCACCAATAGCTAAACAACTGGTAGCTCCAGGAGAGGGGGCATTCAAAACATTTATGATTTTAGAAGTTGAATGAATTAAAAAATCATCTACCATTTTTCCGTTAGGACTGATGACCTGGGCTCTTACTCCAGATCCTCCAGGAATTAAGTCATTCTCTTGAATATCTGGCATAAGCCTTTGGATATCTTTTAGAAAAACTGATTTGAAGTAGGATCGATAGAATTCATAGAGCCCAACTTTCCAGTGTCTGCGCACCATAGACCAAAATCCTATATACCCCAAATAAGTACCCATTTCTTTAAGGCTCATTTGACTTTTTTTATAGCCTTCTTTTGCAAATGCTAAAACAGCATTAGGGCCCACTTCTACTTCTCCTGTGATTCTTTTGGTTAAATGCACTCCTAAGAAAGGAAATTTGGGATTAGGTACAGGATATATGAGTCCATTTAAAAGCGGGGCTTTTTCAGGCTTTAGATAGTAATATTCGCCTCTAAAGGGAACAATTTTATCTTTGAGCTTGCAACCAGATTTTTTCGCAATAACATCAGCATAAAGACCTGAGCAATTTATGAGATATTTGGAGGAAAAATCTCCTTTTTCAGATTGGATAATTATTTCAGTATTTGTCTCTTGGATGCCAATTACTTTATGTTCTAAAAAAACTTGAGCACCAATTTTTTGGATTTCTTCATAAAGCGCCTGAGCAACTTTTTTATAATCTACAATTCCTGTTTTGGGCGCATGAATAGCTTGTATCCCATTTACATGAGGCTCAATTTTCTTAAGTTCTTTTTGATTAATGAGGTTTAAGCCTTCTACACAATTTTCTGAGCCTCGTCTAAAAAGCTCTTTAAGCCTTGGAAGTTCATCTTCGTCTGTCGCAACAATAAGTTTTCCACAAAGATCATAAGGAATATCATGAGAGTCACAGAATTTAAGGAGTTTTTTTACTCCTAAAACACAATTTTTTGCCTTAAGAGAGCCAGGTTTATAATAAATTCCCGAGTGTATAACTCCACTGTTATGGCCAGTTTGGTGTCTCGCAATTGAAGACTCTTTCTCTAAAAGAGCAAGCTTAAGACTCGGATTATCTTGTAAGATATTATAGGCAGAGGCGAGGCCTATAATTCCACCACCAATAATAACTAGATCATATTGTTTCATAGCTACAGTAATTTAAATTATTTCGTTCTATTATAGATGTCTATAGCACAAATTTCTACTAATTTAGGAAAAAGTTATGACTTTTAATCCGTTAACCTATTGTTTAAAAAGCCTTCCTATCGTTAGGAAGGCTGCTTAGTAGCATTTCTTTATTCTGCCAACTATCTAGATTAGTCGAGCGTAGTGTTACTTGTTGCAAGTACCTGGTTGTTTTGATCAAGAAGATCAATTCTGTAGTTTATAATGCCTTCATGGAGATGGTCATAGTGGGCTGTTTCAGAAGCTGAAAATTTGGCTATTAAAGCACCATTTCGATAAAGGGCATACCTTTTCACTTTTGGATCAGAAGAAGGGTTCCATTCAACTTTTACCGAATTACCTTGATTACAAGGTATTACTCGGGGGTTGAGGCCATAAGATAAAAATCTATTTGCAGCTCCTTTCCCGAAGGCTGTTTGAAGAGCGTTTTCTCCATTTGCACTTTTCGCATTAATCCAAAGAGCGGTCACTGTGTTAGCTTGATCAATGGCTATTTGACCGATTGTGCTTTCTTCTAAAGCATTTGAAAAAGTATGAGGCTCAGGCAACCATTCACTTCTAATAGAAACATTTCCTTTTAAAGTATCTGTGCCTTCATTCCAAATAGCGGCTCCATTTCCTTTTTC
>CAYGMF010000030.1:0-7046 GCA_964351075.1 uncultured bacterium
TTCCTGCTTGGTCTTTTGTGGTCGAGTTTGATTACCCCATTTAAGCTATCTGCTGGATCTCGGGCCTACAAGGTCGACTTTAGAGGGGTTGAGAATCCCTCTCAGATCCGCTCTTTGAAAGACTCTTCTAATTTGGTCCGCTATCGAAAGAAGTTTCCTCGGTCGATGGCAGCTTTGCAATATCGAGCGAATTCAGATACCCCAACTTTTATTGATATTCTGCACGCTTACGGCTATTATGATGCATGTGTGACAAATAAAAGCTTCCGCCTTCCAACGGGTAAATACAAAATTGTGGTCTCTGTTGATAAAGGTATACGCTATGATTTATCAAAGTTTCAGATCCGATTAAAAGACCCTGATCAGATAGAACTTCCTTTCTTAAAAAAGCTCCATTTAAGAGATTTGGATATCCAGTTAAAAAAGCCTATGCTTTCAACCAACATTGTAGATGCTGAGGAAAAGCTCGTTAAAGATTTTACAAAAAATGGATACCCTTTTGCTAAAATAGCTGAGAAGGAAGTCTTAGTAGATCAGGCTCAAAAGACGGTTGCAGTTGAGTTGGAAGTAGAGAGCGGCCCTAAGGCTTATTTTGGAAATATTTGCTTAGAGACCGAGTCGAAGATCAAGTCTAAATTTATCCGTAATCGGATTCAGTGGAAGCCTGGAGAGCTCTTTGACTCTGAAACCGTTCAAAAAACTGAGAAGGCGCTTTACAAAACAGGTTTATTCTCAGTTGTTTCAATTAGTCATGCAGATGAGCTTTCTTCATCAGATGAAATTCCCATGACCATCCAGCTGATAGATTCAAAACATAATGGGTTTACACTTGGAGGCAGTTACACCACTGTTTGGGAAGGTTTAGGGGGACAAGCTTCTTGGCAGACGCGAAATATCTTTTCGAGCGGAACCGATTTCAATTTAAATTACCAAATCAATCAAAAACTTCAAGAAGCAGGTATTAAATATACCTTTCCCGATTTTTTATCTCGTCATCAAGTGATTGTGTTAACTTCTAATGTTTCGAAAGATGAGCAACCTAACTATACTGAAAAAGCGGTTAAGACAGATCTTTATGTAGAGCGGATCTTAAGCTCTCATTTCAAGACTTCTATAGGGGTAAAATTTGATCAACTAGAAAGTACAAAATCAGATAACAACGGCTACTTTTCTCTCTTTGGAATCCCTTTTAATTTCAATGCGCAATCGTCTGAAAAAGTATTGATTAATCCTACATGGGGAGGGTGGGCAAATGTGACGTACACCCCTTACTTTAGTTTAAATCAAGATGACCGTGATTTTTCTGAAGTCATGTTTGAGGCCTCCATTTATCAATTTTTGATCCCAAGTAGACGAATTGTTTTAGCGATGAACATGGTTTTTGGAACTCTTTTTGGAGAATCTAACTTTGATATTCCAACACCCTATCGCTACTTTGCAGGTTCCCCTAATCATTTAAGAGGATATCCTTATCAGGAAGTGAGTCCACTGGATGGGAGGGGCCGCCCAATTGGGGGGCGCTCTCTTTTCTTGTGGAGTATAGAGCCTAGATTTATGATTACAAAATCGATAGCGATTGTAGGTTTTTTAGATGTTGGAAATGTTTACTTAAGTTCTTGGCCTGATTGGAAGGATGCCTTTTTAAAATCTTTAGGAACGGGGATACGCTATTTTTCTTTTGTCGGTCCTCTTAGGCTGGACATTGGGTTTCCGATGAATAAAAGACCTAATATAAGAAAAGATTATCAAATATATTTTAGCTTTGGGCAAGCTTTTTAACTTTAATGAGAATGAGATGAAAAAAAAGTTATTAAAGATATTACGAATTAAGCTTGCTCTTGTTGTGGTACTCCTTGTCTTTTTGTTTGTTGCTGTGCAAACGCCTATCTTTAAGCGGGCGATTGCAAACAATGTCATTAAAAAGCTTGGGGAAATGACCTATTCTAAAGTTGAGATGAACTCTTATGAGGGATTAATTCCAATAAGTTTTGATATCTATAACCTATCGTTTAGCCAAGAGGGTAAAACTTGGCTTACGATAGACCGTTTAAGTTTAAATAGAACTTTGATCCGTTTTCTCTATTGGAAGAATCGCGGGATCGATGTCAGTTTAGTGCATCCAAGTCTCATAGACTTACCGAATGTTCCTCACAAAGAGGATTCTGGATTTCCGTGGCCAAGGCTCCCCTTTGGGCGGCTCTCTATTCACTTAAACACTACCCGCGTTGAGCTTGCTCCTAAACTTACCCAAAAGCCTCTTCCACTATTTAACGGGTCCGCCGATCTACATATTAGGAAAAAGGGAAGTATTTTCCATTTAGCTTCTAAGCTAGCCTCTAAAGAATTACCTAAAGTTAAAGTCAACTTTGACGCAAGAGGTTTTGAGAAGAACAATCAAATCTATTTAAAACTTAGTCTGCGAGATTTACAACATGAACTCTCAGAATACTTATTTAAAAAGGAGCTTCCTGGCTTTGCAGGTGAAATTTCCCTGGCGGGTACTCCTGAATCGATGTCTGCTTTTTTAAATCCTACTAAAAATGGAGAGGGTTCTTTTAAAGGAAGAATCCAAGGAGACTTTGTTCCTATAGATACGGCATCAGACCTTGTAGAAGGTTTTTTAGATGAAGAGAGCATGCATCTTTCTTCTCAGTTTTACTTCGAAGATCAAAGAGGGCTCTCACTCAATGAATTTGCTTTAGAAGGGCCTAATGTTACGCTTGAGGGAACAGGGCACTTAAGTAGAGACTACGTCTTTGAAAATACTAAGCTCATAGGAGAGATCACCGATCTTAATTTTTTGTCTCCATGGACTCAGGTTCAAATTGAGGGGCAAGTGAGCACTCAAGTAGAGCTTATAGGCCCCTACTCAGATCCAAAAGTGAGTGCTTCATATGCAAGTGAGCAATTAGAATCGGGGAAGTATTTAGCTGAGAAGGTGTCTGGAACAATCTCCTTAGAGCGCAATGAAGATCATTTTCAAGGAGCTCTTAGTTTTAAGGCTCAGCTTAATCAAGCCCCTTGTTCTATCTCAACAGATTTCTCTCTTTTTAATTCGGGTCAATTTGCTCTTAAAGACTTAAATTTAGACTATGGACCGAATCTAATCACCTCTTCTTTTTTTAGAACCTTTGAAGAAGGTTATCGAGGCCTCTTGGAATTTAACTTGCAGGATTTGGCTCTTTTCTCCCCAGCAGTTAACTATGCTCTTCAAGGGAGCTCCTCAGGAACTCTTTCATTGGATCTAGATATGTCTCAAGAGAATCCGTTGCAAAGAGTGGACCTTACGGCTCAAGGAGGCTCCTTTGAAGTCTTAAAGCTCACTTTAAGCGATTATTTTTTTCATGGAGACGGTACTCTTGATCTCAAAGATTACACCTCCTTTGAGGGAGATCTATTTTTTCAAAACCAAGCTTTTGTTTGGGATCGTTATCGGTTAGAAGAGATGCAGCTAGCCCTTTCTCCAAAAGATAAGACCTCTCCTTTTCAACTTCAATCTCAAGGCAGCGACTCCATTAACTCTTCTGGGCAGCTCACTTATAATCAAGATCACGCAACTCTTTTTGTAAGAACTTTAGAAGGCAATCTTCAAGGAGAGCCTTATGCGCTACAAAGAAGCTCCACTTTTGAAATTTCTAAAAAGGAGCTTCTCTTTACCCCTATTGATCTAAAAGTTGGAGTTGGTTCTCTTTATTTCAGCCTCGATTCTCAAAAAGAAAAGTTAGAGGCTTTAGCGAAAAATTTTCCAATAGAGACGCTTTCTATTTTTGTACCCCAAATTGAAATGAGGGGTTATGTGGACATAGAGGGGCAATTTAATCATCTTTCTTCTAAAATGCAAGGAACACTCAAAGGATCTTTAAGTCAGCTCTCTATTCGAAACTACCACAATATGGCTCCTTACAAAGGGCAATTCAATCTAGAGCTTGGCAAGAGTGTAGTAAAGGGCAGCGCCACTTTTAATGGGCGCAACAAAGATGCGGGATCATTAGATTTTAAAGTTCCTCTTTCAATGCATTTTTACCCTTTAAAAATTGAAGTGAATCCAGCTGCTAGAGCTCAGATGGATCTTGAGTATAAAGGAAAAGTAAACCCCTTCTTTCAAATGCTTCTTCCACAAAATCACCTTTTAGAAGGAAATGCACAGGTTGCTTTTCAATTAAGAGGTCCCCTAAATCATCCCGTTGTGCAGGGAGAAGCAACGCTTGAACAAGGGCACTATGAAAACCTATTTTTAGGGCTTGTCCTCAAAAGGATCACAGCTAAAGTACAAGGAAAAGGAGACCGACTTCAACTTGAATATTTTAATGCAGAAGATGAGCTTGAGGGAAAAGTAAACGCTCATGGAGCTCTCTCTTTAAACTATAATCACAAGATGCCTTTTCAGATAGATCTCCAAATGAATAAGGGGAGACTGATACAATTTGACTTTTTAGATGCGACGTTTGATGGAGATCTTTATCTTAAAGGTAACTTAGAGAGAGCGCGATTAAAAGGTGATTTAGAAATCGTGCAAGCAAACATCACCATTCCTGATCGGATAGGGAGTGGTTTCCCTCAGTTACCTGTCACCTACTTATATCCGCAAACAGGAAGTTGCATTCAATCCAACCCTAAATTACTTCCTTCCATTCCGATGGATTTTGATCTTCATTTCAATGTTGAGAAAACTTTAACACTCAAAGGGAGAGGACTCGATACCACTTGGGAGGGAGACTTTAAAATTCTTGGAGATGACTTAGATCCAAAGTTTGAAGGGAAACTCGATAATACAGAAGGAAGTTTTGTTTTTGCTGGAAAAGTTCTAACCCTTGAAGAGGGGCTCATTCAGTTTGACGGGCACTTACTTAGAGGCACCCGCATTAACCTGACAGGTTCAACAAGTGTGCATAATGCTTTAATTACAGCATTTTTAAAGGGCCCTATTTTAGGCCCCAAGCTCACTTTTAGATCAGACCCTCCTTATTCTCAAACAGAGATTTTATCTCTGATTCTTTTTAATGAGCCTGTTCAAAAGCTGACCCCTTTTCAAGCCGTAGCTCTTACCCACTCTTTAGCTACTTTATCTGGGACTTATTTAGGCCCTGATGTTGTCGATAAAGTAAGAAGAGGAATTGGCGTTGATCAGCTCACCTTTGGATCTGCGATTGAACAAGGTGGAGATTATACCACGATTCAAGTTGGAAAATATATTACCCGTGGCGTGTTAATCACTTTAAACCGCCCACTTTCTATAGGGCCCTCTCCCTTTATCATTACAGCTCACATCAAAGGAGGGTGGCAGCTACAGACCTATTTTGACGAGAATGAATTATCTAAGATATTCATACAGTGGAAGTTAAGCTACTAAAGAAAGAGCTTTCTATACTTTTAATAAATAAAGTGCTATTATTAGTTCTTTAAAACATTAAACTTAATTTAAATATGTCTATTAGTTTTCAGCCAGCTTTTTCTCATTTGAATCATCAGGTCAATCTCGTACACGAGTCTAAAGCAGACTTTAAAAAGCTCAACTCTCAAAGAGAGCTGATTATGTCTTTGTATAGAGAAGTGAATAAAGAGGCTTCAAAAGATGCACTCTTTAACTGGGAGAGTCACCCAACAAACCGCAAGCTATTAGATGACATTTACGATCTAGATCTTTTACAAGGTATTGAAGAGCGCATTTATGCTTTTACTGAGCAAGATCAACTTGTTTCTTTTATGCATAAGATTAAATCTGCATTGGAAGGCAAGTCAAATGAGGTTCAGAACCAGCATGAGCTTACTTCTGAGAGACAAAAAGAGCTGATAGAGTTTTACCAGCATTTAATTAAAATGATCTCAGAGCTTAATCAGTTAGTCTTATCTCTGCGTCCTAGGGGATAACGATCTCTTTTCTTGATTGATTAATTAAAATTTCTTACAAAGGAATTTTACAATTAAGAGAGTATGATGTCTGATAACTCTGATGACCCCCTTCACAAAAAAATAACTTCTCACTCACCCTCTGATGATTCCTTTGAGATTCAAGCCTCTTCTTTAGAAGGCAAAATTGTAGACAACCTCAAACTTTTAAAGTCGCTTATTCGAGGAGAAAAGGTCCGTTTAAATCAATTTGTTGAAGAAAAGCGTACTTCTCAATCACAAAAAGACTTAGCTATTGAGTCTCTGCAGAAAAAAATTATTGATGAATTTTTAAGACTTGATTTAAGAGAGCTCGCTCTTTTAGTGGTTCCTAAAAAACTACAAGAAGAGTGTTTTGATATCTTGGTTAAAGCGTGGAGGAAGAAAATTAGTGAGGAGTTCTCTCAGACTTTAACTCTCCTTCATTTGAAATTTTCCAAAGAATCTTTTCGGGCGCTTGTCATTGCTCTATCTTTAACAGTTTCACTAAAAGCCCTTAGAATGGACCACTGTCATTTAACAGCTTTTGAGTCCAAACTTCTTGCTGTTTTTATTAAAGTGCACCCTACCATCCAAGTTTTACATCTCGATGATAATCCCCTCACAGATGAGGGCTTTGAATCTCTTGCATCTGCTTTAAAATTAAATGAGACACTTATTCATTTGAGTTTAAATAAAACAGATATTGGAGATGAGAGTCTAAGTGATTTAGAGCAGCTCGTTTCAAGAGGGCGGTATCAATCGCTCTCACTAAAAGAGAATGCATTTTCAAGCGAGGCTTGTCGACATTTAATTGAGTTGGCTTTTGAGAAGGATTGTCAATTGATCCTAGATTAATTCAGTGCTCCTAAGAGCACTGAATATAAAGAAACGTGATTAAACTTTCACAGCTTCTGGAGATAGTGCTTGAGGAGCAACTGTAGTTGCTGATGCAGCAGTAGCAGAAGTAGCTGCTGTAGTTGGAGCTTCTGTTGTAGCAGGCTTTGCATCAGTTTTTGCAGGCTTTGTGTCTGCTTTTACTGCTGCTGCAAGATTTGCATCTAAAGCAGATACAGGTTTATCTTGAGGCGCTGCATTAACAGTAGTTACTACTGGGCTAGTTACTGGGCTAATTGTTGACATAATTTATCCTTTGCTTGTTCGTTTGTAAAGTTTGTAAA
>CAYGMF010000030.1:7146-13830 GCA_964351075.1 uncultured bacterium
GGGCTAATTGTTGACATAATTTATCCTTTGCTTGTTCGTTTGTAAAGTTTGTAAAAAGAATTACGCAAGGGAATATAAAGTTTGATTTTTTTTTCCTCAAGACAAAAGCAAAAAAAACCTTTAAGTTTAAAGAATTTACTTGACTTTTAATGCTATATCTGGCACAATGTACCTATGGAAATTGAACAATTTAAAGCAAATTTAGAACATTTAAGAGACTCTTTAGAACTTCCTAACCCATTGGAAATCAATAGATCTCTTGGAGTTTCGCTTGTTGTGAATAGGGGCACTCCTTTAGTTGTAAATATTCGGTATGACCTAGAGAATCAGAATATTATCATTGACGCTCCCCTCTCGTACTCAATTCCTGATTCACCAGAAGCTCTTCAAGACTTGATGATCAAACTCTTTGGCGATTTGATCATCCGAAACAAAAAAGTGGGTAGGCTAGTTGCTAATCCTGAGGAAAACAGCTTAAGTTTTGTACAAAAAGTGAGACTTCAGAGGGATAATCCCCGCCTCTTAGCTGATTTCATTCCCCTTTTCATTGAAGAGGCTCTTTCTTGGAGAGAAAAAATTAAAAGGACCCAAAAAGAAAAATCGCGTGGTTCTTGTTTACAAGAAGAAGAGCTTTTGAATTTCAATTTCAAAATTTCCTAGATTTCCACCTCCAAAAAACTTAATTATCTAACAAGTGAAGGGATTTTAATTAATTAAATAAATAAATTTAATTAATTAAACGTATTTTTTCTTGTTTTTGCATCTAATTTCAATTTTTCCCCTCCTGATCCATTGACCCTAAATAGATCCTTCTCATATAAGCCAAATTAGGGGAGGCTACTTGATGCTACAATCATCTCTAAAACTTTTGGATGTCTTGGGTGAATATGTTCTTCTGATTGGAAGGGTTTTCAAGGTTTCAGTTAGGCGCCCTCCTGCTTGGAGTTTAATCCGCGATCAGATGTATAACATTGGCTTTCTGTCTTTTGGGGTTGTGGCGATCACGGGGTTCTCTACTGGGCTTGTCATTTCAGCGCAGTCTATTTTCCAGCTCACTGACAAAGGGCTAGAAGCGGTCACAGGGATTATGGTGACTAAAGGAATGATTACAGAGCTGGGTCCAATTTTAACAGCTTTCATGGTCACAGGAAGAGTAGGCGCCTCTATTTGCGCTGAGCTAGGAAGTATGAAGGTGACGGAGCAGATAGACGCTTTAAAATCGATGTCAGTAAACCCGTTAAGGTACCTTATAGCTCCTCGCTTTATTGCCTTTATATTGATGTTTCCTATTTTGACTATTTTTAACGTCTTAATGGGGATTTTTGGAGCCTACCTTTTAGCTATTTATTTCTTTGGAATGAGTCCTGCTACCTTTTTGGGTCCCCTTCCTGACAGCATCACGCTCTTTGACCTATTAGTGGGCCTGATAAAAGCGATTTGCTTTGCTATCATTATTGTGACGATTTCCTGCTACAAGGGAATGAGAACAGATGGAGGGGCAGCAGGCGTAGGCTCTTCTACCACAAATAGTGTCGTTTTAAATTACTCTATTATTTTGATTGTTAACTTTATCCTTACTTTAGCGCTCAACTTATTTCACCTCGCAATTTGGGGGGTACCTGCATGATTAAGGCTAAAAAACTTTGTAAAGCATTTGATGATTTAGTCGTTTTAAATGAATTTGATCTAGAAATTAATGCGGGAGAAACCCTCGTTATTTTAGGAGCATCAGGTGTGGGTAAGAGCGTATTTTTAAAACATATCATTGGGCTTTTGAAACCAGACTCTGGGACTTTAGAAATTGATGGAGTGATGATTACAGAACTTAGAGGGCCTGAGCTCTATGAGGCGATACGAAATACAGGGATGCTTTTTCAAGGAGGCGCCCTTTTTGACTCTTTAAATATTTTTGATAATGTCGCTTTTTATTTAGCTCAGCATGAAAACCTCTCTTTTGATGAGGTTGAGGATCGTGTTTTAAACGCTTTAAAAATGGTAGGGCTTCAGGGAACACAAGACAAAATGCCCTCGGAGCTCTCAGGCGGGATGCGCAAGCGAGCAGCGCTAGCTAGACTTATAGTTTACAGACCACAAATACTTCTCTATGATGAACCGACTACAGGTTTAGATCCTATTCATGCAATGCAGATTAATGAACTCATTATAGAGACTCAAAAAGAGTTGAATGCGACCTCTATAGTTGTGACCCATGATATGACTTCTACTTTAAAGATAGCAGATCGAATTGCTCTACTTCATGAGGGGAAGATTATTTTTACAGGAGACAAAAAGAGTTTCATTCGATCCGATGATGAAATGATCCGTGCTTTTATATCTAATGCTATTCCAGAAGGAGTTTGCTCTAATGGCTTTTAATAAAAAACTCTCAGGAGGAATACGCACCATGATTATCGGCGCTTTTACAGTTGCCGGTATCATCGTCTTTGTAGGTGCGATTTTCTTTTTCAAACCTTCTGTTGGAGATAATAAAAACAAGTTAACGGTTAACTTTGCGAATATAGAAGGAATTGACGTAGGCACCCGTGTAACCTATGCTGGGCGTCCTGTAGGTGAAGTCTCTTCGATTACTTATATCACCCGAGATTCTAATCCAAATCTAGATAGCTTTGGCAACCCCTATTCTTTTGAAGTCACTTTGAAAATGGATTCTTCCATCCATGTCTATAGTTCAGATTTAATTGAAATTAGAACACTTGGTTTACTTGGAGAGAAGTCGATAGCGATTATTCCACAAAGCAAAAAGCCTGGAGAGGAATCTAAATCTGTAATTGGCGGTGTGATTTATGCAAATTCAGAAGATCCTCTTGCTACAACTTTAAAGACAGTTCAGGTAGCCTCTGAGGAGATTTCACGAACCATGTCTAACCTCTCTGACATTTTGGAAGAGAATAAAGAATCTATCAACTCCTCAATGGAAGCCTTAAACAGCACAATGCAAGGTGTTTCAAATATCGTTGAAGAGGTTCAAAACCTCGATATGATGGGCAATCTTAACGATGCTATTTTGAGTATTGGGGAATTCTCAGAAAATGCTAGTTTTCTTATTGATCAAGCACGTGAGAGCAAACTCTTTGAAAAAATGAGCACTACTTTTGATAACCTTGCTATGATTACTGAGAACATTGCAAATGGTAAAGGGACTTTGGGTAAACTTGTGAACGACCCATCTCTTTATTTAAAAGCTATTTCTGTTTTAGACCGCGTTAACCAGCTCATCTATGACCTCAACCACTTTGGCCTTCTTTTTCACCGCTCTAAAGGATGGAAGTTGCAGCAAAAAGAAAGGCTAGAGCAAATGGAGAAGCTTAAGTCTCCAGATGCTTTTACAGAAGCTTTTGAAAATGATATGACCCAAATTAATGAGGCTCTTGATCGGGTTACTGAGATGGTAGACCAAGCAGAGATGGGACAAGAAGAGATCCTTGACAGCAAAGAATTTAAACGTTACTTTTTTGATTTATTACAACAAGTGAATCACTTGCAAAATTTGATAGAACTCTACAATCAAAAAGTAACCGGCAATTAATCAACGAATGAAAAAATCTCCCTACGGTCAGATCACAAAAGGCTCCTTTTTAGTAGCCAGCCCCGAAATTGAAGACGGCATCTTCTTTAGAAGTGTGATCGTGGTTTGCGAGCACTCTCTCTCAGGCTCTATAGGCCTCGTCCTAAACAAAAACATAGAGTTTGAAGATGGCGAGCACCTCATAGAAGTAGAAGATCTTGCCAACCCCAATGTAGAGCTTTTGGCAGGAGGCCCTCTTCAAATGAACCAAATGATGGTCATTCACTCTCAATCCTCTGATAATGCGGTCCCCCTTTTAGATGGCGTCTATTTAGGCGGAGACCTAGAGTTCCTACAAAACACCCTCTTAGATGAAGAAGGACCCGCAGTCCGCCTCATTTTTGGCTATTCAAGCTGGTCCTCAGGGCTACTTGAAAAAGAGTTTCTAAATGGTCAATGGTTCATCTGCCCAGGATCCCATAAGCATGTCTTTGAGACGCCCCCTGAGAAGCTTTGGCAAGAGGTCCTCAAAGAGATGGGCGGCAAGTATGCCTCTTTATCTATGATTCCTGAAGATCTAAGCCTTAACTAGGCTTACGCTATATCACTTAAAAAACACACTGCTATAAATATCTAATTACCAGTAACGTAAAAAGCCCCAATCTCGAAAGATTGAGGCTTTTTTTATGTCATTTTGAGAGGGTCTATTATCTCTTAGAGAATTGGAAGCTCTTTCTAGCTCCGGCTAAGCCGTATTTCTTACGTTCCTTCTTACGAGGATCTCTTCTTAAGAAACCAACCGATTTGAGTTCCATTCTTCTTTGCTCTTCTTGTTTAACAAGAGCTCTAGAAATTCCTAGTCTGCTTGCAGAAGCTTGAGCTTCAAGTCCCCCACCTTTTACGCGGATAACGAGGTCATATCGACTTTCCAATCCAAGCATTTTTAAAGGAGACTGTAGAGTGCGCATTTGCATATCTACAGGAAAGTAATTTTTAGCTTCTCTACCATTTACCTTAATTTGACCCGTTCCTGGACGAAGTCTAACAGATGCAACAGCACATTTTCTTCTTCCGATTCCAATTATTTCTTCCATCTATTCTCCTCTAGATATCTACGGCGATAGGTTGTTGGGCCTGCATAGTATGCTCAGTCCCTTTAAAAATACGTAATTTTTTGCTTAGCGCTTTTCCAAGTTTTGTTTTAGGAAGCATTCCCTTAATAGCATGCTCTAGGATGTATTCAGGTTTACGCTCTAACATACGACGATAAGGAGTTTCTCTAAGTCCACCAATAAAGCCTGTATAGTGTCTATAAAGCTTTTGAGCATCTTTAGAACCTGAGACATGCACTTTTTCAGCGTTTACAATCACCACTCCATCTCCTGTATTCACATGAGGTGTAAAAGTTGGCTTGTGCTTTCCTCTTAAAATATTGGCCACTTCAGTTGCAAGTCGCCCAAGTGTTTTTCCTTCAGCATCGAGGAGAAACCAAGTGAGTTTCTGCTCTTCAGCTTTTGCCATATACGTCGTTTTCTGAGATTTCATAGTTCCCTACTTAGAAAAAAAATTAAGGGCATAGTGTAACGCGTAGAGGGATTATTGCCAAGATTAAATTAATAAATAGAGGAATTTGGCAGTAAGTAAAATTTTTACTTACTGCCTTTGATTATTGCTCTCCGCCGCCCAGAGCAAGTTTGTCATTTCCGAGTCGAACTTCAGGAGGAGCAGGAGGCGTTGCTGGAGTCTCTTTTTGAAGATTTTCTTCTTTCTTCATTTTCTCTCTTTTCTTATCGATATCCCAATCACCTGACATAATAAGTTTGACATCTTCCATATCAAGGCTTTCAAATTCGATCAGCATATCGGTCATTAAAAGAAGCTCTTTTTCGTTTTCTTTGACAAGCTGGGTAGCTCTTGCGTATCCAGCGTCAATTAATTTTTTAACTTCTTTATCAATAACTTGAGCTGTTTCTTCAGAGTATTTTTTAGTTGATGAGCCTGGAAATCCAGTATAGCTTTGATCTTGATGTTCATCTAAAGCTACATTTCCAAGGGCTTCACACATTCCCCATTCGCAAATCATATGTCTTGCAATTCCTGTAGCCCTTTCAATATCATTTTGAGCTCCAGAGGAAATATCTTTTACATAGAGCTCTTCTGCAACACGTCCACCTAAAAGAACAGCGAGTTGATCATGAAGCTCTTTTTTCCACCAACTTACTCTATTTTTTTCAGGCAAGAAGTGGGTAGCTCCCAGAGAGAATCCTCTTGGGATAATGGTTACTTTTTCTACAGGATCGGAGTGATCGACTCTCATTGCTACAACAGCGTGGCCTGCTTCATGGATAGCTGTTGTTTTCTTCTCGCTCTCAGAAATTTCAAAACTACGTCTTTCTTTACCAAAGCGGACTTTATCGCTTGCTTCTAATGTGTCTTGCATAGTGACCGCATTACGTGATTTTCTCGAAGCAATGAGCGCGGCTTCATTTAGAAGGTTCATAAGATCAGCACCAGAAGATCCGGCCGTTCCGCGAGCAATAGCCATCAAGTCAACAGCAGGGTCAAGCTTAACTCGTCTAGCATGCACCTTTAGAATTTCATAACGTCCCTTTAAATCAGGCAGGTCAATAATAACACGTCTATCGAATCTACCCGGTCTTAGAAGCGCTTTGTCTAAGACATCAGGTCTATTTGTAGCAGCGACTAGGATTACCCCTTCATTAGAGTTAAAACCATCCATTTCAACAAGAAGTTGGTTGAGAGTTTGCTCTCTTTCATCGTGACCGCCGCCAACTCCTCCGCCTCTGTGGCGACCTACCGCATCGATTTCATCGATAAAGATGATGCATGGCGCCTGCTTTTTAGCTTGGTCAAAAAGGTCTCGGATACGGCTTGCTCCAACTCCTACAAACATCTCTACGAAGTCAGATCCAGAGATCGCGAAGAAAGGACGATCTGCCTCCCCTGCAATCGCTTTTGCGATTAATGTTTTTCCTGTTCCTGGAGGACCTACACAAAGAACTCCTTTAGGAATTCTTCCGCCTAGTGCTGTAAACTTTGTAGGACATTTTAAGAATTCTACAATTTCTTCTAGTTCTTCTAAAGCTTCATCAATTCCTGCGACATCAGCAAAAGTAACTTTGTGCTGCGCTTTATTG
>CAYGMF010000030.1:13930-17456 GCA_964351075.1 uncultured bacterium
AGCTTCATCAATTCCTGCGACATCAGCAAAAGTAACTTTGTGCTGCGCTTTATTGATCATTTTAGCTGGTGACTTTCCAAAGCTCATCGCATTGTTTCCCATCCCCTTCATTTGACGAGAGAAGATGAACCAAAGCAGTAGGACTACTAGGATAACCGGTAAAAAGCTAAAGAGATAACTGAAATAGTTCGTAGCGGGCTCTTCACTTTTAAAAGTTCTTTCTAAAACAGCATTGCGAGGTTGGTCCGGCGCTTTAAAGGCGTATCCTTTATTCTGAGAAAAACCATCCCATTCTTGTTTTGCATTCGCAAACCAGTGACTATAGGCCTCAGGGTCTTGCTTTTCTAAAGCTCTTGTTGAGAGCTCTTTATTATTAAAGAACCAAATAACATTTGCAACAGATTGACGAGCTTTATCAAGTTCGACCTGATTCTCAGCAAGTTCAGAACTCACTATATTATACTGGTCTAGCTCTTCTCTATAAGCTCGAACACTTCTAAGCTGATTAAGCCTTGCATGTCGATCCATTTGATTAAGTTGTGAGACTATGCCATCTAATTGAGTCAAAGCAGATTTATAAATGGATTGTTGATCGGCTAAAGATTTGGATTGAGCAGCTACTACATCTTCGTTAAGGGTTTTGAGTTGTTGCTTAATAGATTCACTACCAATTCCTAAAACAGGTGACCTGAAATTTTGAATAAGCGAGGTAAGTTCTACATTAAAGGTAGAAGCTTCACTCAGTGTGGAGATACCAGATTCTTTCGTAGAGAGGTCTTTTAAACTCACGACATCTCGATCTGAAAGAGAGCGCACAACAATTCGATTTTCTCGATCAGGAGTATCATAAGCACCTCCTAAAACAACAAATCCAGCAGCAGGGATCTTTTGACCAGAGAGGTGTAAAAACCAATCGGCTGCATCCTTAACTCTTTTAGTCTGAATGTCCATTTCGTTGTTGATGCGAGCGATCTCCCCATTATATTGGTGATTCTGATTAAGGAGCTCTAAGAAATGGTAGCGTTTTTTGCCGTCTGGAGTATCTGTTGAACGAAACTTTCCACTAAAAGTGACCAAATTGTCATTCAAGGCTGTTTTGCGGCTCTCTTCAGGGTGAATCAAGTTTAAATTCACTAAATGTTCAAGCTGATGACTAAATGAAACTTTAGCTGACTTTTGATTCGTAAAATTCTGAATCACAAAAACTATAAAGACAGCGGCCAGTAAAAACAGGAAAAAGCTGCCAGGAAATGATTTCTTAGGGGGAGTATTTTTATTGTTATTATTGTCTGCCATAATTCCGTATTTTGTTTGTGGGTGGTCTCAATATCAAGCTATCTCGTACTTTTGACTTATTAGTCAAGAAGAGTCTTTTTTTCTTAACTTTTTTTGAACTTTTTGAGGAGCTCATAAGACTTATTTTTTTGAGATTATGAAGTTTATGAGAACTTTTTGTTTTCTCCGCACCTATTTTAGTCTCTCAAAAAAAATAATTCCACTTTAATTTTTCTTATAAGCTAAGCTTATGTTTAGGTGGTTCTCTTTTAACATAAAAGGAGTTTTTCCTGTTAAAACTTCAGCGAAAATCTTCTTATCTGATTGAATAACAGGTATTAATGTAGAAAAAAAGCTCGGAATTTTATGGTGAGAGAGCCAAGATTTAAGCATCTTATGGAAATAAAATCGATCTGAAACTAAATTTGGAGCACTTAGTTGATAATCCCCTTTTGGGATTTGCAAAAAGAATTTTCCCTCATTTTCAAAGAGTCTTTTCCAACCAAGCTTAGAATCTTTTAAAGCAAAAGCCTCTTCAACACGAACTTCCCAACAGCCAAAAGTATGAGTTCCAGGTTTTAGAGAAAGGGCTTTTTGGGGAAGCTCTAGCTCAAAATCTGAAAAGATAAAAAGCTTAGATCTATCCACATAGAGATCAAGCCCTTTCATTTTCACTCTTTTGTTCGAACATCCTTTTTCAAGGGCCCCGCTTAAAAAGTGAAGCTGATCAAAGCTCAAAGACTCCCCTCTTTGGCCCACATACTTTCTTAAAAGGTATTGGATTTCAAAAAGATGGAAGGAGTTTTTAGAAAAATCATAAAAGCATCCAAGTTTATTTTGATGCTTTTCCACCTTTGAGGCTGTTTGAATTTCTAAATAATCTTCCAGCAAAGCCGCTGACTTTGAGTGTCGAACTAAGTTTGAGCGGATATTTTTTCCAAATTTCTTTTCTATTGTGGGCAGCACCGTTTTACGCATGCGCGCTCTTAAAAAGGATTCATCCTCATTTGTATAGTCTTCAATATATGTTTTCTCTTCTTTTTGGAGCCAAGCTAAGATCTCTTTTTTAGAGTGCCCTAAAAGAGGACGCCAAAGAGTCATCTGCTCTAATTGACTCTCCCCTTTCATAGAAGAGAGTTTCTCTAAGTGTGCCCCTTCAAAAAAGCGCTTCAAAACAGTTTCTTCAAGGTCCTCTCTTTGGTGACCAAGTAGCAGCGCTTGGTACTTATAGTTCTGATGGAGCTCCAAGAAAAACTCATGCCTTTTAGATCGAAAATAGTCCTCCAGATTCCCCTGAACTTTCCCAGAGAGTTCTTTTAAATGAAAGACAAGGCCCAACTTCTCAGCTAGCGCTTTAAGCGCTTTAGCCTCTTTAGAGCTCTCTTCCCTCTGTTTATGGTCAACATGGGCCAAATGAAGCTCAAAAGGAAGACTCTTTTGGGCCTCTAAAAGGAGATAGAGAAGAGCCGTAGAATCAGGCCCTCCTGAGAAACCGAGCAATAAGGTAGAGCCTTTTTTGACCCTTTCCTTCAAAAAATTTAAAACCTCAAAAAATAAAGACATCGCTCAATAGTGATTAAATAGCAGCTATTATAGAGCAAGACCCTCAGTATGACAAGAGCCTATATAGACCTCTACACGGAAGTTTTTTCTGGATTTTCTCTTAAACAACTAAAACACAATATCTTGAGAAGATTAGTAAATAAAAACCTTTACATTTAATTATATAAGTGCTAACCTTAATTAATAGAAATAAGAGAATAGTAAACAATTTGGTGAAATAAATGATAAGCGGTCCAGAAAGCCTCCGACCAAGACTCATTCCTTCAAATAGGCGAAGAAAAGATCTTAGATCTCAAAAAAGACCTCTTCTAGAAGCTGTTCTTCTAAATAATACGTTCACCTCCCACTCCCCACAAGCTAACGCGGATTGGAAGCGTTTGAAACAGCTCAAACATAAGAGCACATGTAAAGCACTCTTAGGCTCAAGAACCCAAGATTGGACAACCTTAGGCTTAACAGAAAAAGAGTCTCAAAAAGTTTCTCAGCACTATCCTCGCCTCACTATGAAAAAGCTAGTTGGAATGTCAAGGATATTAAATGCAACCCCTGAAGAGCTTCTTCAGGATGCTGTCAAAACAGCTTCTAAACCCAAAAGAAAAAAAACTGCTCAAAAAATAATCTCTATCAACACCTCTCAATCAAAAGAAATATCGACCCCTTTACTTATTACTTTTTTAGTTCTAGCGTT